>REEV01000052.1 GCA_007694915.1 Cyanobium sp. PLM2.Bin73 | reverse complement strand
CGTCGTCGCAGTCGCCGCCGTCGCCGCCGTCGCCACGGTCGTCGCCATTGCCGTCAGCGTCGACGACCTCCAGGTCTTCGACCTCCTCGCCTTCGACTGAGGTGATCTCCGGCTGCACCACGGCCAGGTCGATCTGGTGGCGCAGGGCATCCACCTTCTGAATCTCCACCTCCACCGCGTCGCCGAGCATGTAGGTGCGGCGGTTCTTGCGGCCCACCAGCCGGTTCTGGCGGGAGCGGTACTCGTACCAGTCGTCCTTGAGGGAGCTCACATGCACCAGCCCCTCGACGTTCGAGGGGGGCACCTCCACGAAGAAGCCGTAGCTCTGCACGCCGCTGATCACGCCCGGCAGCACCTGGCCCACCAGGGGCTCGGCCTGGCGAGCCTGGGCCATGGCCAGCAGATCGGCCTCCAGTTCCGCCAGGAAGCGCCGTTTGCCGTTGAGGCGCTGCACCAGCCCGTGCTCCAGGGACTCCTGCAGGGGGGTGAGGCAGGCGGGTTCCAGCAGGGGCCAGTCGATGGCGCCGTGGCAGGCGGGGGAGGCGAGATCCACGCTCGTCTTGTGGCGGGGACTGGGCCGGTCCTTGCCCTGACTGAGCAGCAGCACCAGCAGCTGCTGGTTCCAGATGTCGGCGTAGTGCAGGGTCGGGCAGGTCCAGGGCGCCAGCGCCGCCTCCTCGCCCACCAGGCCGGCCAGGGTGTGCTCGCCGCGGCTCTCGCTCAGCTGCACCGGTTGCGCCACGCCGCGCAGCTGCTGCTGGAGGGAGCGGCTGCGACTGGAGGCAGCGAAGGCCGCCGCCAGTTCGGCGGCGCTGGCGTGGCCCTCCTCCCCCAGCTCTAGAGGGATCTCCAGGGCCAGGGCCGCCTTGGCCACATCGTTGAGGTCGCCGCTGTCGGGAGCGGGGTTGAGGGCGAACAGGGCCGGCAGCTCCAGGGCCGCCAGGTGTTCGCCCAGGGCCCGCTCGGCCAGCAGCACCGCCTCGCGCAGGATCGCCGCCGGCTGCTGGGCCGGCAGGCTGAGCAGCCAGCCCTGGTGGGCCGGACCGGGGGCGGGCACGCTGAGATCGCCGAGGCTGTCGATCGGGGGCAGGGGCAGGTCGAGTTCGATCGAGCCCGCCTCCAGACGCCGCGCCCGCAGCAGCTCGCCGAGGGCCAGCAGCTGCTCCAGCTGCTCCAGTTGGGCCTTGAGCGGCTTCAGCGCCGTGGGGGTGGTGCGGCTCCTGGGCTTGCGCTCCGCCAGGGCGGTGAGGGCGGCCTGGTTCACGTCCGCCACCGGTTTGATCCAGCTGCGGCAGAAGCGATAGCCCTGCAGGCGCCCCTCGGCGTCGAGCTCCAGGGCCACCGACAGGGCCGCCTGCTCCTGGCCGGCGCTGAAGGCAGCGGCCTTGGTGAGCGCCGGGCTGAGCAGGGGCAGCCAGCGGCGGCCGAGGCAGAGGGCATCGGCCTGGGCACGCAACCACTGATCAAGGCTGCCGCCGGCGACGAACCGCTCGGCCACCGCCGGGCTGTGCAGCCACAGCGTCCAGCCCTGATCGCGGCTCTCCAGGGCCAGGGCCGGCAACCCCGGCGCCGCCTCGCCGGCCCAGAGCTGGGGCAGCAGGGCGGGCTGGGCCGTGAGGTCCTCACGGCCGTCGGCGCTGAGCGCCTTGAGGCTGGCCCGGGCGGCGGCGGCGGGACTGTTGAGCCGGTGTTTGGTGAGCAGCAGCTCCAGATCGGCCGCCTCGCCCCCGTTCACCGGCAGGCTGCGGGCCACATGGCCCTGGGGGGAGAACTGACCCACCGGGTAGCGGTCGATCACCACCTCCACCACCGACTGGTGCTCGGGGTCGAGGTGGGCGGCGTCGGCGGCGGGCAGCTCGACGCTGGTGAGCAGGCGGTCATCGAGCGGGGTGGCCAGCAACCGGTCCGGCTGCTGTTCGATCTGGGCCAGCAGGGAGGGGGTCTGGCGCTCGAGGATGCACTGCACACCGCCTTCCGGGGAACGGCGGCGACCGCCCTCGCGGGTCACCTTCACCAGCACGCGGTCGCCGTTCCAGGCGTGGTTGAGCTGGTGCTCCCGGATGTAGATGTCCTCGCCGCCGTCTTCGCGCAGGGCGAAACAGAAGCCCTTGCTGGAGCAGCGCAACCGGGCGGGGATCAGCTCAGGGTTGTCGGCGCGCTGCAGACCGGCCTCGCTCTCCTGCACCACCGCCAACTTGAGCAGGGCGTCGAGGGCGATGCGCAGCTGCTGCTTGGCGGTTTTGCTGCTCAGCCCCAGGGCTTTCTCGAGCTTGGCGAGGGGCAGAGCTTCATCGGCGGGAAGCTGGTCGAGCAGGTCGGCGACCGTGAACTTCATGGGGGTTCGAATGGGGTGGCGGTGGCCATCGCCAACCGCCCTGGGGGCACGCGGGGATGGCGGGCGGGAACGCTCGGTCCGGGCTCGGAGCGATGCCCACGACCTGCAGATCCTGCTGGGGGGATTGTATGCAGGCGCCGCTCAGGCCTGTCCGGAGTCGGCGTTGCCGGCGTCCTCGGTCCCAACGGCTGCGTTGGCGCTGGTGGCCGCGTCGGCGCTGGCGGCCTTGCGGATCAGGCGCACCCCCAGCACCAGAAAGCCAACCGAGGCCGCCAGCTGCAGGGCGTTGGTGGGGATCACCGCCGACAGCGAGCCTCCGGCCGCGGCCCCCAGCAGGCTGGCGAGCACCAGGGCCAGGGAGCTGCCGGCGAACACGGCCAGGGGCCGGCTGGAGGTGCCGCTGATGCTGACGATCGCCAGCTGGGTCTTGTCGCCGAGCTCCGCCAGGAACACGGTGATGAAGGTGGAGGCGAGCAGGCTGAAGTCCATCAATCACTGAGGGGGCACTGGCACTGAGGGGGCACTGGGGGGTGGCGGTGCCGGGTGGGTGTCGCTCAGCCCAGCGGCAGGCCGGGGGGGGGAGAGTTCAGCTGCACCACCGCCTGGCGGCCCAGCCAGAGGCTCAGGCCCACCATCAGCAGGCCCGCCAGCCGTTCGAGCTCGTGGGCCGGCAGCAGCCGGGCCAGCCAACGGCCCAGCAGCACCCCCACCAGGCTGGAGCTGATCAGGGCCAGGGAGGCGCCGATGAACACCACCAGCGGTTGGCCCGACTGGGCCGAGAGCAGCAGGGCCGCCAGCTGGGTCTTGTCCCCCAGTTCGGCCAGGAACACCGTGGTGAAGGTGGTGAGCAGGGCCCCCAGGAAGGCGCCGGTGGCCGGTGCCGCGGGGGCCGCGGCCTGCAGGCCGCCCTCCGTCGGCAGCTCTCTGGACTCGTCGCTGTTCATGGCCGGCGAATTGCCCGCAGGAAACGGCGCATCACCTTGCCACGGCCGCCATACTCACTGCGGATCTGCTGGCGGCAGCAGGCGATCGCCAGGTCATCGGCGTCCTGGCCCGCAGCGCCGAACAGGGCCATCAGGTTGCTAACCCGACAGAAATCGGGGCGCCCGTCGTACACGCGGCAGCGCCTCCCGCCCGTGTCGTAGTGGCGGCACCAGCCGTCCGGGCCCACCATCGCCAGATACTGCTGGCGCTGCTGGGGGCTGAGGGCGGCCAGGGCGTCCTGGCGCAGCTCCGGATCGAGCCGGCAGCAGGCTCCGCAGCCGGCGATGCAGGTCCAGGTGGGGGTGGGTTTCACGGGCTGGCGTTCAGGCGTGACGAGGGATCACAGAGTGGTTCGGCGGCGGCGGCTGAGCGGCGGTTGAGCCCTAGGGTGGTAGGAGCATTTCGCTTCCCCGCGACGGCACCCATGGGCATCGATTTCAACCTGATCGCCAATTTCGCCGCCCTGGCCCTGATCACCCTCGCTGGTCCTGCGGTGATCTTCATCCTGTTCTACCGGCGCGGGGCTCTCTGAGGGCGTGGTAGATCGGCTCGGCCTGCAGGCGCCGTCCGCCCTGGGCGCCCAGGGCTGAACTGAGCACGATCCCCAGCAGCCACTGCTGATCGCCGGCCAGCTTGATGGTGAACACGGCCGTGATCAGGGGCAGCTGGGTGGCACCCGCCAGGGCCCCGGCCATTCCCAGCGCCACGCTGAGCGCTGCCTCGGCCCCGAGCAGCTGCAGCAGGCCGCCGCCGGCAGGGGGCCGCGTTGCTCGAGCAACTGCTTGAGCAGCACCTCCCCATCGCCGCCGCTCCAGCCGTCGCTGAGCAGAGCCATCAGCGCCAGCACCGTGCCCAGGGCCAGCCCCCAGAGCAGCGGCTGGCCTGCCAGCCGCGGGCGCAGCCAGCCCCGCAGGCCCAGGAGGGTGCGGGCGAACAGGCCCCCCAGCAGCCCGGTGAGCGAGCCCACCAGCAGCGTCCAGGCCAGCTGTCGCCACTCCGGCACCTGGGTGCTCACCATGCCCAGGGGGAAGAGGGGGATGCCGCCCAGGTTGCTCACCAGGGCGGCCGCCGCGCACACCAGCAGGCCCAGCAGCAGCAGCCGGGCCAGGTGGGCCAGATCGCGGCCCACGGCCATCACGCGGCCAGCCCGAGGGCGGTGGCGGCGTCCTGCAGCAGGGCGCGCAGGTAGGGGTGCTCCGGGGTGCTGCCGCTGTGCAGTTCCTCACCGGCGGCGTTGCGGATCACCACACCGCTGCCCTGGCGGCGGCACCAATAGAGCCGCTGGCCGCGCTGCAGCGTCACCTCGGCCTCACCGTTCTCCCCGAGGGCGCTGGGCCGCAGCCCCACCAGCTCCAGCTGGAGGCGTTCGCGCTCCTGCCAGCGGTCCAGCCGCAGCCGGTAGGCCACATCCAGCCGCCCCGGCAGCTGAGCCTCCCCCTGCCAGCGCCAGCCGATCGCCCGCAGCCGGGCCCCGTCCTGTTCCAGCTCCAGCTGCAGGTGGCCGCCGCGCAGCAGCTTCTGGCTGCGCAGCTCGCAGCCGCTGCTCCAGTACACCGGCTGGGGGTGGCTGATGCCGAACGGCTCCAGCCGTTGCTGCTGGCGCAGAAACTCCCGGTCGATCGCCGCCAGCGACAGCAGGGCCTCCGGCTCCACCGGATGGCTGCCGCCCCGCTCCTGCAGCCACTGCTGGGCCTGTTGCTGCAGCCGCTGCTGCAGCTCCTCCAGCCGCTCGGCCCGCACCGTGAAGCCGCCGGCGGCGGGATGGCCGCCGTAGCGCTCCAGCAGGTCGGCGCAGGCCCCCAGGGCCGCATCCACGGCAAAGCCCCGCGGCGCCCGCACCGAGGCCCGCAGGCGCCCGTTGCCCTCCCCCGCCAGCAGGGCACAGGGCCGGTGCAGCCGCTCCACCAGCCGGGCGGCGACGATGCCGATCACGCCGTGGTGCCAGTGGTTCTGGGCCAGCAGCACGAAGTCGGGCCGGGCACTGCCATCGGCCTCCAGCAGGGCCAGGGCCTCCGCCTCGATGGCCTCGCAGAGCTCGCGCCGCTGGCGGTTGAGGCCCTCGCACTCGCGGGCCAGCTCCAGGGCCCGCCCGGAATCCTCGGTGGTGAGCAGCTCCACCACCAGCTGGGGATCCCCCAGGCGCCCCACGGCATTGATCCGGGGCGCGATGCGGAAGCTCACCGCCTCCGCGTCGAGGGGTTGGCCTTCCACGCCGGCCAGGCGCTGCAGGGCCTGCAGCCCGGCCAGGCCGCTCTGGCCCAGCCGCGGCAGGCCGTCGATCAGCCAGCGCCGGTTCACCCCCGCCAGGGGGGCCATGTCGGCGATGGTGCCGATGCAGAACAGGTCGAGGGCCATGCGCAGGCCATCGGCGCGGCCCTGGCGCCGGCACAGGGCCGCTGCCAGCACATAGGCCAGCCCCACGCCGGCCAGGCCGCGGAAGGGCGATCCCTCCGGCGTGCGCTGGGGGTGGAGCAGGGCCAGATGGGGGGGCAGGGGATCGGGAATGGTGTGGTGGTCGGTGAGGATCACCTCCAGCCCCAGCGCGCGGGCGCGCTCCAGGGCCGCGTGGGCCGACACGCCGTTGTCCACCGTCACCAGCAGCCCCACCCCCTGGCCGGCGAGGTTTTCCACCATGGCCACATTGAGGCCGTAGCCGTCCTCCAGGCGGCTGGGAATGGCGGCCAGCGGAGCCGCTCCCAGGCGCTCCAGCACGCCCACCAGCAGGGCGGTGCTGGTCATCCCGTCGGCGTCGTAGTCGCCGCAGATGGCCACGGCTTCGCCCCGTTGGCAGGCCTGCTCCAGGCGTGCCGCCGCCGCTGCCAGATCGGCGAAGTGGCGCAAAGGATCGGGGGCCTGGGCGGGCTGCAGCAGGGCCGCCACCGCCTCGGCGCTGGTATGGCCCCGGCGCACCAGCAGGGCCAGCAACGCATCGGGCAGTGGTTCACATCCCGCTGGATTGAGCTGCCGCAGGGCCTCCGGCTCGGCCAGTGCCCCCAGGGCGGCGGGCAGCTGCCAGCGCTGCTCGTGGAGGGCGGGGAGCAACGGCGGCGCAGCGGTTCGCAGGCCATTGTGAAGCGGCGGGGCCGGGCCCACCCCCCTGCCTAGGGTGCGTCGTTGCACGCCTGCTCTGCTGCCGATGGCCCTGCGGGCCCTGCTCTGGGACGTGGACGGCACCCTGGCGGAGACGGAGCGCGACGGCCATCGCCGCGCCTTCAACCGCGCCTTCGCCGAACAGGGCGTGCCGCTGCACTGGGACGGGCAGGCCTACGGGGCCTGGCTGGCGATCGCCGGTGGCCGCGAGCGCATCGCCGCCGCCCTGCGCCAGCTGGAGGGCCGCGAGCCGCAGCCGGAGCGACTGGAGGCGCTGCAGGCCTGCAAGCAGCGCCATTACGCGGCCCTGATGGCGGCCGGTTCCCTGGATCTTCGGCCGGGCGTGGCGGAGCTGATCCAGGCGGCGGCGGCCGCCGGGGTGCGCCAGGCGATCGTCACCACCAGCGGCCGCACGGCGGTGCGGGCGCTGGCCCAGCGGCTGCTGGGGGAGCTGGCGGATGCCGTCGAGCTCTGGGTGTGCGGCGACGACGTGCGCCGCAAGAAGCCCGATCCCGAGGCCTACACCCTCGCCCTGCAGCGTCTGGGGCTGGCCTGCGGCGCGGCCCTGGCGATCGAGGACTCCCCCGCCGGGCTGGCGGCGGCGCTGGCGGCGGGGGTGCCCTGTGTGGTCACCCTCAGCCACTACGGCCTCGCCGAGCCGCTGGAGCGCTTCGCGGCGGCGCGGGCGCTGCTCACGGGCCTGGGGCCGGCTGACCGGGTGCTCCGCGGTCCGGCTTGCCCCGAGGGCCGAATCACGCTCTCCTATCTGCAGGCCCTGCTCTGAGACCCACGACCCTGCAGCGCACCCGTTTCCAGCGCCTGAGCTCCGCCCTGGCCGATCTGCTGGCCGGCCAGCTGCGGGGCAGCTGGCGCCACCGCAGTGCCGTGCTGCTGGCCCTGCTGGTGGGGTTCTACGTGGGCGGCAACCTCACCGCCTATCTGCTGCCCCTGTTTCCCGGAGGGCGGCCGGTGATGGTCCTGGCCCTGGTGCTGCTGCTGGAGCTGGTGGTGCGCCTGCGGGGCCGGCTGGTGGAGGAGCAGCCCAGCCTGGGCTGGCGGGTGGCCGACAACCTGCGCATCGGCCTGGTGTACGCGGTGGTGCTCGAGGCCTACAAGCTCGGCACCTGATGGCTGGGGATCCGGCACTGCTGCGGGAGTTCGGCCTGCCCCTGCTGGAGCGCCTGCAGCAGCTGGCGGAGCAGGGGCGGCGGCCCGCCATCGGCCTGAACGCGCCGGTGGGCGCGGGCAAGAGCAGCCTCTGTCGCCTGCTCGCCGGGCTGGCCCAGGAGCGGGGTCTGCGCCTGGCGGTGGCCTCGATCGACGACTTCTATCTGCCCTGGCCGGAGCGCCTGCGGGCGATGGCCGGCAATCCCTTCGGGGTCACGCGGGTGCCGCCGGGCAGCCACGACCCGGACCTGCTGCGATGCTGCCTGGCCCACTGGCGCGGCGGCGGGGAGTTGCGCCTGCCCCGCTTCGACAAGACCCTGCGCAACGGCGAAGGAGATCGCTGCGGCGAGCAGCTGCTGCAGGCCGACGCCCTGCTGCTGGAGGGCTGGCTGGTCGGTTGCCGGGCCCTGGGGCCGGCCCTGGACGGTGTGGATCTCGACGCTCTGATGGCCGCAGCCGGACCCCGCACCCTCACCCCGCAGGAGCGGGCCTGGCTGCCGCATTGGGACCGGGAACTGCTGGCCTACGGGCCTGCCTGGGAGCACCTGGACGCGCTGTGGGTGCTGCGGCCGCTGAGCTGGACCCTGCCGCGGCGCTGGCGGTTTCAGGCGGAGGCCCGGCAGCGCCGCTCCGGTGGGGCGACCCTCTCAGCGGAAGCTCTGGGCCGGCTGGTGCGGGCCAGCCTGTGCAGCCTGCCGCCGGAGCTCTATGCCCCCCGATTGTGCGAACCAAGGTTGCGCGCACCAGGGCTGGATGCCACTGGCCTGGAGCGCTGCCCAGCTCTGCCCGTGGCTGCCATCGGTGTGCTCGATGGCCGCCGCCGGCTGCGGGGGCTGAAGAGCGGCGCCGGGGATCACTCCTCGGCGTCCTCGTCGCTGTCGATCGGATAGACGAAGCCCTGGGCGCGGCCGCTGAGCACCGCCTTGCCGAGGGACATGGCCCGCTGGGCCGCCACCGCAGCCTTGCCCTTCCAGGTGGCGTGTCGCTGGTTGCGCTTGCCCTTGGACGTTTTCTTCTTGGGTACAGCCATCCCCGTGCTCGCGTTCGGCCAAACAACGATCTTCCTCTGCGAACTGGCCCTGCGTCAAATCGCTAGGCTCCCCAGTAGCGACGGATCGCCGTGAGCGCCAGTCCCACCACCGCCGCTGCGGACCTGCCGGCAGCCTCCCCGGCTGAACCCCAGGAGCAGTCCTCGCCCAGGGTGCGCGGCAGCCTGATGGGGCGCGGCGGCGATCCGCCCTCCTACAGCCAGCTGCTCACCGACATCCGTGAGGGACGGGTGAAGGATCTGGAGCTCTCGCCGCGCCAGCAGGAGGTGCGCGTCGAGTTCGGCGATGGTCGCGAGCTGCGCGTGCCGGTGTTCGCCAACGACCAGCAGCTGCTGCGCACTGCCGAGCAGGCCGGTGTGCCCCTGTCGGTGCGCGACGACCGCGCCGATGCGGCCTCCGCGGCCCTGGTGTCCAACGGCCTGCTGGTGCTGCTGCTGCTGGGCGGCCTGGCCCTGCTGCTCAAGCGCTCGGCCAAGGTGGCCAACAAGGCCCTGGGATTCGGGGCCAGCAAGCCGCGCCTGCAGCCGGAGGGCGGCGTGAGCGTGCGCTTCGAGGATGTGGCCGGGATCGCCGAGGCCAAGGAGGAGCTCCAGGAGGTGGTCACCTTCCTGAAGGCACCCGAGCGCTACACCGCCATCGGCGCCCGCATTCCCAAAGGGGTGCTGCTGACCGGCCCCCCGGGCACCGGCAAGACCCTGCTGGCCCGGGCCATCGCCGGCGAGGCCGGCGTGCCCTTCTTCTCCATGGCCGCCTCCGAATTCGTGGAGATGTTCGTGGGCGTGGGAGCCAGCCGGGTGCGCGACCTGTTCCGCAAGGCCAAGGAGAAGGCGCCCTGCATCATCTTCATCGACGAGGTGGATGCGGTGGGCCGCCAGCGCGGTGCCGGCATCGGCGGCGGCAACGACGAGCGTGAGCAGACCCTCAACCAGCTGCTCACCGAGATGGATGGCTTCGCCGACAACTCCGGCGTGATCCTGCTGGCGGCCACCAACCGCCCCGACGTGCTCGATGCGGCCCTCACCCGCCCCGGCCGCTTCGACCGCCGCATCACCGTGGACCTGCCGGACCGCCGTGGCCGCGAGGAGATCCTGGCGGTGCATGCCCGCAGCCGCCCCCTGGCCGAGGGGGTGTCGATGGCCGCCTGGGCCAGCCGCACGCCGGGCTTCTCCGGCGCCGATCTCTCCAACCTGCTCAACGAGGCGGCGATCCTCACCGCCCGCCGGCGCCAGAGCACCATCGACGACACCGCCATGGGCGATGCCCTCGAGCGCATCACCATGGGCCTGACGGCCGCTCCGCTGCAGGATTCGGCCAAGAAGCGCCTGATCGCTTACCACGAGGTGGGCCATGCCCTGCTCACCACCCTGGTGCCCCACGCCGACCGGCTCGACAAGGTCACCCTGCTGCCCCGCTCCGGCGGCATCGGTGGCTTCGCCCGCACCATGCCGGATGAGGACGTGCTCGACTCCGGCCTGATCAGCAAGGCCTACCTCTTGGCGCGGATGGTGGTGGCCATGGGCGGCCGGGCCGCCGAACTGGTGGTGTTCGGACCGGACGAGGTGACCCAGGGGGCCTCCAGCGACCTGGAGCTGGTGGGCCGCATCGGCCGTGAGATGGTCACCCGCTACGGCTTCTCACCCCTGGGGCCGGTGGCTCTCGAAGGCGACGGCCCGGAGGTGTTCCTGGGTCGCGACTGGCTGCGCTCCCAGCCCCACTACTCCGAGGACACCGGCAGCCGCATCGACCGCCAGGTCCGTGACCTGGCCCGCCACGCTCTGGAGCAGGCCACCGCCCTGCTGGTCCCCCGCCGCGATCTGATGGACATGCTGGTGGAGCGGCTGATCACCGAGGAGACGATCGATGGCGACCGCTTCCGCTCGATCGTGGAGGCCGATGAGCAGGGCCGCTCAGCCGCCGGGAGCGGCGCTGAAGCGGATGTCGAGGCTGCGCAGGTAGGTGTGCAGGCCGGCGTCCTGAATCGGTAGCAGCCGGGCCATCCGCCCGCTCTCGTTGACGTGGGCATGCCAGTGCCCCGGCGGGGTGATGAAGGCACCGCCGCTCTGCCAGTCGATGCGCTCGGGGTTGCGGATCCGGCCCTGAGCGTCGAGCTCCGTGCCCACCAGGGTGTAGCAACCGGGATCGCAGTCGATGATCAGGTCGAGGGCCACCGACTGGTGCCGGTGGGGGGGCTGAACGGCCCCGGCCGGCACCACGCCGAGCATCGCCCAGAGGGTGTGGGTCACGGTGCGGCTGGCGGGCAGGTCGGCGTTGGCCAGCAGCAGGGAGAGACGATTGCTGTGGGCGGCGCTGGGGTCGGCCAGCAGCTGTTGCAGCTCCGTCTCCAGCAGGGCGGCCGGGTAGTGGGTGGCCTCGAACCGCGCCGCGGTGGCCTCCACCCCCAGGTACTGCAGCAGGGGGCCGTCGTGCACCCAGTAGAGAACGCTGGTGCTGAGGGCCTCGAGCAGGGGCGCATCGCCGCAGGGCAGAGCGATCAGGTCACCCTGGCTCCAGCCCAGCTCGCGGCCGCTCCAGCGCAGGCTGCCGGACCCTTCCAGCACAAAGAACAGCGAGCTGGTGGCCTGGCAGGCGGCCTTGAGCCCCTCACCGGCCAGGATGCGCAGGAAGTGGGCGGCTAGGGCCGGGCTGGTGGCGGGTCCCGGGCAGCCCAGCTCGGCGCTGAGGTCGAGGGGGATCACGGCGCTGGGACCGCTGGCGTGCAGCTGGGGCTGCCAGTGCCGGTAGACGATCGGCTCGGTGAGACCGGAGCGCACCGGGTTGGCCGCCTGGCGGTAGTCGAACAGGCGGGCCTTGGCTTGCCAGGGGCTGGTGGTCGGGGAGATCGGGGCCTGGGTCATGGCGGAGGGGCCGGCGCGCCCGGCGCGGGATCGGGACTTGCGGAACGGGACTGCAGGCTATTGAGAGCCAGGCTGCGCTGTGGCGTTGCTGCCCTTGCTACCAAGAGCAGCAACCCAGGGGCAGTAACCCAGGTGCAGCAACGCCGGGAGGATCAGCCGCCAGCCACGGCGGGCACGATCGACACCTCGTCGCCATCGCTGAGGCTGGTGCTCTCGTTGTCGAGGAAGCGGATGTCCTCGCTGTTCACGTAGATGTTCAGGAAGCGGCGCAGCTTGCCGCTGTCGTCGCAGAGGCGGGCGCGGATGCCGGGGAACTTTCCCTCCATGGCCTCCACCAAGGCGGCCACGCTGGCGGCCTCCAGCTCCACGCTGGCCTCGTTGTTGGTGAACTTCTGCAGGGGGGTGGGGATCAGAACCTGAACGGCCATGGGGGCAGGTGGAAGGGCTTGCGGAGTTGCGAGGCTGGGTGAGGTGTGCGGAGCCCTGGGGGCTCAACCCGGGGGTCAGACCGTGGCCGTGGTGGTGGCCGCAGCGGCGGCGTGCTTGGCCTGGGCCTGCTGCCAGGCGGCCTTGAAGCTGTCGAGCTGGGCCTCGATGGTGTAGGGCGCTCCGATGACATCGGCCACGGCCTCGGTGGTCTTGAGGCCGTTGCCGGTGATGTAGGCCACAGTGGTTTCGTCGGGGTTGATCTTGCCCTGCTCCGCCAGCTTCTTGAGCACAGCGATGGTGGTGCCGCCGGCGGTTTCGGTGAACACGCCCTCGGTTTCGGCCAGCAGCTTGATGCCTTCGATGATCTCGGTGTCGTTCACCGCGGCGATGCTGCCCTTGGTGGCGTTGGCGATGTCGATGGCGTAGGGGCCGTCGGCGGGGTTGCCGATGGCGATCGACTTGGCAATGGTGTTGGGCTTCACCGGGGTGATGAAGTCGCGGCCCTCGGCGAAGGCCTGGGCGATGGGGCTGCAGCCCTCGGCCTGGGCGCCGCTGAAGCGCACGGGCTTATCGTCAACCAGTCCCACCTTGATGAATTCATCAAAGCCCTTGCGGATCTTGGTGAACAGGGAGCCGGAGGCCAGGGGCGCCACGATGTGGTCGGGCAGCTGCCAGCCCAGCTGTTCGATCACCTCGTAGCCCAGGGTCTTGGAGCCCTCGGAGTAGTAGGGACGCAGGTTGATGTTCACAAACCCCCACCCGTAGGTGTTGGCCACCTCCGAGCAGAGACGGTTCACCTGGTCGTAGTTGCCCTTCACCGCCATCAGGGTGGGGTTGTAGATCAGGGTTCCCAGCACCTTGCCCAGCTCCAGGTCGGAGGGGATGAACACGCAGCACTCCAGGCCGGCATGGGCGGCGATGGCGGCGGTGGAGTTGGCCAGGTTGCCGGTGGAGGCGCAGCTCACCGTGGTGAAGCCCAGTTCGCGGGCCCGGGTGAGGGCCACGCTCACCACCCGGTCTTTAAAGGAGAGGGTCGGCATGTTGACGCCGTCGTTCTTGATGTAGAGGCTCTTGAGCCCCAGGCGCCTGGCCAGGTTGTTCGCCTTGAGCAGCGGTGTGAAGCCGGTGCCCACATCGATGGGATCGCCCTCGATGGGCAGGAAGTCGCGGTAGCGCCAGATCGAGGCGGGCCCGGCCTCGATCGTGGCGCGACTGACGCGGCTCCTGATCGCCTCGTAGTCGTAGACCACCTCCAGCGGGCCGAAGCAGACGTCTTCACAGACGTGACGGGCACCGGAGGCGTAGGGCTCACCGCACTCCTTGCAGCGCAGGCCGGTGAAGGTGGGGCCGGAGAGGGCGGAGCGGGACAGAGTGGCCGTCACGAAAGACCCTGACAAGTTGGGGAACGTTAACAGCGCCGAACCGGTGGGCCGATAAAAGCCGAGTCCGGGAATCGGGATTAGTTTGGGGTCGCCCCATGGGCTGGCCCTGCGTAAGGTCGGGCGGAGAGGTCTGCTCCCATGCGGCGGCAACTGCGGCGCCTTCCCAAGCCGTTGCTCGCGGCCGCCGTGGGCCTGTTGCTGCTGCTGGTGGTGGCCGCCGCCCTGGTGGTTGCGGCCCGCAGCTGGATCGAGTGGCAGTGGTTTGCCCAGTTCGACTGGGGCGCAGTGCAGGTGCGCCGCTGGCTGCTGCAGGGTCTGGGCCTGGTGCTGGGTCTGGCCCTGGCCCTGGCGCTGCAGCGCTGGCTGTGTTGGCTGTGGGACCTCCCCGCTAGCGCGGCTGGCGAGCGCACCCGCTTTGCCCTGGCGCCGGTGCCCTACCTGGTGGGGCTGGCTGTGCTGGGGCTGGCCCAGCTGTTGCCGGTGCTGCTGCTGCTGCGGCTGGCCCAGCGGCTGCTGCTCAATCCCTTCGATCCGCGCCGCCTGCACGGCCTGGTGGCGCTGGCGGATCTCTCCTGGCCGCCGCTGCTGCTGCTGGCGGTGCCGCTGCTGCTGGCCCTGCTGCGCTGGCCGCTGGGCATGCCGCGGCTGCTGGCGGCCCTGGCCGGCGCCGCCGCCGCCGTGGCCCTGGCCAGGGGCTGGGGGCTCTGGAGCCTGGCCCTGCTGGCTCCCGACAGTGGCCTGCGCGATCCCATCCTCGGCGCCGATGTGAGCTTCGCCCTGGTGCGTTTCCCCGCCCTGGCCTTCGGTCTCACCCTGGCCCTGGCCCTGGGCATGGCCCACAGCGCCGCTGGCCTCTGGGGGCTGATGGCGCGCCCCCCCCAGCTCAGCGACGGCCGTTTCGCCGGCTTCAGCGCCGCCCAGCTGCGCGCCCTGCGCCAGCCCTGGGGACTGTTCGCCCTGGCCCTGGCCGGCGGCTTCTGGCTCGGCCGTCACCAGCTGCTGCTGAGCACCGTGGGCAGCGTGCCCGGCGCCGGCTGGGTGGATGTGCACGTGTCGCTGCCGCTGCGCACGGCCGCCGCGCTGCTGGCGCTGATCACCGGGGTGCTGCTGCTGCTGCCCCTGCCACGGCGCGGCTGGCGCGGTCGCACGTTTGCGGCCAGCGGGGTGCTGCTGCTGCTGGTTCTTGCGCTGGAGGCGCTGCTGCTGCCCACCCTGCAGATGCTGGTGGTGAATCCCCGTGAGTTGGAGCGGGAAACCCCCTATCTGGCGCGCTCCATCGAGGCCACCCGGGCGGCCTTCCAGCTCGACCGCATCAGCACCCGCAACGTCAACCCCAACGACCGCATCACCCGCGCCGACCTGGAGCAGAGCGAGGCGACGATCCGCAACATCCGCCTCTGGGACAGCCAGCCGCTGCTGGCCACCAACCGTCAGCTGCAGCAGTTGCGGGTGTTTTACCGCTTCTCCGAACCCACGGTGGACCGCTACGCCATCGCCGCCGGCAACGGCCCCCCCCAGCAGCAGCAGGTGATCATCACCGCTAGGGAGGTGGACACCTCCGGGCTGCAGCGGGCTGCCCGCACCTGGCTGAACCGCCACCTGGTGTTCACCCACGGCCAGGGCTTCACCGTGACACCGGTGAACACCAGCACCCCCGACGGCCTGCCGGAGTTCTTCATCAGCGACCTGGGCGCCAACAGCCGCATCAGCGGCAGCCCCGACCTCAACATCAGCCGGGAGCAGGTGCAGGCGGCGATCCCGGTGGGCGAACCCAGCCTCTACTTCGGCACCCTGCCCGGCCCCTACGTGCTGGCTCCCACCCAGGTGCGGGAATTCAACTTTCCCGAAGGCGATGAGAACTTTTACACCCACTACAGCGGCCGGGCCGGGGTGCCGTTGCGCAACCGCGCCGCCCGCCTGGCGGCGGCGCTCTATCTCCAGGAGCCGCGGCTGCTGGTGAATGGGGCCCTCACCCCCGACACCCGGCTGCTGCTACGCCGGGAGGTGCGCGAGCGGGCGCGGCGACTGGTGCCCTTCGTGGCCTTCGAGGCCGAGCCCTACCTGGCCTCGGTGCGCCTGGGTGACGATGCCGGCCCCTTCGAGCCCGGGCAGCACCAGTTCTGGATCGTGGACGGGTTCACGATCAGCCGCACCTATCCCTACAGCTCGCCGGTGCCTGGCCGCACTGACGTGCGCTACCTGCGCAACTCCGTGAAGGCGGTGGTGGATGCCTACGACGGGCGCGTGGCCCTGTATGTGGCCGAGCCGGAGGACCCCCTGATCGCCGGCTGGCAGCGGTTGTTTCCTGAGTTGTTCAAGCCCCTGGAGGCGATGCCGCCGGCGCTGCTGGCCCACATCCGCTACCCGATCCCCCAGTTCGAGCTGCAGACCACCCAGCTGCTCCGCTACCACGTCACCGATCCGGCCGTGTTCTACAGCGGCGACGACGTGTGGCAGATCCCCAAGGAGATCTATGGCTCGGAGCTGGTGCCGATGGAGCCTTATCACATCAGCGGCCAGCTGGCGCCGGAGCTGCCGCCCGAGTTCCTGCTGCTGCAGCCCCTCACCCCCCTGGCCCGTCCCAACCTGGTGGCCTGGCTGGCGGCCCGCAGCGACGGCGCCAACTACGGCAAGCTCGAGGTGCTGCGCTTCCCCAGCCAGACACCGATCCTGGGCCCTGAGCAGATCACCGCCCTGATCAACCAGAACCCGATGATCAGTCAGCAGTTCGGCCTCTGGAGCCGTTCCGGCGCCGAGGTGGTGCAGGGGAATCTGCTGGTGATGCCGGTGGGCGAGGCGTTGCTGTATGTGGAGCCGGTGTATCTCAAGGCCCGGCGGGGCGGCCTGCCCACCCTCACGCGGGTGGTGGTGAGCGACGGCACCCGCATCGCCATGGAGCCGACCCTGGCCCAGGCGATCGACGCCCTGCTCGACCCCCAGCGCTCGATCGAAGCCACCGAAGCTCTGGTGGTTCCGGATGCCGAGCTTCTGCCCTGAGGCGGCTCTGCTCTTCATGAAAAAAGGGGAGCCGAGGCCCCCCTGCTTGCTGCCACTGGTGTGGATCAAGCGGCGACGGCGGTCCTGGGATCGAGCTGACCCTTGGCGTAAAGACCGGCGTAGTAGTTGATCGTCTGCTGCTTAATCTTGCTGGCGTTTCCGGCGCACCAGAACTGCTGGTAGCGGTCGAGGCACACCTTCTTCATGTAGGCCCGGGCGGGCTTGTTGAAGTGGCGGGGGTCGAAGTTGGCCGGATCCTTGGCGGCCGCCTCGCGCACCGCGGCGGTGAAGGCCAGGCGGTTGTCGGTGTCGATGTTCACCTTGCGCACGCCGTTGCGGATGCCTTCCTGGATCTCCTCCACGGGCACGCCGTAGGTCTCGGGGATGGCACCGCCGTACTGGTTGATCATGTCCAGCCACTCCTGGGGCACCGAGGAGGAACCGTGCATCACCAGGTGGGTGTTGGGCAGGGCCTTGTGGATCTCGGCGATGCGGCTGATGGCCAGCACCTCGCCGGTGGGCTTGCGGGTGAACTTGTAGGCGCCGTGGCTGGTGCCGATGGCGA
>REEV01000009.1 GCA_007694915.1 Cyanobium sp. PLM2.Bin73 | reverse complement strand
ATGGCACCAAGGTGCAGGCCAATGCCAGTAAGCACAAGGCCATGAGCCACGAGCGCATGCTCAGGGCCGAGAAGGAGCTGGAAAAAGAGCTCAACGCCTTGATCCGGAAGGCCGAGATCCTGGATGCCCAAGAGGATCTGCGCTACGGCAAGGGGAATCTGGGCAGCGAGCTGCCCGATGAGCTGCGCCACAAACAGGGGCGTTTGGCCCGGATCCGTCAGGCCCGCAAGGAGATGGAGGTGGAAACCGCTGCCGCTGCCGCGCGGCAGCGGCAGGCGGATGCCGAGAAGGCCAGAGCCAAAGCGACCGCAGCCGAGGAATCGAATGCCTCGGCCGCCGAGCAGGCTGAGCTGAATAGACAAGTCGAGTCAGCAACGGCAAAGGCAGACGCGGCGAGGGAGAAGGCAATCGAAACCGCTGAGAGTGCTGGCGTTGAGCCACCAGATCTGGAACCGCTATCAGCTGATGCGATGCCACGCCGTGGCTTGGCGAGAAAGTCTGACGGCACACCGACGGCCAAGACCCAGAGAAACTTCACTGATCCCGACAGCCATCTGATGCAGTCCGGTGCCTCCTATCTGCAGGGCTACAACTGCCAGCTGGCGGTCGATGCCGATCACCAGGTGATCGTGGCGGTGGGCGTGAGCAATCAGCCGCCAGCCGTGGAGCACCTTGAACCCATGTTGGAGCGCATCGCCGCCAGCGCCGGTGCCTTGCCGGATGTGAGGACCATGGATGCGGGCTATTGGAGCGACGACAACGCAGGTCACTGTGAGGACCTTGGCATTGACGACTACATCGCCACCGGCCGTCTGCCGCACGGGAAGCCGCCACCGCCACAGCGAGGACCGCTGCCCAATGCTGGGGTTCCCTGCTGGCCCAGATTCACCGTCGGAAAAAGCGCAGTGCTCTGCGCTGGCGTACAGCCTGGCACCCGGCAACGATCAGCTGGTGCAAGCCGAACCAGCAGGTTCGTGCTGCTGGCGGCTGCGGCTGGGTCGCTACGACACGGAACTGGTCAACATCCTGGCCCTCGCTTATTACAAATGCTTCGAGTCTGTGTGGGAGCTGGTGCGCAGCGAGGTGTTCCTGAAGATTCTTGAGCGCCACCAGCTGCCGCGGATCACCAGCCTTCAGCAGCCTAAGCTGCTGCTGCAGGAGTTGCCGGAGCGCTGGCAGGGCATCAGGCAGCTGACGACCGACCAGAAGCTGGAGCTGCGTTGAGATGCACCCCCCTCGCTGAACTGGCCTCCGCTGATTCTGAAGAATGCCGTGGGGCTCCCCTCCTGACAGCACCGCAACGTGGAGCCCTGGTGGCTGATCAATTCGCTGGGCCTGTACGACAGCCAGGGCCAGCAGGTGTGCATCAGCTGCCAAGCACCTGCGCCAGAGCCTCCTGCACACTTCGACTGGCCTCGGCGCCATCGCTCACCAGTTGCTGGAGCAGGGCGATGCGTCGGCCCAGCTGACCCAGCTCCTCCTGGCTGAGCTGGAGGCTGAGTTCGAGGTCGGCGCGCCGAGCCAATTTCAGCTCCAGATTCATCAGCCGCTCGCGCAGGGCCTGGTTGTCGCGCTGGCTGTGGTGCAGCTCCTGGCGCTGCTGATCGGCCCGCTGAAGATCCTCCAGCAACTCACAGCGGCGCAGCCTGGCGGCCGCCAGGGCCGGCGGCGTACAGGCCGCCCGCAGCCTGGCCTGGCAACCGTCGTCGGCGGGGCGGTGATCGAGGGCGGCGGCGCGGGGATGGTGCTCGAGGCGGAGGTAGGCCTCCAGCAGCTGAGGCTGGGCCTCCAGCCCCTGCAATGCCACCAGGGCATCGAGAGCCTCGGGCGGGGTGAACTCCATGGTCAGCTCCGGGCGAGCTGGCTGCGCATCGGGCTGAACACACCAGGCCACGAGGGCCGGCGACCAGAGGCAGGCCAGATTCACCAGCCGCCAGGGCCTCACCCACCGCTCCAGGTCGGGGATCGCCGCCAGCAGCGACTGGTAGGCCAGGGCGCCTGCCTCCGGCACGGTGCCGGGATCGCCGTAGGCCAGCAGCAGCGGAGCCTCACCGCCGGCCGCCTCCAGGGTGGTGCACTGGCGCACCGTCAGCCGGGCCGCCGTGAGGGCCACGGCCAGGGGCTTGGCGTCAAACCCGGGGGCCCAGATCTCAACCGGCACCCTCTCAACCGGCATGGTCGCCACCGCAATGCGAATCAACACTGCCGCAGAACAGTGCCGTGGCCACCGCCACCCGCTGAGCTGGCGCAGATAGGCCAGGCGGCGCGGGGTCACCAGATTGCTGCCGCCGCGCTTGTTGATCGAGAGGAAACAGGCTGTGGGGTTCCCCCGGTTTTGAGGACAGGTCGATAGGGGGTCACGCCATGACCACCTGACTGTCCAACGATGACCAACCCCACCAGAACCCGGTGCCGGTTCACGGCGCAGCAGAAGGCGGAAGCCGTGGAGCTCTGCCTGCAGGAGGGCCTCTCCTGCAATGCCGTCGCTGAGCGGCTTGGCCTTCCCTCCAGCAGCCTGGCCCGCTGGGTGCGTCAGGCCCGGATCGACCGCGGCCAGGCCGGCCCCCGCGGCCAGGACCTGCTCAGCAGCGAGGAGCGCGCTGATCTAAACCGGCTCCCCAAGGAGAACCTTGAGCTCAGGAGGGAAAAGGATTTTTTCAGGCAGGCGGCAGCGCACTTTGCGAAAGAGCAGCTGCCGCCGAGAGGTTTCGCCTGATCGACCAGCTGGCCAAGCACCACTCGGTGGCCTGGCTGTGCCGGCAGCTGGGGGTGGCCCGCAGTGGCTACTACGCCTGGCGGTAGCGGCAGGAAGCGCCGGGAAAGCGAGCAGGCGAGAATGCACGGTTGGGATTTTCCTTGATTTGCTCCACCAGTTCTTCGTCGGTGAGGCTCAGCCGAGCCTTGATGATCAAAGCGCCGAGTGCCATTCTTAATGGCTTGGCGGGCGCGCTCCAAACCCCTTGTAGAACTGCGACGGATAGTCATTTTCCAGGTCATCCCAGGGGATGAGTTCTGCCAGCTTGATCCAGCGGTTATCACCAGAGAGTTTGCCGCCAAAGGGCAGGAAGAAGTCTTCAAACTAGGGAAGCTCTGGGCAACAAGCCCGCACAGAGCCCCCGGAGCTGTTTTTTGTTCTGCCTGAACTATTTGCGGGTGGATTGGGCATCCATGAGCTTGATCTCATCTTTTTGGATGCTTAATCCTGCCCATTTGGGGCCGTTCTTGCCCCAAATGGGCACACCACTCCCCCAATCATGTCTTGCATAGCAACGCACGACGCGCCATGAATAGGTTTGAGAGGGCTGCCAGCACA
>REEV01000069.1 GCA_007694915.1 Cyanobium sp. PLM2.Bin73 | reverse complement strand
GCGGCAGGGCCAAGCCGGCTTTGAGCCAGGGGGGCAGCTCCAGGCGTTCGAGCATCGGCTCAACCCATCTGCGCCAGATAGGCGGTGCTGCCCAGCTCCTGCAGGCGCCCGTCCTTGGCCCTCACCTGCCCATGCAACTCTGCCCGATAGGCAGTCAGGGACTCGGCCAGGGCCGGCTCGGCGATGGCCAGGATCTGCACCGCCAGCAGGCCGGCGTTGGTGCCGTTGCCGATCGCCACGGTGGCCACGGGAATGCCGGCCGGCATCTGCACGATCGAGTGCAGCGAATCCACCCCCGAGAGCGCCCGGCTGGCCACCGGCACCCCGATCACCGGCAGGGTGGTGAGAGCGGCCACCATGCCAGGCAGGTGGGCGGCGCCGCCGGCGCCGGCGATGATCACCCCCAACCCGCGGCCAGCCGCTTCCCGGGCGAAGGCCACCATCTCCAGCGGCGTGCGGTGGGCCGAGAGCACGCGCACCACGTGGGTCACCCCGAAGCGCTCCAGAACGTCCACGGCCAACTGCATGGTGGGCAGGTCGGAGTCGCTGCCCATCACCACCGCCACCCGGGGCGGGGCAGAGCCGGAGGCGGAAGCAGGCAAGGGCGGAGGGCGGAGGATGGGGGCATTGTCGGGCCTGACGCCGCCATGCGCTGGATCACCAACGTGCGCCTGCCGCGCACGTCCCGCTGCCGCCAAGGGGCCGACCAGCGCTGGCGGGTGGGGATGGATGGCGAGGGGGTGATCCAGGTGCTGGAGCCGATCCCCGCCGGCAGCGCAGCCGCCGGAGAGGACTGGGGCGGCGACTGGCTCAGCCCGGCCGGGATGGACCTGCAGATCAACGGCGGCCTGGGGCTGGCCTTCCCCGAACTCACCCCCGCCGACCTGCCGAGGCTGGGCGAGCTGCTGGAACTGCTCTGGCGCGACGGCGTGGAGGCGATCTGCCCCACCCTGGTGACCTGCGCGGTGGGGCCGCTGCGCCAGGCCCTGGAGGTGCTGGAGCAGGCCCGCCAGCAGCACCGGCCCGGCCGCTGCCGGCTGCTGGGCGCCCACCTGGAGGGGCCGTTCCTGAATCCGGCGCGGCGGGGGGCGCATCCCGAGCAGCACCTGGCGGCGCCCAGCCTGGCGGCCCTGGAGGAGCGCATCGCCGGCTTCGAGGACCAGATCGCCCTGGTGACCCTGGCGCCCGAACTGGAGGGGGCCGCGGAGGTGATCGCTGAGCTGCGACGCAGGGGGATCGTGGTGAGCCTGGGTCACAGCGCCGCCAGCGAACAGCAGGCCGCCGCCGCCTTCAAGGCCGGCGTGGGCATGCTCACCCACACCTTCAACGCCATGGGCGGGCTGCTGCACCGCGACCCGGGACCGGTGGCGGCGGCGGTGCTGCGCGGTGATGTGGCCCTGGGCCTGATTGCCGACGGGGTGCACGTGGCGCCGTCGATGGCGGTGCTGCTGCAGCGGCTGGCTCCCGACCAGGTGGTGCTGGTGAGTGATGCCCTCGGCCCCTACGGCCTGGGCGAGGGCCGCCACCGCTGGGATGAGCGGCTCCTGCTGGTGGCCGACGGCAGCTGCCGGCTCGAGGACGGCACCCTGGCCGGCGTCACCCTGCCGCTCCTGGAGGGGGCGCGGCGGCTGGCGAGCTGGGGGGTGCCTGCCGAGCATGCGATCGCGGCCGCAACCATGACGCCGCGGCGGGTGCTGGGGGATCAGCGGGATGGGGCGGGGCTGCTGCTGGGCACGCCACTGGCAGAAACCCTGCGCTGGAGCCAGGGGGCCGAGGGTCTGGTCTGGCAACGGGCCATGGCCGCCTCCGTGCAGGCGCTGCAGTCCGTCCCGCGGATTGGTGGCATCAGCGATGCCGACGTCACCAGCTTCGTGGCGGAGGGGCGCCGTTGACCCTCGTCATCGATTCCGCAGAAGCCCACCTATCCCAGGTGATGACCCTGGCCCGGGCCAGACCGTCGCCGCTGCCTAGGATCCGCCCCTCTTTGCTCCTGCCCGATGGCTGCCGAGCCGCTGCTGGACTCCCCCCAGGCCAAAGCCAGTGAGAAAGAGGAAGTCAAGGGCTACTTCGAAACCACCGGCTTCGAGCGCTGGAACCGCATCTACAGCGAGTCTGAGGATGTGAACAAGGTGCAGCGGAACATCCGCATCGGGCACCAGAAGACCGTGGACAACGTGCTGGCCTGGCTGCAGGAGCAGGGCAACCTGGCTGAGCGCAGCTTCTGCGACGCAGGCTGCGGCGTGGGCAGCCTGGCGATCCCCCTGGCCCAGCTTGGTGCCGGATCCATCGCCGCCAGCGATCTCTCTGAGGCGATGGTGAGCGAGGCCCAGCGCCGCGCGGATGAGGCCGGCATCAGCCGGGAGCGGCTGCGACTCACGGCCTCCGACCTGGAGAGCCTCGAGGGGCGCTTCGACACGGTGATCTGCCTGGACGTGTTCATCCACTACCCCCAGGCCCCCGCAGAGGAGATGGTGCGCCACCTGGCCGGCATGGCCGAGAAGCACCTGATCGTGAGCTTCGCTCCCTACACGCCCCTGCTGGCACTGCTCAAGGGGATCGGCCAGCTGTTTCCCGGTCCCAGCAAGACCACCCGCGCATACACCCTCAAGGAAGCCGGCATCGTGGCCGCCGCCGCCGAGGCCGGCTTCCAGCCGGTGCGCCGCAACCTCAACCAGGCGCCCTTCTACTTCTCCCGCCTGATCGCCTTCGAGCGGGGCTGATCAGCGCGAGGCCCGATCCCGCAGGGCCGGCACATAGGGGATCAGGCCCTTGGCGCAGGCTTCCAGCTGAACCTCCAGCGGCAGGCTGCGCACATCGAGGATGAAGCCGTTCACCTCCACCATCCAGGACAGGGGCGTGTCGTCCAGCTGGCTGGGCAAGGTCCAGTCCGGGGAGAAGGGGGCGATCCGCAGCAGATCGCGCACCTTCTTGGAGTGGGCCTGGCCGGTGCCGGCGGAGACGCCGAAGTGCTCGTAGATCTGCGTTGGTTTGCAGTGGGGTGACTGGCTCTTGTCGAACAGGAAGTTGGCGCTGCCGATGGCGTGCACCAGGCCGGCGCACCAGGACGGCTCCCGTCCGCCCAGCAGGGGTGAGGGCCGCTTGCGGGCCAGGGCCGCCAGCGCCGTGTGGATCAGCTGGCGGTATTCATCGTTGAGATGGCTGGCGCAAAAACCATCGATCGACGCCAGCAAGCTGGTGACCTTGGGCTGCAGCGCCGCAGGCACCTTCAGCGACCGGGGCGCCGGCTCAGCGAACCGTGCAAGCTCATCCTCCAGCTGTGGGTCTGGTGACTGGATGGCCTCCGGCGCCACGCCGATGGTCACCGGCACCTGCATGCCGCCCACGGGCACCCGAAAGCGGCGGCGGCGCACGCTGGGCCCAGCCCAGCAGCAGGCCAGATCGGGCTCCGAATCAAGCCACTGCGTGAGGGCCCCTGCCACCGCCTCCAGCTGGGCCAGATCGGCCCGGGTGGGCGGCGCCAGCCCCAGATCGGGCTGCACCAGCATCACGGTGGGGTAGGCGTCTCCCTTGGCCACAGGCCAGCCATGGCGCTGGATCTCTTCCAGAAAGGCCGGGGGCATGGCCCGCTTCGACTCGAAGTTGAGGGCCCGATGGGGCGGGGCCGCTTCCATCACCTCCAGCCCCTCAGCCTCGACGCGTTCCGCCAGCTCCACATAGCGGTCGTAATCCGCCACCGACTGGAACAGGATCACGCCGTAGTTCTCGCGGTTCTGGCCGATCAAACAGCCCACCCAGCCTTTGATGCGCAGGGCCGCACAACTCACGGTGAACAGGTAGCCGTCGCTGGGCAGGTGCTGCCACGGCCGCCGTTCATAGAGGGCCGCCGCAGCCTTGAAGAAGCTGGCCACATCCTCGGGGGTGACATCGGCGGTGAGGTAGGTGGCCAGTCCCCCCAGACCACGCTGCCCATCGCCGCCGGCCATCTGGTCGCGCAGGCTGCTGGTGGCGTGATCGAGCCGGGGCGTGTCCCCCCGGGTGACCATCACACCCGGCAGCAGGGGCGGCACCAGCTTCAGCAGCCGGGAGCTGCCCACCACCACCCGCCGGGGCAGGCCCGGCACGCAGGGCGACTGGGGCTCCTCGATCGCCATCTCGATCGCGGGCTCCAGCGCCTCCAGCGGCCGATCGGGATGGCCCACAGCCGAACCACGGATGCGGCCGCTGCTGTCCACCACCAGGGCCACAAGAGGCCGCACGGGCTGCCCGTCATCCCCCGGTACAAAGGCAGGCATGGGGGCCAGGCCGATCTCCCAGACATCGGCCCCAGACGGCTGACCAAACCCACTGGGACGATGACGGGCGCGAACCATGGCCTCCGCAGGCGGATCAGCCGATTGTCTCGTCCCAGGAGGATGTGAGCTGTCTGGGTTCAACGGTTTTGTCGCACCACCCGGAAAGTGAGGTTCAGCCGCTGGCGCTGCACCCGCAGCCGGCGGGGCACGGCGTGCTGCCACCACAGCTGGGTGGGGGGCTGCATCAGCAGCAGGTCGCCATGGGCCAGTTCGAGGTTGAAGGGCACGCAGGGGTTGCTGCCAGTAGCGGCGGCAGCAACAGCCGGTGCTGACGGGGTGTAACCGGCCGGCAGCGGGCCGCTGGCGCGGGGGCTGGACCCGGGCCGCAGGCGGAAGTCGCGGGGGGCGCCCAGGCTCAGGGAGGCGATCGGCGCGGCGGGGTCTAGCTCGGGCTCGTCGTCGGCGTGCCAGCCCATGGCGTCGCGGCCGTCGCGGTAGCGGTTGAGCAGCAGGGAGTTGAAGCGCCAGCCGGTGAGGGCCTCCAGCTCCCTGCGCAGCTGCTCGGCGGCGGGCGACCAGGGCTCGAGCACGTTCTCCAGGCCGCTGTAGCGGTAGCCGCAGCCGGGGTCGGCCATCCAGCAGGTGAGCCGCGGCAGCAGGTGACGCCGGCCGTAGAGGGTGATCGCTTCCTGCTTCCAGGGCACCTCGGCGCTCAGCTGCCGCTCCAGGGCATCGGCCCGCTGGGGCGTCAGCCAGGCGCGCCAGTGGCGCAGCCGCAGCCCGGGCCGCTCAATGCCGTGACCGCCAGCCGTGCACGCGGCGGGCACAGCCTCATCCATCGCTGGGCACCCGCAGCTCCGGCGGCAGCGGCGCCTCGAGCTCCAGCACTCCGCCCTCCGGGGTGGGCAGCCGCAGCCGGTGGGCGTGCAGCCGGTAGCCGCCCTCGCCGGGCAGCGCCTCGCTTCTGGCCATGCCGCCGCCCACGTAGAGCGGATCCCCCAGCAGCGGCGCCCCGGCGGCGGCGGCATGAATGCGGATCTGGTGGGGGCGACCCGTGGCGATCGCCACCTCCACCAGCCAGGACTCGGCAGCCTCACCCCCAGGGCCCCAGCTTCCGCCGCCGCGCAGCAGCAGGCGCACTGTGCTGCGGGCCGGCAGGGCGGCGGGATCCCCCGGCTCGGCCGCGGCCCACACCTGGCCGAGCAGCCCATGGGGCCGGCGGCCGATGGGCGCCGTGAGATCGAGGCTGTCGCCGGGCCGCAGGGCCAGCAGCGGCGAGCCGGGAGCGGGGGGCTGCAGCAGGGCGCGATAGGTCTTGCGGCACCTGGCGACGGCGGGGCCGGGGCCTGCGGCGCCGGCGGTGCTCTCCCGCAGCAGGGCGCTGAGCCAGGCCCGCGTCGCGGCACGGCGGGCGCAGAGCAGCAGGCCGGAGGTGAAACGGCCCAGACGGTGCACGGGCCGGGGCAGGCCGGCGGCTCCATCCAGTTCACCGGCGGCCACCCGGCGCTCGATCTGAGCCAGCAGGGTGTGCTCGAGAAAGCCGCCGGCCGGCAGCACCGGCAGGCCGCTGGGCTTGTTGAACACCACCAGGTCGCCGTCATCGAACAGGGGGCCGGGCAGCGCCGGCACGGCGGGTTCGTGCCAGGGGGGCCGATGCCAGCTCAGGCGGTCGCCGGCTGCGAGGGCCACATCGGCCCGGAGCCGTTGGCCGTTCCTGCAGATCTCGCCGGCGGCGAGCCGCTGCCGCCACACCTCTGCGTCCGAATGCCGGTAGCGGCCGGCATAGAAGGCGGTGAGGGCCTCGCCGGCGGCCTCAGGGCCCACCCGATCGCAGTACGTGTAGCCGGAATTCAGGGCCGGTTCACTCCACCAGTCACTCCACCAGGCCGTGCTCGAGGGCGTAACGCACCAGTTCGGTGCGGCTGGAGGTGCCGGTCTTGATGAACAGGCGGCTCACGTATTTCTCCACGTTGCGAATCGAGGTTTCCAGGCGGCGGGCGATCTCCTTGTTCATCAGCCCCTCGGCCACCAGCTGCAGCACCGAGGCCTCCCGCGGCGTGAAGCTGATCCCCGGGTCCTCGACGGGCTTTTTGGCGCTGCCACCGGTGGCCAGCAGGGAGCGGATCTCGGTGATCTGGCGGGCCATCTGGCCGATGTCGGCATCGGCGAAGCGGGCGGCCTCGGCCAGCAGCCGCTCCTGGCGGCGCACGGCGTTGCGCACCCGCGCCACCAGTTCGTCGGGGTCGAAGGGCTTGGGGATGTAGTCGTCGCAGCCGGCCTGGAAGCCGGCGATGCGGTCGGCGGTCATGCCCTTGGCGGTGAGGAAGATCACCGGCGTGCCGCCCAGGCGCTCGTCGGCCCGCAGCTTCCTGAGCAGACCGTAGCCGTCACAGCGGGGCATCATCACGTCGCTGATCACCACATCGGGCAGCAGGTCCTGGGCCTTCTCCCAGCCCTCCTCGCCGTCGGCGGCGGTGGTCACCGCAAAGCCCTCGTCCTCCAGGTAGGCCGTCACGGCGGTGCGCAGGCCGGGCTCGTCGTCCACCAGCAGCAGGCGGATCGGCGTTGGGGTCGCGCTGGCCTCAGCGCCCTCAACGGGGATGGCCTCGAGGCCATCCGCTGCCGGGGGGCCGTCTAATGCCTGGGAGGTGGTGCCGGGATCGGTGCTCATGGAGGTCAGTCTGCAGAGGGTCAGCGGGCCCGTCCAGGCAGCACCTGCTCGGATTCCCGCAGCTCGCCGCTGTAGCCCAGCTGGCGCGCCAGCCCACCCAGCTCGGCGGGGTCGCGGCCCGCCTGCTCGGGGTGGCACACGGCCCACCACACCAGGTGGTCGATGCGGTTGGCCGGCGAGATCAAACCACCGGGGTTGAGTTGGCGCACGATCCAGCGGTCCCCCTCGCGGGTCATGCGCAGGGGGGCGGTGGCGGAGCAGTTGAGGGTGTCGGTGGAGAGCCTGAGCTCATGGCCGTGCTGCTGCCACAGCTGCACGCGGCGCACATCGGCATTGGCCGGATCGGGGCGCACCTCGTACAGCCCCAGCACCCGCAGGCCCGCGGTGCTGGGCCGCTCCTCCAGCACCACCAGAGCCGGGGGCCGCTCCGGCGGTGCCGCGCGGGCCAGCGCCAGCGCCAGCAGGGCAGGCAGCAACAGCGGGGGGCTTGTCAGCATGGGTGCAGGCATCCACAGCCATGCTCGCCTACTTCGACCACCAGGCCAGCACCCCCTGCGATCCGGCGGTGCTGGCGGCGATGGCGCCCTGGTGGATCGAGCACGCCGCCAACCCCTCCAGCCGCGGCCACCGCCCCGGCCTCACCGCCGCCGCCGCCGTGGAGCGGGCCCGCGGCCAGGTGGCAACGGCCCTGGGGACCGGGCCCGAGGCGGTGGTGTTCACCAGCGGCGCCACGGAGGCCAACAACCTGGCCCTCAAGGGGGTGGCCGAAGCCGCCCTGGAACGCGGCGAGGCGCGCCGCACCCTGGTGAGCCTGGCCACGGAGCACCGGGCGGTGCTCGACCCCCTGCGCTATCTGGAGCGCCACGGCTTTCCGCTGCGCCTGCTGCCGGTGGATGGCGGCGGCCTGGTGGCCCTGGAGGCCCTGGAGGCGGCCCTCACGCCCGATGTGCTGGTGCTCAGCGTGATGGCCGCCAACAACGAGATCGGCGTGCTGCAGCCGCTGGCGGCGATCGCCCGCCTCTGCCGCCGGCGCGGCGTGCTTCTGCACGTGGACGCCGCCCAGGCCGCCGGCCACATCCCCCTGGCGATGGCCGAGCTGGGGGTGGACCTGCTCAGCCTCAGCGGCCACAAGGTCTACGGGCCCAAGGGGGTGGGGGCGCTGCTGGTGGGCGAGGGGGTGCCCCTGGCGGCCCAGATCCAGGGAGGCGGCCAGGAGGGGGGCCGGCGGGCCGGCACCGTGGCGGTGCCGCTGGTGGTGGGGCTGGGGGAGGCCCTCGAGCGGGCGGTGGCCGACCAGAAGGCGAGGGCCGCTCGCCTCGGGGCCCTGCGCGGGCGGCTCTGGAGCGCTCTGGAGGCGATCGGCGGCATCAGCCGCAACGGGGCCGCCGCGCCGCGGCTGGCCCACAACCTCAACGTGACGGTGGCCGGCGTCGACGGCGCCGCCCTGCACCGGCTGCTGCGGCGCTCGATCGCCGTGAGCAGCGGCTCGGCCTGCAGCCAGGGCTCCCCCTCTCACGTGCTGGCGGCCCTGGGCCGCAGCCGCGCCGAGGCCGCCGCCTCGATCCGCTTTGGGCTGGGGCGCGGCACCACGTCGGCCGAGGTGGAACTGGCGATCAGGGCTGTGGCTGCGACAGTGCGAGAGCTGCGGGGCTGACAGCGCGCCTACGCTCCGGCGGAACAAGAGGTGCGGCCATGGTTCTTTCTCCCACCGACCCCAGCCGTCTGCAGATCGGCCGGGCCGTGGAGGAGGGCTGGGCCGCCTTCAGCCGCGCCCCCTGGCCGTTCGTGCTGTTCACCCTGCTCACCGGCGCCCTGTCGCTGCTGTTCCAGTCGCTGGCCAGCCTCGACAGCCTGCCGGAGGCCAGCCAGCCGCCCCTGGGGGTGCAGGCCGTGGGGGCCCTGGTGGGAACGGTGGGCAGCGTGGTGGTGAGCCTCTGGGCCACGGTGGGGCTGGTGCGCGGCGCCTGGACGGCCCTGGAGGGCGGGCGGCCCGTGTTCGCCACCTTCAGCCGCTGGGACAGCGCCGCCGCCGGCCGGCTGCTGCTCCGCCAGCTGACCCTGGCGCTGGTGCTGCTGGTGCTGGTGCTGGTGGCTGGCGTGGTGGCCATCGGCGCCGGCCAGCTGTCCACCGCCCTGGCGCTGATCCCGGGCCTGGTGGCCTTCCTGGTGCTCACCTACCTGCTGGTGAACCAGACCTTCCTGCCCCAGCTGGCCCTGCTGCAGGTGGACGGCCCCGTCGCCACCATCCAGCGCGGCCGGCAGGTGGTGGACCCCCAGTGGTGGCAGGTTCTGCTGTTGCTGCTGGTGCAGGCGGCGATCGTGCTGATCGGCGCCCTGCTCTGCGGCGTGGGCCTGCTGGCGGCGGCGCCCCTGAGCCTGTGCGTGGCCACCGCCGCCTACCGACAGCTGTTCGGCACCGACGACCGCACCGGCCTGCTCGATAGGCCGGTCAACGACTCCAGGTGGTGAGCAGCACGAATCCGCCCGCCCCCAGCAGGGCCAGAACGGCCTGGGCCGCCCGGCTCACCAGCATCCCGGCCACCACCGCCAGGCCCACCAGCAGCGAGCGGCGCAGCCGCAGCAGCCCCAGCGGCCCCAGGGAGGTGGGGGCGGTGAACAGTTCCCCCAGGCTGGCCCCCAGCAGCGGGCCCACCAGCGCCCCCAGCAGCGGTCCGCCGAAGGGCAGGGCCGGCAGCAGGCCCAGCAGCCCCACCAGCAGCCCCAGGCCGGCGCCGATGTAGGCCCAGCGGGTGGCCTGCAGGCGGGCCGGGCCGAGCACCAGCCCCAGGGCGTCGGCACCCCAGCCCAGGGCAAGCAGCAGGCAGGCCAGGGCGAAGGCGGGCCAGCCGACGCTCCAGCCCACCGCCCACAGCCAAAGCCCTGCCCCCACCGGCAGCAGGGCCAGGCCGGGCAGCAACGGCAGCAGGCTGCCCGGAATCGCCAGCAGCTGGATCAGCAGGGCGAGCCACCAGAGCAGATCCAGGGAACTGAGGCCGGCCATGGGGTTGGTGATCTGCATCGCGCCCGCTCAGGGCCGCCGCCGCGCTATGCGCAGCTTGGCGCTGCGGCTGCGGGGATTGGCGTCGGCCTCCTCGGGGCTGGCCACCAGCGGCTTGCGGGTGATCCGCTCCAGGCGTTCATCGCTCAGAAACGCGGTCTTCACGCGGCGGTCTTCGAGGGAGTGGAAGCTGATGATCGCCAACAGACCGCCGCTCACCAGCCAGGTGGGGGCCGCCGCCAGCAGCCGCTCGAGGGATGCGAGTTCGTCGTTGACGGCGATGCGCAGGGCCTGGAAGGTGCGGGTGGCGGGATGGATGCGGCCCCGGCGCGCCGCTGGCGGGTAGCAGCCGGCCACCAGGTAGGCCAGTTCTGCCGTGTCGCGCGGGCGGGCCGGATCGCCCCAGGGCCCCTGCTCCTTGATCCGCCGGGCGATCCGCCGCGACAGCCGCTCCTCGCCGTAGCCGTAGATCAGGTCGGCCAGCGCGGTTTCCTCCAACCGGTCGATCAGCTCGGCGGCGGTCTCCCCGGCCGTGGGGTTCATGCGCATGTCGATGGGCCCCGCGAGGCGGAAGCTGAAGCCCCGCTCGGCCACATCCAGCTGGGGGCTGCTCACCCCCAGGTCGGCCAGCACCGCCAGGGCCGGCTCTGCGGGGCTGTAGGCGGCGAAGTTGGCGGCCACGATCGCGGCGCGATCGCCGAAGGGGGCCAGGCGCGCGGCCGCGGCGGTGCGGGCGGTGGGGTCCTGATCCAGCCCCAGCACCCGCAGGCCGGGGTGGGCCTCGAGCAGCAGGGCGCTGTGGCCGCCGCCACCGAGGGTGCAGTCGATCAGCAGGCCGCCCCCGGGCCGCCCCGCCAGCAACGCCTCCAGGGGCTCCAGGCCCGCCAGCAGCGGCTCGGCCAGCACGGGCCGATGGGCGAAGACCCCTGCGGGGGTGGCTGCTGGGGTGGTGACTGGGGTGGTGGCATCGGCCATCGGGACATCCTCAACCCGAAGGGCTTGCTCAATCCTGACCATGGGGGTCCTTGCTCCTTACCCTGCAGCGATGGCAGAGGCAGACATCCGCTGGCTCCAGCGCTTCGACAATTTTCAGCGGGCCCTGCTGGTGCTGGAACGCGGTGTGGAGCTCGCCCAGTCCCGGGCCTTGAGTGAACTGGAACAGCAGGGCCTGATCCAGGGGTTTGAGTTCACCCATGAACTCGCCTGGAATCTGCTCAAAGACTTTCTGCAGCACCAGGGGATCGAGGGGCTCATCGGCTCCAGGGATGCCACCAGAGTGGCCTTTCAGAATGGTCTGATCGCGGACGGCGAAACCTGGATGGCCATGATCAGAGCCCGAAATCAGTCATCCCACACCTACAACCTGGAGCAGGCCCAGGCGATTGCCCACGACGTGGTGCATCGCTACAGCCCAGCGTTCAGGCAGTTGCGCGAACGCTTCACCACCCTCAGCGGCGAGGGGGCCGTGACTCTGAGCAACCCATCCGCCACGACGAGCCAGGCCACGGGCCTGCCGGAATCGGCCATTGGCGCCATCCAGGAGGTGCTGGCTTCCCACCCGGAGGTGGAGGCGGCGATCCTCTACGGCTCCAGAGCCCTGGGCCGCCATCGCCCCGCCTCCGACATCGATCTCACACTGATGGGAACTGGACTGGATGGCGCAGCCCTGGGCCGCATCGAAGCCGACCTTGATGATCTGCTGCTCCCCTGGGTGATCGACCTCTCCTGCCACGCCGCGATCACCCATCCAGGCCTGCTGGGCCACATCGCCAGGGCCGGCCAGCTGTTGTATGGCCGGCACCTCCACCAGCCGCACTCAACCAGCTCCGCCTTGCCTGAACCATCGGGTGCGTCGAACGGCAGGGCACGACTCCCGTAGCGACCGCAAAAGGTAGAGTTTCCATGGCTTTCTACCCTTGGGTCCATGGGGATGAACATCAAGGACCCCGAGGTCCACGCCATGGCCCGGGAGCTGGCGGCCCGGCGCTCCACCACGGTGACCGACGCGGTGCGCCAGGCCCTGCGGGCGGAGCTGGAGCGCTCAGGCCCTGATCCCGCCGAGCAGGAGGCCAGCGCCAGGAAAGCGGCGGTGCTGGAGTTGCTCCAGCGCTTCAAGCGGCTGAGCTGGCCCGACCAACGCAGCAGTGCCGAGCTCCAGGCCGAGCTCTACGACGGGGACGGCCTGCCGGTGTAAGGCCAATGGTGATCGACACCTCCGCCCTGTTGGCGATCCTCAAGGTGGAACCGGAGGCCCTCGCGTTCGTCGATTGCCTGAAGCAGCCCGGTGCTCGGCGGATCTCCACCGCCACCCTGCTGGAGAGCCGGATCGTGGTGGAGCGGCAACTCGGCGAGGCCGGCCAGGCCGAGCTGGATCTGCTGCTGAGCCGGGCCGCCATCACGCCCGTGGCCCTGGAGGCCCCGCACGTGCACTGGGCCCTGCTGGGCTGGCGGCGCTACGGCAAGGGGCGCCACCCGGCGGGGCTCAACCTGGGCGACTGCTTCAGCTACGGCCTGGCCAAGGCCCTCAACGCCCCACTGCTGTTCAAGGGCGGCGACTTCGCCGCCACGGACGTTGCGCGGGCCCTGCCTTCCTAAGATCTCCAAAACCAGCCCATCGCCCCTCAGGCCCCATGACGCAACTGGAGACGCGCACGGAGCCGATGGTGGTGAACTTCGGGCCCCACCATCCCTCCATGCACGGGGTGCTGCGGCTTGTGGTGACCCTCGACGGAGAGGACGTGGTGGACTGCGAGCCGGTGATCGGCTACCTCCACCGCGGCATGGAGAAGATCGCCGAGAACCGCACGAACATCATGTACGTGCCCTATGTGAGCCGTATGGATTATGCGGCGGGCATGTTCTATGAGGCGATCGTGGTGAACGCGCCGGAGCGCCTGGCCGATGTGCCGGTGCCCAAGCGTGCCAGCTACATCCGGGTGCTGATGCTGGAGCTCAACCGCATCGCCAACCACCTGCTCTGGCTGGGTCCCTTCCTCGCCGACGTGGGTGCCCAGACTCCGTTTTTCTATATCTTCCGCGAGCGGGAGATGATCTACGACCTCTGGGAAGCGGCCACCGGTCAGCGCCTGATCAACAACAACTACTTCCGCATCGGCGGGGTGGCGGCCGATCTGCCCTACGGCTGGCTGGAGAAGTGTCTCGACTTCTGCGACTGGTTCGGGCCCAAGATCGACGAATACGAGAAGCTGATCACCAACAACCCGATCTTCCGCCGCCGTATTGAGGGGCTGGGTGCCATCGACCGCGAACAGGCCATCAACTGGAGCCTGTCGGGCCCGATGCTGCGCGCCTCCGGCGTGCCCTGGGATCTGCGCAAGGTGGACCACTACGAGTGCTACGACGATTTCGACTGGGATGTGGCCTGGGAGAAGGAGGGTGACTGCTTCGCCCGCTACCGGGTGCGCATCCAGGAGATGCGCGAGTCGCTCAAGATCCTCAAGCAGGCCTGCGCCATGATCCCCGGCGGCCCCACCGAAAACCTGGAGGCCCATCGGATGGCCGAGGGCAAGGGCAGCGAATTCACCGGCTTCGACTATCAATACGTGGCCAAGAAGGTGGCCCCCACCTTCAAGATCCCCGAGGGCGAGCTCTACACCCGGCTGGAGTCGGGCAAAGGCGAGATCGGGGTGTTCATTCAGGGCACCAACGACGTGACGCCGTGGCGCTTCAAGATCCGCGCCGCCGATCAGAACAACCTGCAGATCCTGCCCCACATCCTCAAGGGGCACAAAGTGGCCGACATCATGGCGATCCTGGGCTCGATCGACGTGATCATGGGCTCGGTCGACCGCTGAGCAGCTTTCTGCGCCGGCTCCGGCACGCCGGCGTCCTGTTGCCCGCCGGCCTCACCGGGTACCTGTGGCTCAAGGGCGGCCATCCGGCCCTGCCCGGCTGGCCCTGCCCGCTGCGGGCCCTCACCGGCGTTCCCTGCCCCACCTGCTTCCTCACCCGCGCCACCGAACTGGCCCTGCGAGGCGACCTGGAGGCCTCCCTGCAGCAGCACGCCTTCGGGCCCCTGGCCGCGGCGGCGCTGGTGGGCTGGTCGGTGCTGGCGATCCGCCGGGGCCGGCTGCTGCCCAGGCGGCTGCCGGGCTGGCCGCTGGCCGCCGGCGCCGCGGCCCTGCTGGGCTACTGGCTGCTGCGCCTGGTCTGGGGAAGCTTTCCGAGCGGATGAACCCAGCCCTCCCAGCCGCCCGTGACACCATGGCGCCGCCGATCGGGCATGGCGCCATGGACCCCGCCAGCTGGCTGCTGCTCTGCCGCAGCGTGCGTTTCGGCGACACCGATGCCGCCGGTGTAATGCACTTCCACCAGCTGCTGCGCTGGTGCCACGAGGCCTACGAGGAGAGCCTGGAGCGCTTCGGCATCGCCGCCGCCGAGGTGTTCCCCGCCGCCGCGACCGGCTCCGGGACGCCGGTGCCCGCCGTGGCCCTGCCGATTGTGCACTGCCAGGCCGACTTCCGCTCGCCGCTGGTCTGCGGCGACCCCCTGGCGATCCAGCTGGACCCGCGAAGGCTCGATCCAGGCAGCTTCGAGGTGAGCTACAGGTTTCACTGCGGTGAGCGGGAGGCGGCCCGAGGCCTTACCCGCCACCTGGCGATCGAGGCGGCCAGCCGCCGCCGCTGCCCCCTGCCCGAGGCGATCAACCGCTGGCTCGAGGCCTCGGCCGTGGGGCGGGGGATTCAGCCGCTCTGATCCCGTCAGGGCCGGCGGAACACCAGCCACAGGGCCGCCAGCTGCAGGGGCAGCAGGGCGGCCAACACCGCCGCCAGGGGCAGCTGAAAACCATCCTGGGGAATCGCCCCCATCGCCCCCACACTCAGCAGGGCCGCGCCGGCGAGCACCAGCAACGGCCCGCGGCGCCGCAGCGCCACGATGCCCTCAGAGACGGCCCCCTCAGAACCAGGGCTTTTCGGCATCGAGGTAGGTGGTTTCGAACTCCTCGTTGGTCTTGGTGAGGTAGATGATGCCCTCGATCAGGCCGATCACACCCATAACGAAACTGGCCACACCGCAGGTCACCACACCGCCGGCCAGGGACACCACCAGCATGATGATCGCCGGTTTGGTATAGCCGAGGATGAACTTGTGCACACCGAAGGCACCGAGGAAGATGCCGGTGAGTCCAGCCGCCAGCTTCTTGTTGCTGATTTCGCTATCGCTGAAGGTGCTCATCGGCGCCGGCATCACCAGGGGTGTGGCCCGCTTGTAGCGCCATCAGCCAGCGCTGCCAACGACCCCGTTGCCATTTGCCCAGCGCCGAGGGGGCCAGCTCAGGGCAGAGCAGCCAGCGGCGGGGCCGCTCAGCCGGCGCCCAGCTGGCCGCCAGCTGCTCCAGCCCCGCCAGCAGCACCGCCGTCCGTTCTGCCGCCCCGGCCTCCGGCCTCGGCCGCACAAGGGCCACCAGCCGCTGGCCCCACTCCCGGTCGGGCACGGCCAGCAGCAGCACGGCCTGCAGCGGCAGCCCTGACGCCGCGGCCGCAGCCAGCAGCCGCGGCTCCAGCTGCTCGGGAAACACGGTTTCGCCGCCGCTGTGGATGGCGCCATCAAGCCGGCCCAGCAGCTCCAGCCCCTCCGGCCCCAGCCGGCCGGCATCCCCGCTTGGCCACCAGCCATCCGGATCCAGGGACAGGGGCCGCAGCCGGCCCGCCTCCAGCCAGCCGGGGCTGAGGCGCCCGCAGCGCAGCTCCACCGCACCGCCGACCGCCAGGCGCAGCTCCACCCCCGGCAGGGGCGGACCGCAGCCATCCCCGCCCGCCAGGAAGCGCTGGGGCGCCAGGGCTGTGACCATGGCGGCGGTTTCCGTGGCCCCGTAGCAGGGGGCCAGGGGCAGGCCAGCGGCCCGCGCCCGCGCGGCCAGTTCCGGCGGCAGCGGCGCCCCACCCACCCAGATCAGCGCCAGCCGCCGCAGCCAGGCCTCGCCAGCGGGGTCATCCAGCAGGCGCTGCAGCTGGGTGGGCACCAGCGACAGCAGCACCGGCCTGTGGCGGGGTAAGGGGGCCGCCCGGGCCAGCAGCGCCGGCTGGCGCATCCACACCGGGGCCAGCCGCCTGTGGGCCGCGCCCCACTGGCGGGCCCGCAGCCAGGGCAGCAGCCCACTCACGTGATGGAGCGGCAGCGGGTTGAGGTGCAGGCAGGCGGCGGGGTCGATCCCCAGACCCTCCAGCCACTGGCCCGTGGCTGCAGCCGAAGCCTGCAGCCGCTCGAGGGGCAGCAGGCACCAGCGGCGGCCGCTGGCACCGTGCCCCCGGCTGCCGCCGCTGCCCAGCACCACCCCCGGCCCCCAGCGCCGCTCCAGGGGTCCCAGGCCCCCGGGGCCCACCGCCGCCGCCAGGGCAAACCGCTCCCGCTCCACCGCCGCTGCCAGCGGCACGATCCGCCCCTCCCGCCAGGCCCGGGCCAGCGGCACGGGGCTCAGGGCAGCGCCGGTCGGCGGCTGGGGCGTCACCGGCAGCCCCCCGCCGCCTGCCACACCAGCAGCGGATCGGCGCTGGCCAGCCCGCCGGCCGCCTGCCAGCCCGGGGCCAGTCCCGGGGCCACGGGAGTGGGCCCCTCGGCCTGCAGGGCCGCCAGGTGGTGCAGCCAGCGCCGGCCGATGCCCGTTTCAAAGCCGGTGCTGAGCATCAGCCGCGGCCGGCCCCGCTCCAGCACCGCCAGCAGGGGCCGGGGGTCGCCGTCCTGGCACGGCCGGCGCACCTGCCAGCCGCTCCAGCGCTCGCGCTGCTGGGGGTGGCACTGCAGGGTTTCGTCGAGCGCCACGGGCAGACCGGGCCAGCGCTCCAGCAGCTGCGCCAGACCCTCCTGGTCGTGGGGGGGGAGGGGCTGCTCGATCCACTCCAACCGGGGCTCGCCCCGCAGCCGCTCGGCCCAGGCAGCGGCCGTGGGGCGGCTCCAGCCGCCGTTGGCATCGAGGCGCAATCGCCCCTTGGGCGGCAGCCGCTCGAGCAGACGCTCCAGCAGCTGCCGTTCCAGGGCGTCGCCGACGCTGGCCACCTTCCATTTGCAGGTGAATGAGTTTCGGCCCGCCTCCAGGGCCGCATCCAGCGCCGGCAGGGCCGCCTCCCCCGCCGGCAGCAGCA
>REEV01000072.1 GCA_007694915.1 Cyanobium sp. PLM2.Bin73 | reverse complement strand
GATCGCGGGCCGCGTTGGTGACGATGGCGGAGGCGTTGGAGGTGATGCGGTTGACCGCATCCATCCGCTTGTTGCCATCCGCCACCATGGCGGCGAGGGCATCGATCTGCCCCGGGCTGAGGAATTCGCCCCGGGCGTCGGCCTGGGCAATCAGCTTGGTGAAGGCGTCGAACATGGAAACCCGAAACACACTGGTGGGTGATCCGAACCTAGAAACCGGGGCCGGCACAGCGCGAGCGGAGCAGGCGCTGAGCTGGCGTGAACTGGAGGCCATGGTGGCGCCGGAGCCACTGGCCTCCCCTGGGGAGGGCCCCACCAGCGCCCAGGCCCGGCTGCGCCTGTTCGGCCAGCCGGAGAGCGCCGTGCGCGTCACCCTCTACCGCGATCACCACGCCTGGTGCCCCTACTGCCAGAAGGTGTGGCTGTGGCTGGAGGAGCGGCGCATCCCCTACCGGGTGCGCAAGGTGACGATGTTCTGCTACGGCGAGAAGGAGCACTGGTACAAGCGGCTGGTGCCCTCGGGCATGCTGCCGGCCCTGGAGCTCGACGGGCAGCTGATCACCGAGAGCGATCGCATCCTCGAAGCCCTGGAAACCAGCTTCGGCAGCCTCGGCCCCGGCATGCACGATCCCGCCGTGCTGCCCCTGCGCCGGCTGGAGCGCGAGCTGTTCCGGGCCTGGTGTGAGTGGCTCTGCTATCCCCATCCGCCCGCCTCCGATGCCCGGGCCCGCGACCGCTTCCAGCAGCTGGCCGGCGCCATGGAGCGGGAGCTGGAGCGGCGAGCGGGGCCGTTCCTGCTCGGCGATCAGCCCGGCAGCGCCGATCTGGTGTTCGTGCCCTACCTGGAGCGCATGAACGCCTCGCTCGCCTACTACAAGGGCTTTCTGCTGCGCCAGCAGCACCCGGCCATCGACCGCTGGTTCCGCGCTCTGGAGCAGCGCTCCACCTACCTGGGCACCCAGAGCGACTTCCACACCCACACCCACGATCTGCCACCGCAGATGGGCGGCTGCCACGCCAACGGCAGCGAGCAGCAGCGCGCATTGGCACAGCGGATCGACCAGGGCCCCTGGCCGCTGCTGGGGGACGGGGCCATGGATCCGGAAACCAGCCAACCCCCACCGGCCGAGGCGGCCGCCACCGCGCTGCGGCGGGTGCTGCGCCATCGCGCCCCCCTGCTGGAGCGCAACCCCCTGGGCTCCGGCGGTTTCGACCTGCCCCTGCGCTGCGCCCTCAGCGCTCTGATCAAAAGCCGCCCGATCGCCCCGCCAGCGGGCAGCGCCGGCGGCCTGCGTCACCTGCGCGACCGCATCAGCGTGCCGCGCGACATGCCCCTGCACGCGGCCCGTCAGCTGCGCAGCGCCCTGGAGGCCACCGCCAGCCGCGATCCCCAGTCCCCCGCTGCCCAGGGGGAGCCGATCCCGGTGCGGCACCGCCGCGATCAGGACCCGCAGCCGTTCCTGCGCAGCCGATCTACGGTGTGACCTGCTGCCGGCCCGCCATGGCCCGCACCGGGTTGACGATCAGCGCAGCGCTGCTGATGCCCTTGCTCTCACCGCTGCTCGCACCCGTGCTTGCCCCCCCGGCCGCCGAGGCGCTGGAGCTGCGGGGCTCCACCTTCTTCGCCCGGCCGCCCTGGAAGGCCGACCTGGTGAGCTACCGCACCACGGTGGGGGATCCCCGGGCGGAGTATTTCTTCAGCGTGGAGCTTGAGGAGGACGCGGGCGCTGCTCTCGGAGGCCTGCTGATTCGCCAGAGCGAGGGACCGGAGAGGATCTGGCCCTTCAGCATCGATCGCACCCGCGCCTTTCTGGGAAGGCCCCGCGGCCGTGGCGAGCCCATCCCCGTGGAGGCCGAAGCGTCCGAGGGTGAGATCCGGGTGGTGTTCCCCGAGCCGGTGGCCCCAGGCTCCACGGTGACCGTGGTGCTCAAACCGTGGAGCAACCCCGTAACGGCCGCCACCTATCTGTTCCAGGTGACGGCCTTCCCCGCTGGGCCCAACCCCAATCCCACGCCCCTGGGCTCGGCTCGGTTGCGGATCTACCGACCCGACTGGCGCTGACCCGACTGGCACTGAGTTGTCAGGCCAGAGCGCTCAGCTGCCGGGGAAGCGCAGGGTGCGCCAGGACCCGCAAGGGGTGCTCACCTCGACGCCGATCTCGATCGGCTCCTGGCCGCAGCTGCTCTGGCGCTGCCACCAGCGGCTGGCATCCGTCCAGGCCGCCTCGAGGGAGTCGTAGAGGTCGTCGAGCACCGGGTGGGGGGCTCCGCGGCCGTCCACGAGCCGGTAGCGGCGCACGTGGGGCAGGGTCTGGGGGACTGCCCCACGCGGCATCGGACGCGCAGGATGATTGTGGAAATTACCGGGTTTGAGAGTGCTTGTCATCGCGCCTGTCTGGCCATCCTCACCAGATCATCACCCTTGTGACAGCCTGTGACTGTCACCTTCACAACATCTCCAGGATCGGGTTACGGCGCTCACACCAGGTAGCGGCGGATGCAGGGGCGACACCAGAACACAAGGGTGGCGGTGAGCGCCGCCCAGAGCAGGCAGCAGAGCACAGCCGTGAGCAGGCGGCCCTCGCTCAACAACGCCAACCGCACGATGCCGTAGGGCAAGGTCACGGCCAGGCTCATCGACAGGGCCACGATCGCCAGGATCTGTCCCCAGGCCCGCCACTTGAGCAGGGCCACACAGGCCACGATGCCCACGGCGGCGGTGGGCAGCACGGCCGCCGAGCCCACGGCGATGTGAACCGTGCGCCAGGTGGGCAGGCCCAGGATCACAGCCACCACCAGCGGAATGGCCAGACCATTGGCCACCAGCCCCAGCCAGGCCAGGGTGCGGTAGCCGCGGGGCGGCTGCAGCATCGCCAGCGCACGGCTCACCGAGAGCCGCTCGCCGCTGGCGGAGGCCAGCGGACTGCTGGCCGTGGCGCGATTGGGCCTGATCATCGCAGCGCGAACAGAAGCAGGTCGGGGCCCATCTTGCCTGCTCTGAGGGCATCCCCCCCTGGCGGGAGGGGAAGCCATGGCTGGCGCTGAGAGCGGGATCAGGACGGCGGGAAGCGCTAGAGGCGTTTGGCGGAGGGGGCGGGAAGGCTGATCAGGCGCTGCACCAGGTCGTCGATGGAGCTGTCCTTGGCGGGATTGGCGCCGTTGCTCACCAGCTGCCGGCCCACCACCTGGGCCCCCAGGTGGGCCAGCTGCAGGCGCAGGGCCGTCGCCAGGGTGTGGCCGCCACCGCCGGAGTGGGTGGCGATCACCACCGGCCGGTTGTTGAACAGGGAGCGGAAGTCGTCGCCCATCACCGACAGCCAGGCGATAGCACTGGTGAGCACCGGGGGGATCGAGCCGTTGTATTCCGGGGCGCAGATCACCCAGCGGGGGGCGGCGGCCAGCTGCCGCTCCAGGGCCGGCAATCCCGCCGGCATGCCCGCGGCCTGGGCACGGGGCGTGAACAGGGGCAGATCGAGGCTGGTGAGATCCAGCACGTCGGCATCCTCTCCCTGATGACGGGCGGCGGCGGCGAAGCGGCCCGCCAGAGCAAGGTTCTCGCCGTTGCTGGCCGCGATCACGAGCAGGTCGGTCATGGCGGTGGGGGGGCAGGATGGAGGAACGTGATGGGTGGTAGATGGTGAGCCACGGGCCGGCGATGGCACTGACGCCGATGCCGCAGAAGCCCGAGCTGCTGAAGCCCCAGTTGCTGATCTCCTGGGACAGATGCTGAACCATGGCTGACGCCAAAGCCACTGCCGCCGCCCCGCCCCTGCGACTGCCCTGGATGGCCGCCTGCCTGGCCCTGCTGATCCTGGGCGGATCGGATCCGGTGACGGTGGCGGCCGGTGGCGAGGGGGTGGCTGTGTGCGTGGTGGCCCCGCGCATCGAGCCCCTGGATGGGGTGGATGCCTACGGGATCGTGCTCACCCCCGAGCCGATGCTGGTGGTGGTGGAGCCGCTGCTGGAACTGCAGATTCAGCGCCAGCAGCTGGCGCCCTGGCAGCGGCGCGGCAACCGCAGCCAGCCGATCCTCACGCCCCTGGCCTGGCCCGCTGCGCCGATCGAACCGAATGAGCCGGTGCTGCTGCAGCTGCGGCCGCTGGGGGCGGGACGGGAGGCGTTTGCCCACGTGCAACTGGTGGGCGCCTCGGCCGAGCGGATGGAGCAGACCGTGCGGCTGCTGGAGACCCTGGGCAGCAACCCGGACACCTGGCAAGCGGCCTTCGAGCAGGCGCTCGAGCGAGGGGACGTGCCCCTGGCCTGGACCGTGCTGTTCGATCGCCGCTCGCCCCCCTCCCCGGAGCTCAATGAACTGCGGCGCCTCGTGTTCGAGCGCGGATGCGGCGACTGAAAGCCCGCAGCCTGGCGGCCTCACCAGAACCCCTGGGAACGCAGCCACAACCCCAGCAGCAGCATCGGCACGAACACCGCCGCCAGGATCTGCAACTTCACCACCCGGCCTGGGGTGTCCTGGGGAGCGGCCATGGTCAATGGGGAGGAGAACGGGACAGCAAAAACGGGACAACAAAAAACCTCCGAGCTGCTGCCCGGAGGTCTGGAGGGTTGGGACTGACGGATGGAATTTCAGGTGCCAGCCGACCCTCGATCAGCCCAGGCCGATCTGGGAGAGGATGCCCTGGCCGGTGAGCACTTCGGTGGCCAGACCAATCACGAAGCCCATCATGGCGAGACGGCCATTCCAGGTTTCGGCGAAGGAAACGAAGCCGAAGCGGGAGGTGGAGTCGGTCATGGAAGTGTTGCGAGGTGTTTCAAGAACTGTAACACCATGTGAAGGATTCCTGCAACGGGTCGCGGGGCCGAAGCGGAGGAAAAGCCAAAGCCCGCACTCCCTGCGCCGCCACGCCTGCAGACTCCAGGCCATGAATCACCAGTCAAGCGCCCACCAGAGGAACGAGTCGACGCCATCCCAGGGCCCGTACCGCGTCCGTGCCCACGTGGAGCGTGAGCAGAGCGTCCCCCAGCAGGTGCGGGCCGCACGCTTCGCCAGCCGTGATGCCGCCGAGGCCTTCGCGCTGCTGGAGTCGCGCCAGCTCCAGCAGACGCTGGTGGTGGAAAAGCTGGCACCGGGCGGCTGCTGGCTGCCGCTGAACACCATTGCCGCCGGCCCCTGAGCACAGCCGGTTGCAGCAGGGACCTGCTCAGCGACCCGCACCGGCTCAGCGGCCCGTTCCGCCATCGCGGGTGAGCTTCACGATGTCGGGGGTGAACACGAAGGTGAGGTCATCGAGGCACTCGGCCCGGCCGTCCATCGCACTCACCCCGCCGGCCACGAAGTCGATCAGCCGCTGCGCCTCCAGCCGCTCCATGGCGCCGGCATGGACCAGGGCGGTCTTGTTGTCGCGCACCGCCAGCACAATCAACTGGGCATCCTCGAAGCGCTGAGGATGGAACACCACCACCTCGGGCAGCCAGTCACCGAAGGGGCTGAACATGGCGCTCAGGGTAGTCAGAGTTCAGCAACGCGGCCGCCAGCCGCTCGGCGCTGTGCAGGGCCCCTTCGATGCGGCCGAATCCCACACCGTCGATGCTGTCGCCGCAGAAGCCCACGCGGCTCAGGGGGCAGAGCGCCAGGGATTGGGGCAGGCCGGGGGGCAGCGGGAAGGCGGCGGCCCAGCGCATCAGCCGGGGCTGGGCCGCCGTGAGATCCAGCCCGCCGATCCAGGGGGCCAGGCACTGGCCCAGGGCCTCGCTGAGGGCGGCGATCACGGTGTCCTCCCGGCCCTGGTCCAGGGGCAGCCCCAGCTGGCGGGCCGCCGCCGAGCCGCGGCCCACCACATCGAGATGGTCGGCGGCGAAGGTATGGGTGGAGTGGGCCACCACGGCACAGCGGCCATCGGCCAGGGGCTGAATGCTGATGCGCCGCAGGCCCCAGCGCTGCTGGGCAGCCGCATCGAACGCCACGAGGGTGAAGGGCAGCCCCCGCCAGGCCGCCGCGGCCGCACCGCTGAACACCAGCAGCAGGTTGGTGCGGGCCTCGAAGCGGATGCCGGCGATGGTGGTGAGGGCATGCTCGAGCTGCAGGTCCTGGCCGCCGCGGCTGGCCCGCTCCAGAGGCACCTCGGACCAGTCGAACACCAGCCGGCTGCGGGGATGGGCCAGCAGGGTGCCGCTCAGCACCAGCCAGTCGGCCTCCTCCAGCAGGTCCCCGCCGGCATCCAGCAGTCGCCAGCGGCCGCTGGCCGTGCGCTCCAGGTGGCGCACCAGCACGCCGTAGTGGGCCGCCACCGCGTCCGCACCGGCCAGGTGCAACAACCCCTGGCTGAGCTGATCCATGCCTCCGCGGCCGCGGTAGAGGCGCCCGAGGCCGAGGACGTCGGAGCGGCCGATGTTGAGCCGCGATTCGCCTTCCAGCATCGCCACCGGCGTACTCCAGGGCTCGATCCAGCCCCCCGCCAGCAGTGGCTCGAGCAGCGCCGGGGCCGGCTCGGCGGTGATGTTCAGCAGGGGAGCGCCGTGGTCGATGGCCAGCTGGCGATCGCGGCGCGAGCGCCGGGTGCTGGCGCGGCCGCCAGGCCCCCGGCCCGTTTCCCACAGCGACAGCGGCCCGCCATGGCCCAGCCGCCGCAGCTGGGCGGCCAGGGCACAGCCCGCCACCCCGGCGCCGACCACGGCGATCGCTTCCGAACTGGAGCGAGGCATCCGCAGTGGGCGCACGCAGTAGCGTCTTAGCCGATCAAGGCAGCCATGGCCCGGTTCCTGCTGGTTTTCAAGCCCACCGGCACGGGCAGCGGCAACGCCCCCGCCGGAAGCGGCGCCCAGGCCGCCGAGCTGCTCGACGGCCTCGCCCCAGTGCTCGATGCCCTCAGCGCCGAGGTGGACCACCGCACGCCGGCCCACCTGGGGGCCCTGCTCAAGCAGGGTGGCGAGGTGCAGCGCATGCAGCTGTTCGCCAATGTCCAGTCCCAGGCGGGCGGCCGGGCGCTGGAGCTGGTGCTGCTCAGCCGCGAGCCGATGGGCCTGAGGGCGCCGGAAACCTTGAAGACCTTCGAGCGCCTGGTGGAACTGGTGCACGCCCACCTGCCGGAGCTCGACCTGATGTTTCGCTCCGACCGCGACGGGCCCTGCCCGCCCCCATCCCATGGCGGTCGCCAGAGCGGCGGCCAGCCCCTGGACGCTCCCACCGGCGCATGAGCTCCGCGCGCATGGGGTCCCGCTGGCTGGAGCCCGGGCGATGGCGCCAGCAGCTCACGGTGCCCCAGTTCACCGTGGTCACCGGCGCCCTGGTGATCGCGGTGGGCACCCTGGTGATGGCCACTCCCCTGTGCTCGCGACCCGGGGTGGGACTGTGGGAGGCCCTGTTCACGGTGACCTCCGCCATCACCGTGACCGGCCTGTCGATCATCGACGTGGGGGAGGACCTCACCCTGTTCGGGCAGCTGGTGCTGGCAGCCCTGATCATCACCGGCGGTGTTGGGCTGATGGCGATCACCACCTTTCTGCAGGGGTTCGTGCAGGGCCACGGCGGCCTGCGCACCCGTCTCGACCGGGGCCGGGCCCTCGACGAATTCGGCGTGGGCGGCATCGGCCCCACCTTCAACCGCATCCTGATCAGCGGCAGCTGCGTGATGGCGGCCGGCACCGCGGTGCTCTACAGCTTCGGCTTCGCCGACATCAGCAACCCGCTGGAGCGCCTCTGGGCCTCCCTGTTCCATGCCATCAGCGCCTACAACAACGCCGGCTTCGGGCTGTGGAGCGACAGCCTGATCCGCTACCGCGACAACACGGTGGTGAACGGGGTGATCGCCGTGCTGGTGGTGACGGGGGGACTGGGCTGGCGGGTGGTGAACGACCTCTGGGGCAACCGCCGCCGGCTGCTGCGCCGCTGGCGCCACAGCCTGGGGCTGCAGCTGCTCAACCTGCACAGCCGCCTGGTGCTGCGCTCCAGCGCGATCCTGATCCTGGTGGGGGCCCTGGGGCTGCTGTTCACAGAGCAGTTCGCCATCGGCGGGGTGATCGCACCGCTGGACGTGACCCAGAAACTGCAGGTGAGCCTGTTCCAGTCGATCAGCGCCCGCACGGCTGGCTTCAGCACCGTGGTGTTCTCCACCGCCACCTTCTCCGATGCCGGGCTGCTGCTGCTGATCATGCTGATGTTCATCGGCGCCAGCCCCGGCGGCACCGGCGGCGGCATCAAAACCACCACCTTCGCCACCCTGATGGGGGCCACCCGCTCCACCCTCCAGGGCCGGGAAGAGGTGGTGATCCACCAGCGCCAGATCCCCGCCACCGTGGTGCTGCGGGCGATCGGCGTGACCATCGCCTCCCTGATCTTTGTGCTGCTGATGGCCCTGGTGCTGGGGCTGGGGGCCACCAGCACCGGGGCGCCGGGCAGCACCGAATTCAGCTTTCTCGAGCGGCTGTTCACCTGCATGTCGGCCTTCGCCACCGTGGGCCTGGATCTGGGGGTCACGGCCCAGCTCAACCGCTGGGGCCAGCTGGTGCTGATGGTGGGCATGTTCGTGGGCAGACTGGGCATCCTCCTGCTGCTCTCCGCCCTCTACGGCAGCAGGCCCCAGCCCCGGGTGGGCTACCCCCGCGAGGAGCTCTACATCTGATGGCCAACTGGTGGCACTGGAATCCGGCCGAAGGCACCTCCGAGGGGGGCTTCGCGGTGATCGGAGTGGGCCGCTTCGGCACCGCCGTGTGCCGTGAGCTCTGTGACGCCGGCCGCGACGTGCTGGCCATCGACTACAGCCAGAAGGCGGTGGATGAGCTGCGCCAGGTGGATCCCGCCATCCAGGCGCGGGTGGTGGACTGCACCGATGAGGAGGCCCTGCGCGAGGCCGGCGTGCTCGACGTGCGCACGGTGGTGGTGGCGATGAGCGAGCCAATCGAAGCCAGCGTCACCGCCACCCTGATCGCCAAGGACAGCGAGGGCAGCCGGGTGCAGCAGGTGATCGCCCGGGCCACCAGCGACCTGCACATGAAGATGCTGCAGCGGGTGGGGGCCGACCGGGTGGTGTTCCCCTCGAAGATGCAGGGGAAACGGCTGGGGATGGAGCTGGTGCGGCCCAACCTGCTCGACCGGCTGCGGCTGGACGACCGCAACGCGATCGAGGAGATCCGCGTTCCCGAGTCGTTCGTGGGCCAGTCGCTGCGGGAACTCAACATGCGCAAGAACTTCGACGTAAGCGTGCTCGCCGCCGGACCTGACAACGCCCTGAAGGTGAATCCCCCCGCCACCCAGGTGCTCCAGTCGGGGGAGCTGCTGGTGGTGATGGGGACCACCACCGACCTGGCCAAACTGCCCGGCCGCTGAGCGCACTTACCTGCGCAGGCGCACCCGGGTCCAGGCCAGCACCTGCCACACCAGAAACACCAGCACCAGAGGCATCACCCCCACCAGCACCACCTGCCGGTAGCCATCGCTCGCCCCGGGCACCGTGCTGCTGAGCAGCTGTTCTGTGAGATAGAGGGCATAGAGACCCACCAGCAGCCCACCCTCCAGCCGCGTGATAGTGCCATTGGTCCAGAAGATCGGCAGGCAGGCCAGGCTGGTGAGCACCATCACCGGCAGGTCGCGCTGCACCAGCAGCGGATCCACGGCCAGGCCGGCGGGCCCAGAGGCCAGGGCGCACAGCCCCAGGATCAGCAGCAGGTTGATCAGGTTGCTGCCCACCACGTTGCCGATGGCCAGATCGCCACTGCCGCGGTAGGCCGCCACCAGGGAGGTCACCAGCTCGGGAAGAGAGGTGCCGGCTGCCACGATCGTGAGGCCGATCAACGTTTGGCTCAGGCCCAGCATCACGGCCGCCGTGGTGGCGCCGCGCACCAGCACCTGGGAGCCGACCACCAGCAGCGCCAGGCCCACCAGCAGCCTGATCAACGCCGGCGACAGCAAGCCGACCGCGTCGCCGTCGACCTCGAGCTGCGACTCCTCGGGATGCTCCCGGGCCGTGCGGATTTCCCACACGGTGTTGATCACGAGGCCCACCAGCAGGGCCAGACCTGCCTGCCAGGTGAGGCTGCTCCCCGAGGCCATGCCCCACACCGCCATTGACACGGCGATCAACAGGGGCACATCGCGGCGCACCAGGCGGCTGCGCACCCGCAGGGGCATCACCAGGGCACTGAGGCCGAGCACCACCAGCACGTTGAAGATGTTGCTGCCCACCACGTTGCTGGCGGCCAGGGCGGTGGCCTCCCCGCCCTTGAGCAGGGCCAGCAGGCTCACGAACAGTTCGGGGGCGCTGGTACCCAGGGACACGACCGTCAGTCCGACGACGATCTGGGGGATGCCGAGCAGCAGGGCGATGGCCGTGGCACCTGCCACGAACAGCTCGCCACCGGCGAACAGCACCGCGATCCCGGCCAGGATGGCCACCAGGCTGGGCAGCAGAGGCATCGGCAGCGGGAACAGGCGATCGATACTGGCACCGATGAGCTCTCCAACTCCGCAACCGGCCCAGCTGCTGCAACCGCCCGCGGCGCTCAGCATCGCCGGCAGCGACTCCGGCGGTGGCGCCGGCATTCAGGCCGATCTCAAGACCTTCACCGCCCTGCAGGTGCACGGCTGCACGGCGATCACCTGCATCACCGCCCAAAACACCTGCGGGGTGGAGCGGGTGGATGCCCTACCCGCCGCGGCCGTGAGCGCCCAGGTGGCGGCGGTGTGCCGCGATCTGCCGGTGGCGGCCCTGAAAACGGGCATGCTGCTGAACAGCGAGCTGATCGAGGCCACGGCCGCGGCCATCGCCCCCCTGGCCATCCCCCGGGTGATTGACCCGGTGATGGTGTCGCGGGCCGGGGCCGTGCTGCTGGAGCACGAGGCAATCGCGGCGATGGCCACCCTGCTGCCCCTGGCCAGCCTGATCACCCCCAATGTGCACGAGGCCGCCCTGCTCAGCGGCCGTCCTGTGGAGGACAGGGCCGGCATGGAGGGGGCGGCCCTGGCCCTCAGCGAGCGGGGAGTGGCCGCTGTGCTGATCAAGGGGGCCGGCATCCCGGCCCTGCGGGGGGTGGACCTGCTCTGCACGGGCGGGCAGCTGCGCTGGCTGGAGTCGCCCGCCATCGACACCGTGCACAGCCACGGCAGCGGCTGCACCCTGGCGGCGGCGATCACCGCCCATCTGGCCCTCGGCCTGGGCGTGGCGGAGGCGGTGGTGGCGGCCAAGCAGTTTGTGGAGGGCGGCCTGCGCCATGGCCTGGCGATCGGCTCAGGTCCTGGCCCCCTCTGTCACTGGCACGCCGGCCTGGAGCTCAGCGACGGCCCAGCAACTCCTCCCAGGTGAGCGGACGCTCAGCGCCGGGCCGGTGGGACGGCCGGCGCACCGGGCAGGACAGGGGTGCGGCGCTGGGCGCGCTGTGAAGGCGGCTGGACGGGGAGGAGGACATCGGGGAACGGGTGGACCGGCTGGACGGAGAGACGGATTTGAACGTGGATCTGGACATTGGGTCTGGACTGAGATGGAGATATGGACGACGCACCACCGTCGACGCGTCCGCGTCTGACGTGGACGCGTCTGACGTGGACCGGTCTGGTCTGGGTTCCTCTCGCGCCGAGGATGCCGGCACGTGACGGGACCAACGATCCCTGGACGCGCCGGGGACGGTGGAGGCTGGATCTGTGGCTGGTTCAGCCTGCGTCCGGGGATGCTGGCGCGGGGTACGGCGCTGGCATCACCTGATGCAACGACACTACCAGCAAACAGCGGGATGGTGGGTGCGGGCACCCGAATCGGCACCCATACACTCAGCGTCTGGGAGTCAGGCCGGCTGACGGCCCCGTCCAGCGCCCGTAGCCCAATCGGTAGCAGGCAGGTCACTTAAAATGACTCCAGTGCGGGTTCGAATCCCGCCGGGCGCATCTCCTGCTTCTGCCCCATCCACAGCCCCATTCCCTGTCCCGTCCTTCGCACTGGAGTGCCTTGTCCGTCAGCGCCCTGTTCGCTTTGACCGTTCCTTCCGTGCTGGGTCTCTCGCCCGACACCGTGCTGGTGATAGCCCTCTATGCCGTGCTGGCCGGCGCCTACCTGGTGGTGATCCCATTGGCGCTCTACGCCTGGATGGTGAAGCGCTGGATGGTGATGGGCAAGCTGGAGCGCTTCGGGGTCTACGGGTTGGTGTTCCTGTTCTTCCCCGGCCTGATCCTGTTCTCGCCGTTCATCAACCTGCGCATGGCCGGCCAGGGCTCCCGATGACCAGGGGCCCGATGACCAAGGGCCAGTCGCTGCTGGTGGGCCTGGCGGTGTTCGGCCTCGGCGCCGCGGGCTACGGCCTGCTCCAGATGGGCGGTTTCGAGGGCTTCTCCGCCGGCATCGCCGCCTCGGCCCTGCTGATGGTGCTGGTGCTCGGCTGGACCGCCACCTACCTGCTGCGGGCGGTGAGCGGCACCATGACCTACATGCAGCAGCGGCGCACCTACCGCGACGCCTACGACGCCTTCACCAGCGAGGAACTGGAGCGGAAATTCGCCGCCCTGAGCCCCGAGGAGCAGGAGCGGCTGCTGCGCGAAACGGGCCAGTTCCCCGAGGGGGGCGAGGCATAGGCTCGCAGCATCCAGCCCCGCCCGCGCTTCTGTGTCCGCTGCTGTGACCGCCGCCCCCACTCCGATCCAGCAGCGCTTCAGCCAGCTGCGGCAGCAGGAGCGCTGCGCCCTGATGCCCTTTCTGATGGCCGGCGACCCCCACCTCGGCGCCACCCGGGCGACGCTGCTGGCCCTGCAAGCCCAGGGAGCCGACCTGGTGGAGCTGGGCATCCCCTACAGCGACCCGCTGGCCGACGGTCCCGTTATCCAGGCGGCCGCCAGCCGGGCCCTGGCCGCCGGCACCACGCCGGCGCGGGTGCTCGAGATGCTGGCCTCGCTGCGGGGTGAGCTGCAGATCCCCGTGGTGCTGTTCACCTACAGCAACCCCCTGCTCAACCGCGGCATGGGGACCTTCTGCCGGGAGGCCGCCGCCGCCGGCGCCGCCGGCCTGGTGGTGCCCGACCTGCCCCTGGAGGAGGCCGAGAAACTGACGGCGATCGCCAGCGCGGCTGGGCTGGATCTGGTGCTGCTGGTGGCCCCCACCACCCCGGCCGGACGCATGGCCCGCATCCACAGCGCCAGCCGGGGCTTCACCTACCTGGTGAGCGTCACCGGCGTCACCGGCGTGCGCACCAACCTGGAGTCGCGGGTGGAGGCGCTGGTGGGCCAGCTCAAGCAGCTGGGGCCCACGCCGGTGGCGGTGGGGTTCGGCATCGCCGGCCCGGAGCAGGCCCGCCAGGTGCGGCAGTGGGGCGCCGATGGGGCCATCGTGGGCAGCGCCCTGGTGAAGGTGATGGCGGCGGCAGCCCAGCAGCATGGAGGCGAGGACGGCGCCATCGCCGCAGCGGCGGGCGCGTTCTGCGCCCAGCTGCGCGCTGGCCTCGATCGCTGAACGGGCACCACCACGATGCGCTTCTCCGCCGCCTGTGAGCGCAACCAGCAGCCGATCCTCGACGTGCTGCGGGCCTGGCTGCCGGCGGCGGCCCGGGTGCTGGAGGTGGGTTCGGGCAGCGGCCAGCACGCCGTGCACATGGCCCGCCACCTGGCTGGCCTCCACTGGCAGCCCAGCGACCAGCCGCCGCTCCACGACCTCGACGAGCGCCTGGAGCTGGAGGGCCGCAGCGGCCTGGCCGAAGGGGCCGTGATCGCCCAGGCCCTGGAGCTGGATGTGACCCGGCCGGAGCAGTGGCCCAGCGGACCCTTCGACGCGGTGTTCACGGCCAACACCTGCCACATCATGCCGGCCGCTGCCGTGCCCCAGTTGCTGGCGGGCGCAGCCCGGGTGCTGCGGGCCGGGGGCCTTCTGCTGCTGTACGGACCCTTCCGGAACGGGGAGCAGCACACTGCCCCGAGCAACGCCACCTTCGATTCACACCTACGCAGTCTCGACCCCGCCATGGGGGTGCGGGACGCACGAGAGCTGGCCAGCCAGGCGCAGGCCCTGGAGCTGGTGTTGCAAGCGGATCAGTCCCTGCCTGCCAACAACCGCATGCTGGTGTTCGAGCGCCAGCCCCGCAGAGATGCCCCACCACGCTGACCGTCCCACCAAGACCTGCGCCCAGTGCGGCCGGCCCTTCCAGTGGCGCCGCAAGTGGAAGGCCGTGTGGGAGGAGGTGCGTTACTGCTCTGAACGCTGCCGCAGGGCTGCCCGCAGGCCGGGCAACCCCTAGACGTCAGAGATTGAATTTCCGTATGGCCTGACTCTTACAGGTGGAGGAGGCCTGATCCACCGAGCGCCCCTTGCCCATTTCCTGCACCACGCAGTTGCAGGTGAAGTCCGCAAGGCCGGCGGGAGCCGCCATACGGGAGGCTTTCACTTCGTCGTTGACAGCCCTCATGCAGTGGGTGCGCACGATCTGGTTCATCAGGCTGGCCCTCACCGGCAGGGCGCCGGCCAGTGTGAGCAACGCGAAGATGGCGAGACGGGCGGGCATGGAACTGTGGTTGGGCTGAAGGGGTCCTGTACCTTCCATTCAATCCCACCTGCTGGCCGGTGCCACACCAGGCTGCCTGCCCTGCTGGCCCTCGCAGCCACCTTGATCGCCGGCTGCAGCCGCTCGGCCGGCACCACCGCCGAACCCCGGGAACCAGGAGGCGTGCTGTTCGTGTACGTGGCGCTGCCTGCGGCACAGATGCGACAGCCGGACGCCATCGAGGCGGTGATCGACCACCTGGATCTGCTGCGCCAGCCGTTTCTGGAGTTGCGCCCATCGGTGCGCATTCAATTCATCCCCTTCGACGAGGAACAGCCGATCTGGCAGGTGCGGTGCCGGAACCTGTTCGGACTCGGACCCGATCTGATCCTGGGGAGGACCCCATGGCCCTTGAGCTGCGGCGGCTGGAGCTGAGCGGGCCGGCGACGGCTGCCGCCGACCTGCTCCAACAGATCGACCCGGCGGCCATCCAGCGGCTGCGTCTGGCGGACGACCAGGTGGCAGGGCTGCCGCTGCTCCTGCAGAACGAACAGACCTGCTTCAACCGCAGGCTGATGGCCGAAAGCCCAGCAACGGAATCGATGGCGACCAGTTGGCGCAGATGGGCCGGTTGATTAATGATGTGGCCTTCCAGACCATGGCTCCTAGGTCGGCGGCCGAGATGCTGGTCGAGGGTCTGATCGCTGGGGCAGGAACGGACAGACCATGAACCCCCTCCTTCAGGAGATCCACACCTCGGCGGGCTATCTCGAGCAATCGCAGGTGAGGTTGCAGTTGCTGGTGGTGGCCCTGCCGCTGCTGGTGGGCAATGGAATTCGCCGCTCGCGAGGCAAACCTGCCGCCCTGGCCAACCGGCACCGGGCGATCGCCATCGGCGTGGCGCTGCTGGGGGTGCTGGCGTTGAGGCTGGCCTCCGTTCCCCGCGGCTTGAGCGTGTTTCTGCTGGCCCTGGTGCTGGGGTGGGAGACGCTCGCCCTTGTGGAACGGCGCCTCGCCCGGTTCATCGACCCCAGCCGAGGGCCCAGCGGATGACACGGCTGATCCGCCCCCTCTACCTGCTGCTGGCCGGCATGGCCCTGCTCGATCAGGTGCAGAACGTGCGCGACATAGCCCGGCTGCCACTGACGCTGTTCGGCAGCGGCAGCAGCCTTGGCCTCACCCAGACCAGCCACAGGGCGATGGCGCTCATCTTCCGCTACACGGTGGTGGGGCTGGGGATGCTGCTGGTGCTCTCTAACCTGGGGCTGAACGCCACCGCTGTGGTGGCCGTGGCGGCGGGCCTGGGCTTCGGCGTCAAGGAGATCTCGGGACCTATCAGGGAAGTTGTCCGCTCGGGGTGCTGAGCTGAGCACCGAAATGAGTGTACTGCGGGTTGAGGTTCAGGGTCCCCGCGGCCGTGGTGTCGTTGTCATCGATAGCTGTCTTTGGTCGGGGTTGGGGCGTCCGGCCCCTGATCGCGGCTGTTGCCGATCGCGCCCTTGGAGGGGCCCGATCGGACAGCCCCGGGGGCCTGAATTGTTGAGGGTCAAGCAGCTACAGGTTTCTGCGGTCGGGGATGGTTGATACTCACAACCTGTGGCTGGCTCCAATCGCGTGGCGGTCGGCTCCAACGCTGAGGATGCCTCTGCCGAGCTTCCTCATAAGTCTGTTGGCGGATGGCGCAGATCGCGTCGGCCTGGCCGTAATGGCGCTGATTGGGCGTCACGTACTTGATGCCGCTGTGCCGGTGCTCAGCGTTGTACCAGTCGACAAAGCCATCCACCCAGGCTTTCACCGAAAGCAGATCCCGGAAACGCCTAAGCGGATAACTCTGGTGGTATTTCATCGTGCGGAACCACGATTCGGCATAGGCGTTGTCGTTGCTGACGCGCGGCCTTGAGAACGAGAGTGACACACCCAGCTCCGCCATCTTTGCGGCCAAGGTGTACGAACGCATAGGGGCACCATTGTCCGAGTGCAAGACCGCAGCAGCCTCCTTGCGGATTCCTTCATCGCGGCAGACTCGATCAAAGAATGCGCTGGCAAGCTCGCTGCATTCCTGCTCATGCACTTCCACCCCAAGGATGCGGCGGCTCCACACATCCAGCACCATGTAAAGGTAGACGAACTGACCCTTCACCGGGCCAGGCAACAGAGTGATATCCCAGGCCAGTACTTGATGGATGCCTGTTGCCTCCAACACCGGAGCATCTCTTGGCTCGCGCGGCAAGCGAGTTCTGCCGCGGTGGTTCAGCAGACCTTCCTGGCGCATGATGCGATAAATCGTGGACTCTGAACCCACATAGATTCTCTCCTCGGCAAGGATGGCCACGATCTGAGCAGGAGTGAGATCGGCAAACCGCGATTCATTGACGGTTTCAAGCACTTGCTGGCGCTCTTCCTCACTGAAACGGTGCGCCACTACCCGAGGAGAACCCTTGCGGCGGTCCTGGCTGAATCCATAAGCCTCGAATGCGATCCCCCAACGCCGCAGTGTGCGAGAGCAGATACCGATCAGATCGGCAATCGCCTTGGCAGGAGCCCCTTCTCGGAGGCCTTCCCGAAACAACTCCATGACCTTAATTCTATCCTCTGCTGGGATCATTGTTCCTCGTCCCGTGGCCACAACTGATCGAGCTTTTTTGACAGCAT
>REEV01000122.1 GCA_007694915.1 Cyanobium sp. PLM2.Bin73 | reverse complement strand
GTAGGTGTTCACCGTGCGGCGGGCGTAGTGGCGCACCTGCAGCGCCTCGCGGTAGCGCTGGATCAGACCGGGTGCGCGAGCAGCGGGCGGCATCGGCTGGAGTTGCGTTGGCTGATCTCCAGCGTTCCCGCGCCAGCCCAGCGTCAGCGCCTGCAGGGCCAAGCAGCGCCCCTTCGCCTGGCCCACACGCCTGTGATCCCCCACTGGTGTCAGTAACCTCAAGGACCCGTCAATCACCGCCGCTCATGGCTCTGGCCATCGTGTTGCTCACGGTGTCGGACACGCGCACCCGGGCGGAGGTGAGCCGCAGGATCGCCGATCCGGCTGTGCAGGTGGTGATCAGCAGCGGCGGCACCGGGCTCACCGGCCGTGATGACACCCCCGAGGCGGTGGCCCCCCTGCTGCCGCGGCTGCTGGAGCGGGTGGATCAGCCGCAGCGCCCATGAACCCCACTGTTTCATTCGCCGACCTGGGCCGCTCCCTCCGCCGCCGGCCGGCGCTGCGGGGCTGGTGCCTGCGGCGGCGGGCATGGGGCGGCGCGGGCAGGTGGGCGGAAACCGCCCGCCATGCTGGTCCAACGCCGCGGAGGGTTGGGCCGTGTCGGAGTTGAGCCATCTCAACGCCTCCGGGGAGGCGCGCATGGTGGAGGTGGGTGACCGTCCGGCCAGCCGCCGGGAGGCCGAGGCCGAGGGCCTGATCGCCATGGCGCCGCAGACGCTGGCCCTGGTGCTTTCAGGTGGGGCCCCCAAGGGGGACGTGCTGGCGGTGGCCCGGGTGGCGGCGATCCAGGCCGCCAAGCGCACCTGGGAGCTGATCCCCCTCTGTCACCCGATCGCGCTCACGGGTGTGGAGGTGGCGATCGAGCCCGCCGCCGATGGCAGTGCTCTGCGGCTCTGGGCTCAGGCCCGCACCACCGGCAGCACTGGGGTGGAGATGGAGGCGCTCACCGCCGTGCAGGTGGGGCTGCTCACCCTCTACGACATGCTCAAGGCCGTGGACCCGGCCATGACCATCGGCCCGGTGCGGCTGCTGCGCAAGAGCGGCGGCCGCCACGGCGACTGGATCCACCCCTCAGTGCTGCCCGATGGGCCGAGCGACGTGCCGCCGGCCGATGGCTGATCCCACGTCCCAGGAGCCCTACGGCCGCGAAGGTCTGCCGCTCGATCAGGCCCTGGCCCGCATCCTCGGGACCCTGCAGCCGCTGGGGACCCATGAGGAGCTGCCCCTGGCCGCCTGCGCCGGCCGCGTCACCACGGCGCCGGTGCGGGCCGCGGCGGCGGTGCCGGGCTTCCGGGCCTCGATCATGGACGGCTACGCCATCGCCGGCGCGGAGGCGCCCCGGCGTGGGGAGCGCTGGCGGCTGGTGGGGCGCTCGGCGGCGGGGCAGCCGTTCGCGGGCGTGCTGGGCGCCGGCCAGGCGGTGCGCATCCTCACCGGCGCCGTGGTGCCGGAGGGCAGTGGCTTGGTGCTGCCCCAGGAGCTGGTGCGCGGCCTGGAGGAGAGCGACGGCACGGCGATCGAGCTGGTGGGCGAGTGCGGCCCCAACCCCTGGATCCGGGGCCCGGAGGAGGAGGCCGCCGCTGGGGCGCTGCTGGTGCCGGCCGGCAGCCGGCTGGGGGCGGCGGAGCTGGGACGGCTGGCCAGCTGTGGCGTGGAGCGTCTGGCTGTGGCGGCGCGGCCGCGGCTGGGTCTGCTGATCAGCGGCGATGAGCTGGTGCCCCCCGGCACCCCGCGGCGAGCGGGCCAGATCTGGGAGAGCAACGCCACCCTGCTCGCCGCCCTGCTGGAGCGCCTCGGCTACGGCGTCACCGCCCGGCGGGTGGTGGCTGATCAGCGCGAGCCCCTGCGGCGCGCCCTGCAGGAGCTGGCGGGTTGCTGCGATGTGGTGGTGAGCACCGGCGGCGTGTCCGCCGGCGACAGCGACTGGATCCGCGAGTTGGTGGCCGAGCTGGGGCAGGTGGGCTTCTGGAAGCTGTTTCTGAAGCCGGGCCGGCCCTTTGCCTACGGCCATCTGGAGCACGCCGGGCGGCGGGTGCCGTTCTTCGGGCTGCCGGGCAACCCTGTGGCGGCGGCGATCACGGCCCTGCAGCTGCTCTGGCCGGCGCTGCAGCAGCTGGAGGGGGGCCGGATCCAGCGGCTGCCGCGGCTGAAGGTGCGCCTGGAGGCCGACTTGAAGCGGGGCGCCGGACGGCCGGAGCTGGCCCGCGCCGCGCTGGTGGTGGCTGCCGATGGCGCCCTGCTCGCCCGGGTGAGCGGCTCCCAGGCCTCCTCGCGCATCGGTTCGCTGGCCGGCGCCGACCTGCTGCTGGAGATCCCGGCCGAGCTGGGGGCGCTGGAGGCCGGCACCGAGCTCTGGGCCCAGCTGCTGCGCCTGCCGATCCTCTGAGGGCTAGGGGTGGTGGTTTGCCGCCGCTGATCAGAGCGGGGTGTTGCCGGCCAGCCAGAGGCCGCTGCCATCGGCCCGCCACTCCCGCTTCCAGAAGGGTGCCTCGTGCTTGAGGGCTTCCAGCAGCTCCTGGCAGCAGCGCTGGGCGGGGCCGCGGCGGTCGGCGGCCACGGCCACCAGCACGATCGGCTCGCCCGGCCGCACCCGGCCCACCCGGTGCCGCACCAGCACGGCAGCCACCGCGCGGCGGTTGGCGGCTTCAGCCGCCAGATGGTGCAGCTGGGCTTCGGTCATGCCGGGGTAGTGCTCCAGCTCCAGGGCGGCCAGGGGCTCACCGGCGCCGGTGTGGGGCCGCACCCGGCCCACGAAGCTGCTCTCGGCGGCCGGAAGGTGGCCCATGCGCTCCTGCACTTGGGCCTGCCACTGCTCCATCGCCAGCAGCGGTTGGAAGGGCCCGGGTTCGAGCTGGATCGCGAGCAGCGGGGCGGCCATCGGCGGCAAGGGTGTCAGCCGCCGCTGATCGGCGGCAGGAAGGCCAGCTCGTCGCCGGCGCGGAGGGGAGAGTCCCAGCTGGCGAACTGTTGGTTGATCGCCACGCGGATGGAGGCGTCGGGCTCGTTCGGCTCCAGCCCCAGCTGGCGCCACACGGCGGCCGGGGTGGCGCCAGCTGGGGCTGCCAGGAGGCGTTCCTGCCAGCCGGCCCGCTCGCGCAGGGCGGCGAACAGCAGCACGCGCAGCTCCGGGGTGTGGCCCATGGCGCTGTGGCAGTGGAGGTGCGATGCCCCCCACAATGGCCCCAGCGGCTGGAGGCGACCGGCCATGCGCTGGTGGAGACGCTGGATCGTCGATGCGGCGCTGCAGATGTTGATCTTCGTGCTGCCCGGTTTGCTGGATGCGTTGGAATCCGCCTGGGACCGGCTGATGGCCTCCCAGCTCGATGCCAGCACTCGGCGGGACGGGGCGCTGAGCCAGCGACCAATTCAGGAATTCAGTTCATGACCCT
>REEV01000010.1 GCA_007694915.1 Cyanobium sp. PLM2.Bin73 | reverse complement strand
GCCGCCCCCTCCACCTCAGCAACCACAGCCCAGCCCACCCGGCCCGAGCCCCGGCCCCACGCAGCACCGCGGGTGGAGATCGTGGTGGCCCGCGGCTGTCCCTACAGCGCCCGGGCCCTGCGCATGCTGCGCACCCTCGCCATCCCCCACCACGTGCAGCACGCCGACCAGGGGCCCGTTCCCCAGGTGTTCATCGACGGGGTGAAGATCGGCGGCTATGACGCCCTGGCCGAGCTGCACGGCAGGGGTGAACTGGACGTCCTCCGCGCGCCCTGAGCAGCACCCATGGAGCTGCAGCTCACCACCCTGCCCGGCTGCGCCCTGGCGATCGGTGCCTATCCGCGCTTCACCTACAACCCCCAGGGGGGCCGCGGTATCGGCTGGCTGGGGGAGGACGATGGACGCGGCCGGCCCCTGGAGTTCAGCCCCGCCGAGCTGCGCATCCCACCCCTGAGCTGGCGCAGCACCCGCGTGCTCGGCGTGCCCCTGCCGCCCGGACTGACGATCGCCGTCGAACCACGCCAGCTCAGTGGCCATCTGCAACCCGGCAGCGGTGAGCTGCGGCTGCGCTTCCGGGCCCGCTTCCACTGCAGCGCGCTGGGGTTCTACCGCCCGGCCGCCCTGGCGATCGACGCGGAACTGAGCACCGGCCCGGTGACCAGCCGGCGCCACAGCTGCCGCGGCGCTGCCCTGGACAGCGACGGCCGCGGAGTGCTGGTGGGCGTGGCCCAGGTGCCCCCCAGCGGCGATGCCTGGCTCGACCGTTTCCTGGGGCTGCCGGATGAGGCCCTGGCCCTGCTGCGCTGCCGGCTGATCCCGCTGGAGTCCCAGCTCAGGCGCGGCTGAAGCGCAGGCTGGCCGGCTGGCCCCAGTGGCCCTCAACCCGCAGGCCGGCGTCGTTGACGGCCTGATGGCGCAGGATCCAGAACAGGGAGTCGGGGCTGTCTGTGCCCAGCTGCCCCTGCAGCTCCACCAGGCTGCGGGTCTCCCCATCGGCCAGCAGAGCATCGAGGCGCGCCTGCAGCTCCAGCACCGCGGCGGCAGCCTTCTTGCCGGCCTCCACACCAGGCTGGTCGTAGGCGTTGATGTTCACCAGCTCGGCGTAGAGCCCCACCGCCCGCTCGAACAGGGCCACCAGGGCACCGAGGGCGGTGGCGTCGAAGCGCCGCAGGCTGATCGAGAGGCTCTGGCGGCCCCCCTCCATCAGGGCCGCGCGGGTGCCCTGCAGGAAGCCCTCGAGCACATCTCCGGGGCGCTCGCCGTTCAGCGCCGGCAGATCGCCGCTGTCCTCGAGCACCTCGATGAAGGTCACGAAGAAGTTGTCGATGCCGTCGCGCAGCTGCTGCACGTAGGCGTGCTGATCGGTGGAGCCCTTGTTGCCGTACACCGCCAACCCCTGGTGCACGGTGTTGCCCTGGCGATCCACCCGCTTGCCCAGGCTCTCCATCACCAGCTGCTGGAGGTAGCGGCTGAACACCGCCAGCCGGTCGCGGTAGGGCAGCACCACCATGTCGCGCCGGCCACGACCCCCGCCGGCGGCATACCAGGCGGCCGCCAGCAGGGCGGCGGGATTGCTCTCCAGCTCGGGGGTGCGGGTGGAGCGGTCCATGGCGGCGGCGCCGGCCAGGAAGGCGTGGATGTCCGCATCCAGCAGGGCGGCAGGCAGCAGACCCACCGCACTGGTGATGCTGGTGCGGCCGCCCACCCAGTCGAACATGGCGAAGCGCTCCAGCCAGCCCTCCTGGCGGGCCAGCTGATCCAGACGGCTGTCGGCCATGGTGATCGCCACCGCCTGCTGGCTCCAGTCGCCGCCCAGGGCCTCCAGACGCGCCCGCACCTGCTCCATGCCGATGCGCGGCTCCGGGGTGCCGCCCGACTTGCTCACCACCACCACCAGCGCCGTGCGCAGGCGCTCGCCGAGCCCCGCCAGGGTGTGGCTGATGCCCTCGGGATCCACGTTGTCGATGAAGTGGAACGGCAGACCCCGGTCGACCGCGCCCAGGGCCTCCACCATCAGCAGGGGGCCCAGGCCGGAGCCGCCGATGCCGATCCACACCACAGCGCTGAAGCGGCGGGCGGCCAGCTGTTCGCAGCCGAAGGCGGCGATGCGCTCCACCTCGGAGGCCACCTGGGCAGCGGTGGCGGCATCCGGGGCCAGCTCCGGGGCGCGCAGCCAGTAGTGCCCCACCATGCGCTGCTCATCGGCATTGGCGATCGCGCCGGCCTCCAGGGCGGCCATGGCCTCGAAGGCCTGGGCGAAACGCGGCCGCAGGGCCTCCAGCTCGGGCGGGGTGATGGCCATCCGGCTCACATCCAGCCAGATGCCGAGGCCATCGTCGTACCAGAGCAGCTCGCAGAAGCGTTGCCACTGGCGGCCGGGGTCGGTGGGGTCGAACGCAGCGGTCATGGCCTCGGCTGCTCCGGTGCGGGGAACGCGGGCAACCTAAGCGTCGTGAGGGCCGCAGCCTGTGCGCCAGCCCACGAACGGCAGAGGGTCCGGCCTCTGTCCGGGCTCTGGAAAGGAATGCTGGCGGCCCCTAGGATGAAGAAATGGTTCGATCCGCCCACGTTCAAGCCGCGAACTCCGCTCAAGCCGCGAACTCCGCAGGCTCGATCTCAGTCAATGCGTCGCGTCAGCGGGTTCGGCCATGGCCTGATCACTGCCGTCACCAGCGCGGCCGCCTCGCAACCATCGCCACCCGGACCACCCGGGCCCTGGGCACGGCCTGCACTCTGTTGCTCGCCCTCAGCCTGCCCATGGCCGGCAAGGGCCCGCCGCTGTGGATGGAATCGAAGCTGGTGCTCACGCCCGACGGGGCCAACGGCGCCGGGGAGCCGCTGGCAGGCGACCCTCTCCGCTTCAGCCCGGAGGAACTGCGGGAACTGAATCGCCGCTTCGGTGTGCACGGACCCCAGCCCCGTCTGGCCCAGCTGTTCAGCAGCGGCATCGATCAGTTCCAGCCCCTGCGCACCCGCGCCCTCAGCCAGATCGAAGTCCTGCGGCCGGTGATCCTGAGCGAGTGCGCCCGGGAGCACATCAACCCGATGCTGGTGGCCGCGATCCTGCTCGACGAGCTGCGCCACGCCAAACCCGGCGAAGACCACCCGATCGCCGCCCATTCCGGGCTGTTCAGCACCCACGGTCCCGCCCAGATCGGCGTGGGCGAACTGGTGCACCAGGGCCTACTCGGTGAGGACGCCAGTGCCGAGGAGATCACAGCCGCCCGCAACCAGCTGCTCGACCCCGACCAAAACGTGGCCCTGCTGGTGGGCAAGTTCGCCCGGCTGAAGCGGGCCCTCGACCTGCCCAGCGACCGCATGCTGATGGCCAGTGCGAGCGCCAGGGATGCCAAGGGCCTGGCCACCCTGGCTTACCTGCACAACGGCAGGCTGGACTATCCACGGGGGATCCTGGCCCTGATGCAGGACCCCGAACTCCA
>REEV01000011.1 GCA_007694915.1 Cyanobium sp. PLM2.Bin73 | reverse complement strand
CCAGGGCGGCGAACAGGGTGGTGGTGCCGTGGCGGATGTAGTCGTGGGTGACGCCCTCCACGTAGCCCAGACCCATGGGCAGCAGCGGCTGGGTGCGGCCCAGCCCCTGGATCTACGCCTTCTGTTCGACGCGGAGCACCATCGCCTTGTCCGGTGGGTTTAGGTACAGGCCGACGATTTCGCGGATCTTCTCCACAAAGAACGGGTCGGTGCAGAGCTTGAACGATTTCAGCCTGTGGGACTTCACCGAGAAGGTCTGCAGCCAGCGGTGAACCGTGGTCTTGGAGATCCCAGTCGCTGCAGCCAAAGTCCGAGCACTCCAGTGGGTGCTGCCATTGGGAGGCCTGGTCTGCAAAGCCCGGTTGATCACCTCGGCCACGGTGTCGTTCTCATAGGTGCGCGGACGGTCTGGCCTGAGCTCGCCGTGCAGTCCCTCCAGGCCCAGCTCTCGATACCTCTTGCGCCACTTGCCGACGCTCATGCCCGTCAGCCCCATCCGTTTCGCAATGGCTGTGTTGGTTTCACCGGCGCCGCAGGCCAGTACGTTCTGGGCGTGGTGGACGATGGAGTGGGGGGCGTCCCGCCAAGTGGTGTAAATCCCGAGGATCAGCACCGGCGGAGCCGGTGCTGGCGGCTTTCTCCTCAGAGCCCCTGCATGGGAATGGGTGGGCCGGTCTGTGACCCTGGTCGGAGCACTACCACCTCCCTGAGACCAGACCATGCCCATCTCCGATTCTGCCGTCCATGAGCTGGCGCATCTGCTTGGCAGCGGCACCGCCGGTGAACTGATCCCTGAACTGGTGCGCCAGGGCCTACACGCCCTGATCGAGGCCGAGGCCGCTGCTGCCCTTGGAGCCGATCGCCATGAGCGCACCACCCAACGGCGGGGCCACCGCAACGGCAGCCGGGAGCGTCTCATGGCCACACCGGCCGGCGACATCCAGCTGCGCATCCCCCGCTTTCGGGCGGGAAGCTTCTACCCCTCGTTGCTCGAACCTCGCCGCCGGGTGGATCGGGCCCTGTGGGCCGTGGTGATGAAGGCCTACGTCTCCGGCGTCTCCACCCGCAAGGTGGACGAGCTGGTGGCCGCGCTGGGCTGCGAGAGCGGCATCTCCAAATCGGAGGTCAGCCGCATCTGCCAGGGGCTGGACACCCAGGTGCAGGCGTTTCTGAGCCGGCCGCTGGAGTTCAGCCGCTACCCCTACGTCTACCTCGATGCCACCTACCTCCACGGCCGCGATCCGGGCCGCAGGCAGGTGATCTCCAGGGCCGTGATCGTGGCCGTCGGTATCACCGCGACGGGCCAGCGCGAGGTGCTCGGCATTGAGGTGGGCGACAGCGAGGACGAGACCTTCTGGACCGCCTTCCTGCGACGCCTCCGCGAGCGCGGGCTCTCCGGCGTGCAGCTGGTGATCAGCGACGCCCACGCCGGCCTCAAGAAGGCGATCGCCCGTTGCTGCCAGGGCACCAGCTGGCAGCGCTGCCGCGTCCATTTCGCCCGCAACCTGCTGGTCAAGGTGCCCAAAGGCAGTCAGGACATGGTGGCTGCCGCCCTGCGCTCGGTGTTCGTTCAGCCCGAGGCCCAGGCCGTGGAGCAGCAGTGGGAGCAGGTGATCACGATGCTCCGCGAGAAATTCCCCGCCGCCGCTGCCTTGATGGAGCAGGCCAAGGAAGATGTCCTCGCGTTCCGGGCCTTCCCGCCGGAGCACTGGCGCAAGCTCTGGAGCACCAACCCCCTGGAGCGGCTGAACAAGGAGATCAAACGCCGCACCCGCGTTGTCGGCATCTTCCCCAACGACGCCGCGATCATCCGCCTGGTGGGTGCCCTGCTGCTGGAGCAGCAGGAGGAGTGGCAGCTTGATGGCCGCCGGGTGTTCTCTGAACAGTCGATGGCCAAGCTGGACAACACCAGCGAACCGGTCCAAGATCAACCAACAGCTGCACTCGCTGCGGCTGCCTGATCACCGATCTCCGATCAGGTCACAGACCTCGGGATTTACACCACTCCAAGGGACGCGACCATGGAGTGCGACAGTGAACGGGAGCTGGCGAGAGCCTGGAGTTACTGACCCTCGTCGTCACTGAGAACCAGCGGCGGCACCGGACGACCAAGCGCCACTGGGAACCGAGGATGACAATCAGGATTCTAAGGAGACTCTGGAAAACCCAGGCCACCCACGCGACAATGACGTCGTAATCGCAGGCCAGGCCTGGGTTGATGGGCGGCAAGCAGCTCGGCTTCTCGGATTACGAGCTCACCACGGCTAAGAAGCAGACCAAACGGGGGAAGTTTCTCTCTGAGATGGAGGTGGTGGTGCCATGGCAGGCGCTGATCGACTTGATCGAGCCCTACTACCCCAAGACCAGCAAAAAAGGCGGTCGGCCTCCCTATCCATTGGCCACCATGCTGCGGATCCACCTGTTGCAGCAGTGGTACTCGCTCAGCGACCCCTCAATGGAGGAGGCCCTGATCGAGGTTCCCACCATGCGCCGCTTTGCCGGCATCGAGCTGATTCCCGACCGAATCCCGGATGAGACGACGATCCTGACCTTCCGCCACCTGCTGGAGAAGCACGATTTGGGCGAGCAGATCTTTTCAACCGTCAAAGCCCATCTCAGTGCGCGGGGCATGACGATGCGCCAGGGCACGATCGTGGATGCCACCTTGATCGCCGCCCCCAGCTCCACCAAGAACGAAGAGGGGAAGCGCGGTCCCGAGATGCACCAGACCAAGAAGGGCAACCAGTGGTATTTCGGTATGAAAGTCCACGCAGGCGTAGACAAGGACTCAGGCCTGATCCATTCGGTGGTTGTCACGGCTGCCAATGTGCACGACCTCACCCCAGCTGGCGAGCTGTTGCATGGGGATGAGGAGGTGGTGTACGGCTACGCCGGCTACCAGGGCATTGCCAAGAGATCCGAGATGGCGGGCAACGCAGCGGAATTCCGGGTGGCGATGCGACCCGGCAAACGCCGTGCCCTGCCAGATACACCAGAGGGAAGGCTCCAGGACCTGATCGAGACCGCCAAGGCCCACATCCGCTCCAAGGTTGAGCACCCATTCAGGGTGATCAAGCAGCAGTTCGGTTTTCAGAAAACCCGGCTGCGCGGCCTGGCCAAGAATCGCTGCAAGACCAATGTGCTGGCAGCCTTGGCGAATCTATTTTTGGCTCGGCGGCAGTTACTCGGGATAGCTTGATCATGGGAATAGTGTGTCTAAACGCCATGATTCATGATTCAAAGACTAGCCAGTTTGGGGTTGAAACGAGCCGATAGAACATCCACGAGGCGGCCTTGGAGTCCAATCCAGGCCAAAGGCAGCTTTGCTGGTCTCAATTCGCGCTTACACCCCTGTTGCCCAGAGATTCCCTAATTGGCAGCAGGCCAGATGGGATGCGATTGGCCAATCATGACGAATACAAGCCCGTCTTAGTCAAGATCTTCAGCCAAGCCATAGATTTTCCCTGGATTAAT
>REEV01000013.1 GCA_007694915.1 Cyanobium sp. PLM2.Bin73 | reverse complement strand
ATCTCCACCCGCAAGGTCGACGCCCTGGTGGAGGCGCTGGGCGGGGCCAGCGGCATCTCCAAATCGGAGGTGAGCCGCATCTGCCAGGGGCTCGATGAGCAGGTGAAAGCCTTTCTGGGCCGGCCTTTGGACCATGCCCGCTTCCCCTACGTCTACCTCGACGCCACCTACCTCCACGGCCGACTCGGCCGGAACATGCAGGTGGTGTCGCGGGCGGTGGTGGTGGCGATCGGCATCAATGCCCTCGGCTACCGCGAAGTTCTCGGCATTGCCGTGGGCGACAGCGAGGCGGAGGGCTTCTGGCGCCAGTTTCTGGGCTCACTCAAGGAGCGTGGCCTCGACGGCACCCGGCTGGTGATTTCGGATGCCCACCTGGGGCTGACAGCCGCGATCAAGCGCATGTTCCAGGGCAGCAGCTGGCAGCGGTGCCGGGTGCACTTCCTGCGCAACCTGCTGAGCCATGTGCCCAAGGCCGGCCAGGACATGGTGGCCGCTGCCATGAAAGCGGTGTTCGTGATCCAGGCTCCAGATCAGGTGCGCGCCCACTGGCAGCGGGTCACTGAGATGCTGCGCAAGCAGTTCCCCACTGCTGTGCCCGTGATGGAAGCCGCCCGGGACGACGTGCTGGCATTCCTGCACTTCCCCCAGGAGCACTGGCTGCCCGGTGTCAACTACTTAGGCGGCTCGCGTCAATTACGTTGGCGGGTTCCCCCGCTTCCTCCCCCTGCCATGGCAGGGGGAGGCGACAGCGAAAACTGAGCCATCCCGGGCGACACGAAACCTGGTCCGCCCTGCTCCGTTCTCCTGCCATGGAGGCGCGGCGTGCCTCTGATCGGCACCAGGCGACAGCCAGGTTGGACGGTTCTGCCCCTGATCTCCGCTCGCCCTTGTCGCGCGGCGCGCACGAGCCGTCGGACCCCACGGTCCGACGGCAGCGCGGAGCCCATCACCGGCACCTGGCGCCAGGGACTGGTTGGCGGTTGGCGGTTGGCGGGTAATTGACGCCTGGTCAGACCGCCGAACGGCGTGCCCTTTTGCGGCGGTAGCTCTCGCCGTTGATCTGGATCAAGGTGCTGTGGTCCACCAGCCGGTCCACCGCTGCCACGGTCATGGCGCTGGTCGAGAAGACGTGCTCCCACTCGCTGAACGGCTGGTTGGAGGTCACCAGCAACGACCTGCGTTCGTAGCGGTGCATCACCAGCTCAAACAGCACCGAGGTCTCGGCCTCGTCCTTACGCACGTAGCCGATGTCGTCAATGACGAGCAGGGCATAGCGATCGAGCTTGTTGAGCGCCTTGGCCAGGGCATACTCCGCTTTGGCCCGTTGCAGCTCCTGCACCAGCGTGGTGGCCGAGAAGAAGCGAGACGAGCGATCCAGGGCGATCAGGCTGCGGCAGATGCCCGCTGCCAGGTGGGTCTTGCCCACGCCACTGGGACCAAATAGCAACAGGTTCTCAGCCCGCTCCAGCCATCCGCTGTCGTGGGCGAGCTGCTCGATCTGGCCGCGGTTCAGATCGGGGATGGCACCCCAGTCGAACTCGGCCAGGGCTTTGGCAACCGGCAGCTGGGCCTCATGCAACAGCCGCCGCAGCCGGGCCTGATGCCGGTGCTGGTGTTCCTGCTCCGCCAGCACGTAGAGGTAGCTGGCGGGATCCCAGCCCTCGGCTCTGGCCTGCTGTTCGGCCGCCTGCCACTGGCTGCGGACCTGCGGCAGTTTCAGTTGTTTCAACAGATCTGGCAGCGCCATCTCCAGCGCCGGCCGGCTGGGGGGCGCTGCCCAGGAGTTCGTCATAGCTGCTGAGGGTGTGTTCGGGGATGTCGAGCTGGGGCATGGCCGTCAGGCCCCGTGGGGGCCGCAGGCCGTAGTGATCACGCAAGGAGCTGAGGCTGAGCTCACCGCCGCGGAGCTGACGGCTCAGATACCGCTCCACACCGGAGAGGTCATCGCTTCTGGCAGCGACATGGAGGGCATCGACCATCACCTTGGCCGCCTCATCCGGTGGCAGGGCTGCCAGCAGCTGGCGCCACAGCTGCCGCCAGCACGCGCCTGGCAGCAGGTCATCCTGCAGCTGGGCGCGCAGCAGCGCCCGTGGTTTACGGCGCAGGCTTTCGATCACGTGGCGGAAGTCGATCCGCCGCCATGGCCCGCTCTCGCCAGAGCGCCGATGCAGCCGTGGCAAGGTCTCAATGAACTGGCTGCGCAGGAATAGATCCAGCCGGTCGTGGTGCAGATGCACCGTCAGCTGCTGGCCAATCAGTCGTGCGGGCACGCTGTAGGTGACCTGCCGCACCTCGATCGTGCTGGTGCTGCGCACCCGCGCCACCAGCGGGTCGTAGTCGGCAAAGCGCTGCACCGGCAGGGGCTGCAGATGCAGTCGCTCGATCTCCAGCCTCCCTTGGACCTCGTAGCGGCCATTGAGGGTGTCGTTGACCTTGGCCACCAGCTGCCGGTACTCCGCCTCAGTGGCGAAATCCCTGCTGCCGAGTTGGATCAGTTGCTGCTCCAGACGATGCTTCCAGTGCCGGTGCGGGCCCTCGATTGCCCCGTTCTCGTGGGCGACGCCGCGGTTGTTGCGGGTGGCGATCACGCCCAGGTGGGCGCAGAGCTCGCGGTAGCGACTCGTGTAGTCGCCGGCATAGGAGCCGTCGCGGTTGCGGAAGCAGGCGCTGAGGCTGTCGGTGCGGTGCTCCGCCGGCACCCCACCACAGGCCTCAAGGGCATTCTGGAGGGCCTCAGCCAGGGCGACAAAGCTCTCGCCGCCGTGGATCACCTCCACATGACACCAGCCTGAATACGGCAGGCGGAAGTGGAACAGCCGGTGCTCAAACGCCACACCGGCAATCGTGATCGGCTCACCCTTGAGCAGCGTGAAATCGGAAATGCCCAGCACGCCGGGCTGGTGGTGCTGCAGGAACATCACCTCCTGGGCCGGGCCATGCAGGGCCCTCCACTGCTCCACCCTCCGCTGCAGGGTGCGCTTGCGCCGGTACCACTCCTGATCTGGGAAGGTCTGCTCCAGGTGCAGCAGCAGGGTCTGAGGTTCCAGCTGCGGTGCCTTCTGCAGCATTGGCACCAGCACGCTGTCCCAGACCTCGGCCAGGGGGTCAGCGCGGGTGCGCCAGTGCCGGCCGCGCTGCTGCTGTTGAGCGCCGGCTTGCAGCTCACCGCGATCGATCCGCTGGGCGCTGCGCAGCGAAATCCCCACCGCATCAGCAGCGATCTGCTGGCTGAGGCCACTGGCCCGTCTGGCCATATACCGCTCCTTGATCCGCAACGACAGAGGGGCGGGCATCGCTGGGGCTCCAGATCGTGATCGGAGCTCTGTTGTCGCGTCCTGAGACCCGCCTATGTAGTTGGCGCGACCCGCCTACCTAATTGTCGTCGCGCAACTGGCGCAAGGTCTGGAGCACCAACCCGCTTGAGCGCCTGAATAAGGAGATCAAACGCCGCACCAACGTGGTCGGCATCTTCCCCAACGACCCAGCGATCGTGCGGCTGG
>REEV01000038.1 GCA_007694915.1 Cyanobium sp. PLM2.Bin73 | reverse complement strand
AGGAGCTGATCGCCCGAATCGAGCAGTTCGTAAGGGCCTACAACAAAAACACCGCTCCATTCATCTGGACCGCCACGGCGGACTCGATCCTTGAAAAGCTGCAAAGACTTTGCTCGCGTATCTCCGGGACGGTACACTAGTAGCCCTGGCGCGCGGCATTCAGCTCCGGTTTGGTGCGCAGGACTCGCCCCAATCTCTTGGCCTCACCGCTCGAGAACCCAGCCGCTGCAACCGATCTGATCAGCTTCCTCAAGGCGCTTCCCGATTGCCGTCTGCGTCGGGGGATTCGCTACCCGCAGTGGTGGATGCTGCTGGTGGCGATCCTGGCCATCTACCGCTTCGCGGAAGGCTGACGCCTACAGCAACCAGGGTTCGCTGCTCGGGATGGAGCGTTTTGCAAAGCGCCACCGCAAGACCCTCAACGAGCTGCTCGGCACCCATGTGGCCAACCCGCCGTCGGACTCGACCTTCCGGCTGCTCCTCTCTCAGCTCGATGTCGACGGGTTCGAGGCTCTGCTGCAGCAATGGATGGCAGCCCAGCCTGGCGTAACCGAGACCGTCGACACCCTGGTGTGCGACGGCAAGACCCTGCGGGGTTCAATCGACCAAACCGCCTCCGGCGCAGCGCGTTTTATCGCCCAGGTGAGCCTCTACTCGAACAGCCTGGGCGTGGCGATCGCTCAAAACACCTACGCCACCGATGCCGGAGGCGAGATCGCGGCCTTGCGCCAGCTGTTGGATCGCGTTGATCTCAACGGCTTGCTGGTGCAGGCCGACGCGCTGCATGCAAACCGCCCTTTTTCCTCTACCTCGAGCAGCGTGGCGCCGACTTCCTGATTGCGGTGAAACACAGTCGCCGCAAGGTTTCGCAGGTGATCAAGGACCGCCTGACCTATGGCCGCAAGACGCCGTGGCAAGCCAGCAACCGTGAACGCAAACGCGGCCGAGACCTCACCTGGACGTTGCGGGGCATGCCCGCCCCAGAGTGGGTGGCGGAAAACTGGCCGGGCAGCGCCACGATCCTGGCGGTGCGCTGCAAAGGCACCCGCGATGGCAAGGCCGTCGACGAGACCCGTTACTACGTCTCGAGTTTGCGCACGAGCGCAAAAGCACTGCTGCAGCACGTGCGCGACCGCTGGTCAATCGAGAACTCCTGGCACTGGCCCCGCGACACCCAACTCAGGGAGGACGCGCACCGCTACCGCGAGAGCAACGGAGTGCAGATCATGGCCACCCTCAGAAGCCTTGCCATGAACGCCCTGCGGCTCGACGGCTACTGGTCGATCACCGAGGGCCTGGCCGCTCTCTCCCATGACATCAGGGGGCTTCTGTCACTGTTGGGTTGGCAAGAACCGAGTCAGGCACTGAGCTCTGCCTGACTTCTAATGGGCCCTGGCCTGTTCTGCTGCGGCGATCCGCTCGCGCACCGGAGCCAGCGCTGCCTGCACCTGCTGGGCTGGCCATTGCCGCTGGCGGGCCTGGCGCAGCAGCTGGAGCAGCTCCACCACCAGGGGGTGATCGGAGGGGATGGCGCCGTGACGTTCCAGCACCGCATCAGGCGGTTCGGCGATAGGGCGATAACGGCGCACCGCCTCGAGATACACAGGAGCGAGGGCGGTGTTGCTGGCATCAAGCCCGGCAATCAGCAGCAGGCCGGTGGTGTGGGCGTTGAGACAGAGCAGGGTGAGATCGGGGCGGTGCTGGCGCAGGATCGGCAGCAGCTTCCACACGTCGCCAGTCCAGGAGCCGGTGCGGCGGCGGCGGCAGGCCTGGGCGGGATGGCAGGGGTAGATGTCGTCGAGCACCACCAGGCCCCAGGGGGCCATGTGCTGTTCGGTGTGGATCAGATCGCGCAGGGCGAACTCGAACAGGTGCATGCCATCGATGAAGGCCAGCTCGGGCGCCGGCTGCAGCAGGGTGTGGGCCTGGCTGGCAAAGAAGGCGTCACTGCTGCTGGCCACGATGCGGGCCGTAGGCGGCAGCTCCACGCTGAGCCTGAGCTCGGGCCGCGGGTCGATGCCGATGGCCGCACCGCTGGCACAGGCGAGGCTCACCCCCTCATCCACGCCGATCTCCAGGTAGAGCACCGGCTGCAGCCAGCGGTGCAACCAGGCCAGCAGGGTGTGTTTGGACACATCACCCCAGAGGGCGTTTTCCGTCTGGTTGCCACCGAAGCCAGCGCGGTTGGCGGCATAGGCGGCGCTGAGCCGGTGATAGATCACCTCGGGGGTGGCGTCGGCCTGGAGGGCGGCGATGTCTTGCCAGCGCTGGATGGCTTCTCGGTGGTCGCCGCGGGTTACGCAGCGCTCGGCCTCTGCGATCAGCAGCGGCAGGTGGGGCTCGATTCCGCCGGGGAGGCCGTGATCCAAAGCGGCGTGCAGGTGCTCCATGGCTGGATCAGGCTGGCCCACCAGCAGGAAGGCGCGCCCCAGGTGGGTGGCCGCTGTGGCGTAGGCGGTGTGGGCTGCATTCACGGCTTGGCAGGCGTGGTCATCCGCGGACTCATCAGTATGGAAACCTCAGATCTGCGAGCGAAGCCGCCAGGATCTGCGCTGCTGTGCCCGCCTGCTCTAACGTGAAGGGGGCTTGGCTGGGGACATGACGCTTACACCTCCAGCACAGACCCTGGTCCCGTCCGCCGATGCCCTGGCGCCTCTGAAGCTCCCGGAGGAGCTGCGGCTTTCAGTTGATCAGTTCGTTGCCGTCTGCCGCGCCAATCCCAACGCCGTGCTGGAGCTGGACGCCAGCGGCCACGTGATCCACATGACCCCCACCGGCAGTGAAACCGGCGCACGCAACAGCACCCTGCTGATCCTGCTGGGCCTGGCCGTGCGCGCCTCCGGCCTACCGGTGAAGCTGTTCGACAGCTCCAGCGGTTTTCGCCTGCCGGATGGCTCGGTGCTCAGCCCTGATGTCTCCCTTGTGCGGCAAGAGCGCTGGGAGGCCCTTACACCCCAGCAGCGCCGAGGATTTGCGCCCCTCTGCCCCGATCTGGTGGTGGAACTTGCGAGCACCAGCGACGACGGCCCCCGCGGCCTCACGGCCCTGCGCCACAAGATGGCGGCCTATCAGGCCAATGGCGCCGAGCTCGGCTGGCTGTTGATTCCCGAGCAGCAGGCGGTGGAGGTGTGGCCCGCCACTGGCGCCGGCGAGCCCCAGCGCATCGAGGAGGCCACCAGCCTCGATGCCGGCCCCCTGTTCCCCGGAGTCCGGATCGATCTCCAGGAGATCTGGGCCCCCTGAACGGGTGAGGCGGCCGCACGGCCGCCCCGGCAAGGCGATCACCCGCAGGTTGGGGGCATACCTCATCTGGTGTCTCCAAGCCAACGGTTCTGGAGCGCTATCAGAACCCTCCGCTGGGGCCATGACGCTTGCGCCTCCAGCACAGACCCTGAAGCGGCTGACTCGCCACAACGAAAGCCAGCAAGCCTATAAGGCGTCCTTACAACAAGGAGGGACAGGCCTAAGGTCAGGTCAGTGACAGGTATGCCGCCGATGGACGTCGCCACACTCACCG
>REEV01000030.1 GCA_007694915.1 Cyanobium sp. PLM2.Bin73 | reverse complement strand
CTCGAGGATGCAGTGTTTCCCAACCGTGTCGCAGCTTGGGGGCGCGCAGCTCGGGAGTGCGCCGCCGGGAGACGGGGCACTCCATCCAGGGTTGGGGTGCAGGGATTGCAGGGTTGCGGTCATTGACTGGCCATGGACACAATCGACCAATCTAGGGTCATTCCCGCCTGGGTCCCCTGCCGCCCCTGCCCTGCCGGTGCTCCCGCGCACCCCGGCGGTCTGCATCCGCCCACCGGACGGCCTCAACCGCAGCCGCGGCGCTTAGGCCAGCGCAGAGCAGCGCGCGATTGCACACCTCATGGCCACCCCGTCGCCCACGGTGCTGGTGCTCAACAGCGGCAGTTCCAGCCTCAAGGCCTCCCTGCGCGATGGCACGGGCGAACGGCTCTGGCAGGAGCAGCGGGCTTTTGACAGCCGCGACGGCAGCCGGGCCCTGGAGACCTTGCTGGAGCAGTGGCTGGCGCCGGTGATCGCTGCCGCCGATCCCGCCCCCGCTCTGGTGGCCCACCGCATCGTCCATGGCGGTGCCGGCTTCACGGGCCCCACCCGGCTCACCCCGGCGGTGCTGGGGGAGCTGGAGGCTCTGGTACCCCTGGCGCCGCTGCACAACGGGCCGGCGCTGCAGGCGATCGCCTGGCTGCAGGGGTGGCTGGAGGCCCATGGTGCCGCTGCCGGCGCCCCACTCCCCCAGTGGGCCTGTTTCGACACCGGCTTTCACGCCACCCTCCCCCCTGCAGCTTTCACCTACGCCCTGCCCGCCGCCTGGCGCCAGCAGGGCCTGCGCCGCTACGGCTTCCACGGCCTCAACCACCAGCACGTGGCCGAAACCGTGGCCCGTCTGCACCCCGGAGCCCGGCGGGTGATCAGCTGCCACCTGGGGGCCGGCTGCTCCCTGTGTGCCATCGCCACCCCTGCCGGTGGCAGGCCCCGCAGCATCGACACCACCATGGGCTTCACGCCCCTGGAGGGCCTGGTGATGGCCAGCCGCAGCGGCAGCGTGGACCCGGGGCTGCTGCTGCATCTGCTGCGTCAGGGGGTGAGCACCGAGGATCTCGACCGCAGCCTCAACCAGGCCAGCGGCCTGCGCGGGCTCTCGGAGCTCAGCGGCGACATGCGCGAGCTGCGGACCGCGGCTGCGGCGGGCCATGACGGCGCCGCGCTGGCGATCGCCGTGTTCCGCCACCGGCTCCTGCAGGGCATCGGCGCCATGGCCGCCAGCCTCGGCGGGGTGGAGGTGATCGCCCTCACTGGCGGCATCGGCGAGCACGACGACGCCCTGATTGAGGAGCTGCGGGAGCGGCTCGACTGGCTGCAGCCGCTGGTGCTGACGCGGGTGGCGGCCGATGAGGAGGGGCTGATGGCCCGCCAGTGCCTGGCGGCCAGCCAGCCTTGATGTTCCCTTAACCGGGCGTCGTCAAGCTGGGGGCGTTCCTTTCAGGGTTTTATGTCGGCTCCCACGGCGGATGAGCAGCTGCTCCACAGCATGCGGATGCTCAGCCATAACGGCTCCATCCAGGAGTTCGAGCCCGGTGCGGCGATCTTCCGGGCTGGCGAGCAGGGCGACTGCATGTATGGCGTGCTGGAGGGCAATGTGCGGCTCGCCTGGGCCGATGGCTCGGAAGCCGAACAGCTCGGCGCGGGCCGCTGTTTCGGCCAGGGCGCCCTGGTGCAGCCCGACCACCGTCGCTACGGCACCGCCACCGCCACCGAGCCCACCAAGCTCATCGTGATGCGGCGCGAGGGCATGCTGTTCGCCATCGAGCAGCTGCCGATGTTCGCGCTGCAGCTGCTGGAGTCCACCGAACGGCGGCTGCAGCACCTGCGCGAGCTTGTGGCCTGAGGGCCTCCGCCCGCGAGCCTCAGCGGACTCCGGGCATGAAGCGGCGCTCGTGCTGGGCGCCGGTGAGCATGCGGTTCCAGTAGAGCGCCGGCAGGATCTTGCGCTTCACGAACCACATGCTCCAGCGCTCCTTGGTGGGATCGAGCGGGAACGAGGGCACCGGCTCCTGTTTGTAGTTGAACTCGGCCATGATCGCCTTGCCGTAGCCGGTGATCAGCGGGCAGCAGCTGTAGCCGTCGTAGGCCGCCTCCAGGGGCTGGCCATCGAGCAGGGCCACCAGGTTGGCCACCAGCACCGGCGCCTGGCCGCGCACGGCGGCGGCGGTTTTGGAGTTGGGCATGCCGCTCACATCGCCGAGGGAGAAGACGTTGGCGAAGCGGACGTGCTGGAGGGAGAACTGATCCACCTCCACAAAGCCGGCGCCATTGGCCAGGGGGCTTTCGGCCACCACATCGGGTGCCGCCATCGGCGGGGTGACGTGCAGCAGGTTGTAAGGGATCACCTCCTCACGGCTGCTCTCCCCCTCCGTCACCTGGAACACCGCCTCTTTTTTGTCCGCGCGTACGGCGGTGAGCACATGGTTGTAGCGGGCGTCGATGCCCTTGCGCTTCACCACCTCCCGCAGGGGCGCGGCATACACGGGCACCCCGAAGATGCCCGGGGTGGCGGTGGCGTAGATCACGTTGGCCTGGAGCTTCTTCTTCTTGACGATGTCGTCGGCCAGGTAGGCGATCTTCTGGGGCGCGCCGGGGCACTTGATCGGCATCGGTGCGCAGGTGAACACGGCGTTGCCGCCCTTGAAGTCCTGGATCGCCTCCCAGGTGTAGGCGGTGTGATCCTTGCTGTAGTTGCTGCACACCCCGCCCTGGCCCAGGGCCTCGGTGAGGCCCGCGATGCGGTCCCAGCAGAGCTTGAGGCCGGTGGCCACGATCAGCACCTCGTAGCTGATCGCCGAGCCGCTGGTGGTGGTGACGCGGTTGTGGTCCGGATCGAAAGCGGCGGCGCCGTCCTGGATCCAGTGCACCCCCGAGGGGATCAGGTCCCGTTCGGCTCGATGGGTGTCCTCGAGGCTGAACACCCCGGCTCCCACCAGCGTCCAGCCCGGCTGGTAGAAGTGATCGGCCGAGGGCTCCAGGATCGCCACATCCAGGCCCACCCGTGCCCGTTTGAGCTGGGCCGCCACGGTGATGCCGGCGGCGCCTCCGCCGACGATCAGGATCTGGTGGTGGGCCATGGAGGCAGGGCAGCAAAAGATGCCCGTTCATTCCATCAGCCGGTCACGCCGTTGTCAGGCGATTGGCCCGGGCCGTGACGGGATTGTTGGAATTGGCTTGAGGCGCCGAGTGGGCTTCAGGCGGCGGGCTGCTCGATCTCGCGCTTGAGCAGCACGTAGAGGTAGTCGGGCGACTTGTAGCGGGTGGGCAGACACTTCTGCAGCAAGCTCAGGCGCTCCCAGCACACGGTGCGTTGAATGGCTTCAAAACTGCGGCCGTCGCGGATCAGCAGGCGGAGGGCCTTGCAGTAGGTGGGGTAGCTCGCCTCCAGTTCCCCGATCGTGAGCTTGGCAGCAGCACCCATGGGCTTTCAGCGGATTGTCCACAACAACCATAGGAACCGGCCTCACGGCTCCCCGTGCCGCTGATCACCTGCGGCTGGTTGCCGTCATGAATCCTTACCTGCTAACTCGGATCCGCGGGCCCGTCCCAGCGCCGGCGAGAGCCCCGCTGCGGCATCTGCCAGGCCCTCTGTGGCATCTGCCAAGGTGATCTGGAGCGGCAACGGCAATGACACGGTGATGACACGGTGATGACAGGCCCCGAGATTTCAGGCCCGGAGCCTCCGCATCAGCTCACGCTGCGGCAGCCCGACGACTGGCACGTGCACCTGCGCGACGGGGCCATGTTGCAGGCGGTGGCCGGAGCCACCGCAGCCCAGTTCGCCCGGGCGATCGTGATGCCCAACCTGCGGCCCCCCATCACCACCGTGGCGGCGGCCAGCGCCTACCGGGAGCGCATCCGTGAGGCCCTGAGCGACGGCTGCCCCTTCCAGCCGCTGATGACCGCCTACCTCACCGACACGATCGAGCCTGCGGAGGTGGAGCGGGGCTTCGCCGAGCAGGTGTGGGTGGCCTGCAAGCTCTACCCCGCCGGGGCCACCACCAACTCGGCGGCGGGAGTCACGGCCATCGAGGCGATCACGCCGGTGCTGGCGGTGATGGAGCGGATCGGCATGCTGCTGCTGATCCACGGCGAGGTGGTGGATCCGGCGGTGGACATCTTCGATCGCGAGGCGGTGTTCATCGAGCGGGTGCTGGCGCCGCTGCTGCAGCGCCACCCGGGGCTGAAGGTGGTGCTGGAGCACATCACCACCGCCGACGCGGTGGACTTCGTGCGCAGCGGCCCGCCCACCCTGGCGGCCACCATCACCCCCCACCACCTGCACATCAACCGCAACGCCATGTTCGCCGGCGGTCTGCGGCCCGATTTCTACTGCCTGCCGGTGGCCAAGCGGGAGCTACACCGCCTGGCCCTGCGCGCCGCCGCCACCTCGGGCAACCCGAAGTTCTTCCTCGGCACCGACAGTGCCCCCCACGGCCGCGGCGCCAAGGAATCTGCCTGCGGCTGCGCCGGCATCTACAACGCCCCCTTCGCGATCGAGAGCTACGCGGCGGTGTTCGAGCAGGAGCGGGCCCTCGATCGGCTGGAGGGGTTTGCCAGCGAGCACGGACCGCGCTTCTACGGCCTGCCGCTGAATGCCGGCACGATCACCCTGGTGCGCGAGCCGGTGCTGGTGCCCCAGCGGCTGCATGGCAACGCCGCCGCCGGCACCGCCGCGGAGCTGGTGCCCTTCCACGCCGGCGAGACCCTGCCCTGGCGCCTGGTCTGAGGGATTACGAGGTATGTCGGGCCCTCGCCCGGCCCAGTCGCCGTGCCCTAACAACGCTGCAGGCAGCCCCCGGTCATGGGCTTTTTCGTCCAGCTCACCGAGGCCATGGCCGATCGCCAGTCGCTGCTGGTGACCGGCCTGGACCCCAACCCCGAGATGCTGCAGAGCTGGGCGGCACGCCGCGGCATGGCCAACCGCTCCTTCCTCAGCCAGGCACGGCACTGGATCAAGGCGGTGATCGAGGCCACCGCTCCCCACGTGTGCGCCTACAAGCCCAGCCTCGGCTTCTACCAGGCCCTGGGGCCGGTGGGGCTGGAGCTGCTGCTGGAGGTGCGCGAGCTGGTGCCGCCCGATCTGCCGCTGATCATCGACAGCAAGCACGGCGACCTCAACTCCTCCTCGGCCCTCGCCCACTACCTGTTCCGGGAGCTGGCCGCCGATGCCGTGAGCCTCTCGCCCCTGCCCGGCCAGGACATCGCCGCCCCGTTCCTGCTCTACCCCGGCAAGGCGGTGGTGATGAGCTGCCACAGCTCCAACCAGACGGCCCGCGTCATCCAGCACTTCCCCAGTGAGGACGACCCCCTGTACCTGCGCATCGTGCGCGAAACCCTGCTCTGGGGCACCCAGGAGCAGCTGCTGCTGGAGGTGGGCACCAGCGATCCGGCGGTCCTGGCCCGGGTGCGGCAGGTGGCCCCCGAGCGCTTCCTGATCCTGCGCAGCCTCTGGGGGGAGGAGGAGAAACTGGAAGCCATGCTGCAGGCGGGCTTCACCGGTGCCGGCGACGGCCTGCTGCTGCCCCTGCCCCAGAACCTGCTGGTGGAAGACGACATGGCCCAGCGCGCCGCGGCGCTGAAGGCCCAGATCAACGCCGTGCGCGACCGCTGGCTGGAGCAGCGTCAGGGAAGTGCCAGCTGCGAGCTCTGGCTGGCGGGCAACGCCCCCGAGCCCGTGGCGGCGCCGGGCGCAGCGGCGCCGGAGCCGATGGAGTCGCTGATCCTCGATCTGTTCGACATCGGCTGCCTGCTGTTCGGTGAGTACGTGCAGGCCTCCGGTGCGGTGTTCAACTACTACGTGGATCTGCGCCAGATCATCTCCGATCCCAACCTCTTCCACCGGGTGCTGGATGCCTATGCGGGCTGCATGGCGGAACTGGCCTTCGATCGCATCGCCGGCATTCCCTATGGCTCCCTGCCCACCGCCACGGGCCTGTCGCTGCTGCTGCGCAAGCCCCTGATCTACCCCCGCAAGGAGGTGAAGGCCCACGGCGCCCGGCGGCTGATTGAGGGCGACTTCGAGGAGGGCGACCTGGTGGTGGTGGTGGACGACATCCTGATCACCGGCGGCAGTGTGCTGGAGGGCATCGCCAAGCTCGAGAGCTCCGGCCTGGTGGTGCGCGACGTGGTGGTGTTCCTCGACCACGGCGGCGACCACGACCGCCACGCCCGCGAGCGCCTGGCGGCGGCGGGCTACCGCTGCCATGCCGTGCTCGACATCGAGCGCATCACCCGGGTGCTGCACCGCGCCGGCCGGCTCAGCGACGCCCAGGCCGCCACCCTGCGTCCGGGCCTGGCCCTGGGTTAGAAACCCGGCAGTCGACGGCCCCGCTGTGGAGCGCAGACCCCGGGGGTCGATCTCCGATCCATTTCTGCGCCGGCCGGTGCTCACCGTGGTGGTGGCCGTGCTGGTGCTGCTGGCGGGGGTGGTGAGCCTGCCGGGCCTGCAGATCGAGAACCTGCCGGAGATCGCCCCGGGGCGGGTGTCGGTGAGCGCCAGCTACCCCGGCGCCGGACCCGAGGTGGTGGAGCAGGGGGTCACTTCACTGCTGGAGAAGCAGCTCAACGGCCTCGAGGGCCTCGATCAGATCCGCTCCACCAGTTCCAGCTCCAGCAGCAGCATCACCTTGAGCTTCGAGGGCGGCAACCCGGAGATCAACCAGATCAACACCCAGAACGAGGCCTCAGTGGTGCAGCCCCGGCTGCCGGGGCCCGTGTCGCGCTTCGGGGTGCGGGTGCGGCGCAGCAGCGACGACCTGCTGATGGTGCTGAGTTTCAGCGCCGAGCGCGACCGCTACGACGACGTGTTCCTGAGCGGCTGGGTGGAGCAGGTGGTGATCGACCGGCTGCAGCGGGTGAACGGGGTGGGCGAGGCGCGGCTGTTCGGTGGCAGCACCCTGGCCTTCCGGCTGTGGCTGGATCCCCAGCGCCTCAACCTGCTCAACCTCACGATCGCCGACGTGAGCCGGGCGCTGCAGGAGCAGAACGTGCTGGCGGCCCTGGGCCAGGTGGGCGAAGCCCCGGCTCCCGCCGGTCAGATGCTCACCCTGCCGCTGCGCATGGAGGGGCGGCTGCGCACGGTGGCGGAGTTCGAGGACCTAGTGGTGGCCCGCGGGCCGGGCGGCGGGGTGGTGCGGCTGGCCGACGTGGGCCGGGTGACCCTGGGCAGCGAGGACTACGGCTCGATCGCCACCAACCTCGATGGCCGCACCACCGTGGCCATGGGCATCTTCCAGCGCGACGGCAGCAATGCCCTGGAGGTGAGCCGGGGCATCAGCGAGGCCCTCGAGGAGCTCGGCAGCCAGATCCCCCCCGGGGTGGACCTGCAGGTGATCATCGATGAGGCCGAAACCGTGCGCCAGGGCATCGACCGCACCCTGGCGGGCCTGCGCGATGCCGTGCTGCTGGTGTTCTTCGCCCTGCTGCTCGGGCTGGGCAACAGCCGCCTGGCCCTGATCTCGGCCCTGGCGGTGCCGGTGGCGCTGGTGGGATCGCTCACGGTGCTGCGCCTGAGTGGCAGCTCGATCAACACCCTCACCCTGTTCGGGATGGTGCTGGCCACGGGCCTGGTGGTGGACGACGCCATCGTGGTGAGCGAGGACATCGGCCGGCGCCTGGAGCGGGGCCATCCGCCCCTGGCGGCGGCGCGGGAGGCGATGGCGGAGCTGGGCGGTGCGGTGATCGCCACCTCCCTGGTGCTGATCGCGGTGTTCCTGCCGGTGCTCACCCTCTCAAGCAGCACCGGCCGGCTCTACGCCCCGATCGGCCTGACGATCGGCGCCACGATCGTGTTCTCCACCTTCAATGCCCTCACCTTCACGCCGGTGGCCGCCAGCCGGCTGCTGAACGCCGACCAGCGCGAGCCCCGCTGGCTGCTGCGCCTGATCGATCCCCCCCGCCGCGCCCTGGAGGCCCTCGAGGGCCCCTACGACCGCTGGCTCACGAAGGCCCTGGCCTGGCGCCGCCGGGTGGTGGCCGTGCTGCTGGCGGGTCTGCTGCTCACGGCCTGGGCCTACCAGCAGCGCCCCAAGGCGTTCATCCCCCAGGAGGATGGCAGCCAGCTGCGCGGCGTGGTGGTGCTGCCCGATGGCATGGCGCTCGAGCGCACCCAGGCGGTGATGGAGCAGGTGCGCGTGCTGGTGCGCCAGGAGCCGGCGGTGAGCTTCGGCAACTTCTATGCCGGCCGCTCCTTCGGCGACAGCGCCCCCAGCCGGGGCATCTTCTTTCTGAGGCTGCTGCCGATCGGCGAACGGCCGTCCGGGGAGCAGACGCCAGCAGCCATCGCCGGGCGTCTGAACCGCGAGCTGGCCGGCGCCATCGAGGATGGCCAGGTGGTGGTGATCGAGGCCCCCAGTGTGCGCGGCTTCGGCGCCGAGGGGGGCATCGAGTTCGACCTGCTGGACACCAGCGGCGGCCGCCTCAGCCTCAGCGCGTTCCAGGAGGCCGTGCAGAGCTTCATCGCCGCCGCCCAGGCCACGGGCGACTTCGAGCGGGTGACCACCCGCTTCAGCGCCAATGCGCCGCTGCTGCAGCTGGAGCCCGACCGCCTGCAGCTGGCCTCGCTGGGGGTGGACCTGAGCGCGGTGGTGGACGTGCTCGGGGCCAGCTTCGGCAGCGACTACGTGAACGACAGCTTTGAGGGCGACCGCATCCGCCGGGTGATCGTGCAGCTCGAAGGCGCCAACCGCAGCGATCCGGCGGATGTGCTGGCCCTGCGGGTGCGCAACCGCGAGGGTCGGCTGATCCCGCTCTCCCAGCTGGTGCGGGTGCGCCAGGACACCGGCCCCACCACGATCACCCGCACCCGGCTGGTGCGCTCGATCGCGGTGCGGGCCCAGCCCAAGGCGGGGGTGAGCACCGGCCAGGCGATGGCGCGGCTGCAGCAGGTGCGCCGCGAGCTCGGCAGCCAGCTCACGGATCTGGAGTGGTCGGGCCTGGCGCGGGAGGAGGCCCGGGCCGGGGGCGCCAACGAGCGGGTGTTCCTGCTGGCGGTGGTGGTGATGGTGCTGGTGCTGGCGGCGCTGTACGAGAACTTCCTCGACCCGATGATCATCCTGATCACCGTGCCCCTGGGGCTGCTGGGAGGCATCGCCGGGCTGGCCCTGCGCGATCTGCCCTTGGACGTGTACGGCCGCATGGGCCTGCTCGTGCTGATCAGCCTGGCGGCCAAGAACGGCATCCTGATCGTGGAATTCGCCAACCAGCGCCTGGCGGCCGGCATGCCCCTGGAGCCGGCGATCCACGGCGCCGCCGTGGCCCGGCTGCGGCCGATCCTGCTCACGGCCATCTCCTCGCTGGCCGGCTTTCTGCCGCTGGTGTTCGCCGAGGGGGTGGGTGCCGTGAGCCGGCGCAGCATCGGCACCGTGGTGTTCTCCGGCCTGCTGATGGCCACGGTGCTCAGCCTGTTCGTGGTGCCGGTGGTCTACCGGATCGTCAAGGGCTGGGAGCTGCGCTGGGGTGAGCGGCGCGGCAGCGACAGACCAGGCCGCAGTTCTGTGAGGAGTTGATCGCTTGACCGCAGCTGACAGCCGGCCACTGCCAACGGACAGTGGCACCCCTGGCTTGCTCGGCCAGTTGCTGCCCGGCCTGGACCGGTTGCTCCACTACCGCGGCGGCTGGTTGAAAAGCGATCTGATGGCCGGTGTCACGGTGGCGGCCTACCTGATCCCCCAGTGCATGGCCTACGGCGAGCTGGCTGGGGTGGAGCCGATCCAGGGCCTCTGGGCCATCTTGCCGCCGCTGTTGCTCTATGCCCTCCTGGGCTCGTCACCGCAACTCTCGGTGGGGCCGGAATCCACCACCGCCGTGATGACTGCGGCGGCGGTGGGGCCCCTGGCCGGGGGCGATGCCGGAAGCTATGCCCTGCTCGCCAGCGTCCTGGCGCTGCTGGTGGGGATCGCGTGCTGCCTGGGGGCCTGGCTGCGGCTCGGGTTTCTGGCCGATCTGCTCTCCAAGCCGATCCTGGTGGGCTACATGGCTGGTGTGGCGGTGATCATGATCACCGGCCAGATCAGCAAGATCAGCGGCGTTCCGCTCGAGGCCCAGTCTCTCTATGGCCAGCTGCTGGAACTGCTCCAGCATCAGGGTGACATCCATCTGCCAACCCTGCTGCTGGCGGCGGGGGTGCTGGTGTTTCTCCTCTTGGTGCAGCGCCGGTTCCCGAAAGCACCCGGCTCACTGCTGGCGGTGCTGCTGGCCAGCTCGGTGGTGGGCGTCTTTCATCTCGACCAGGCCGGGGTGGCCGTGATCGGCCCCATCCCGGCGGGGCTGCCCTCGCTGGCCATCCCGGGCGGCATCACCGCCGACAACCTGAACTACCTCCTCTCCACCGCGGTGGGCATCGCTCTGGTGGGCTATTCCGACAACGTGCTCACAGCCCGCGCCTTCGCCGCTCGCGGCGGCTATCGCATCGATGCCAACCAGGAATTGCTGGCCCTTGGCACGGTGAATCTGGGCGCTGGCCTGTTCCAGGGGTTCCCGGTGAGCAGCAGCGGCAGCCGCACGGCGATCGGCGATTCCCTCGGCAGCCGCTCCCAGCTGTTCTCGCTTGTGGCCTTCGCGGTGGTGCTGATCGTGCTGCTGTTCCTCAGACCGCTGCTGGCGCTCTTCCCCGAGGCGGCTTTGGGGGCGATCGTGATCTATGCGGCCCTGCGCCTGATCGAGGTGCCGGAGTTCCGGCGACTGCGGCAGTTCAAGCGCAGTGAATTCCGCCTGGCCCTGATCACGCTGTTCGGCGTGCTGGCCACCGACCTCCTGATCGGCGTCGGTCTGGCGGTGGCGCTGTCGGTGGTGGATCTGCTGGCCCGCCTGATGCGCCCGCACGATGCGGTGCTGGGCTCGGCGCCGAACCTCGCCGGCCTGCACGACGTGAAGGACTGGAAGGGGGCCACCACGTTGCCTGGGCTGGTGATCTACCGCTACGACGCGCCGCTGTGCTTCGCCAACGCCGAGAACTTCAGGCGGCGGGCCCTCGAGGCGATTGCCGCAGAACAGACCCCGGTGGAGTGGTTCGTGCTCAACGCCGAAGCGATTGCGGAGATCGACATCACGGCCGCCGATGCCCTGCGGGAGTTTGCCGTGGAACTCCGCAAGCGCAACATCACCTTCGCCATGGCGCGCGTGAAGCAGGACCTGTACCTGCTGCTGGAGCGCGGCGGGATCGTGGAGCGTCTTGGTCGCGAGCGGTTCTTTCCGACCCTGCCCAGTGCCCTCGCCGCCTTCAACACCCGCAGTCAGGAGCCGTCAGCCACCGCCTGATCGCCCGCTGCAACGGGGTTGGTCGGTTGCCTGGGGCGCTGCCTGTTCAGGCGCCGCCGGTCTCATCGTCACCGTCGCTGCGGTTGCTGAACCGCCCGATCAGCAGCCCCATCACGATGGCCAGGTAGCTGTTGCCGGCTACCGCCAGGGCGATGCTCACCATCTGTGCCGCCGGCGTGACGGGCAGGATGTCGCCGTAGCCGGTGGTGGTGAGCGACACGAAGGCGAAGTAGTTGAGCCGCACGAAGTTCAGCCTCCACACCCCCACCAGGTCGTCCTGTCCCGGCACCGTGAACTCGACGCCGGAGAAACTCCCCGGGGCCACGGTCTCCACGGCCGCACTCAGCAGGCCGCCGGAGAGCCCCAGCATCAGGTAGCCCGCCAGGGCACCCGTGAGCACCGCCTCGTCGACGCGGCGCTCCTCGCTCAGCTGGCGGATCAGCCGCAGCGCGCTCCACACCGTGAACAACGACCAGATCACAGCCACCGGCAGCCCGGTGTCGCGCAGCTCCAGCGGCGTGAGCAGCCAGAGGGCTCCCACCGCCAGGCTGGCGACGCCCAAGGCCCGGTAGAGCTTGCGGTTGAGAGCGCTGCGCGGATTGGGGCCGTCATCACCACCGAGTGTCCGCACCATGACCGCCCCGAGCACCAGGTAGCCCGGCGTGGCTAATCCGCCCCAGGGATCGGGGAGCGTGAAGATCGCCAGCAGGGCCACACAGCTGGCCAGCAGCACTCGGTAGAGGTGCCTGCGTGCGGCACTGCCCATGGGCTTCAGGCCTCCAGCTGGCAGTTCACGTTGAACTCGAACGGCACCGCCGCTGCCGGCAGGCTGAGCAGATGGCTGACGCTGGTGGCCAGATCATCGGGCTGGGTCATGGCGTCGTGGGGCATGGCTGTGACGGCGGCGGCCATGTCCGTGTTCACCCAGCTGGGGCAGATGGCCGTCACGCGGATGCCGTCGTCCCAGCCCTCGTTGCGCATGGCCTGGCAGAGGGCCAGCAGGGCGAATTTGCTGGCGCTGTAGGCGGCCAGCCGTCCCTTCACCCGCTTGCCGCTCATCGACACCAGGCTCAGCACGCGCCCATCGCCGCTGGCCACCAGCTGGGGCCACACCGCCCGGCTGAGGCGCCAGGGGCCCATCAGGTTCACCGCCAGCACGCGGTTGATCTCCTCCTCCTCCCCGTCGGCGAAGCGCAGGCCCACCCGTGAAAACACGCCGGCGCAGTGCACCACGGCATCCACCCCGCCCCAGCGGGCCGTGGTGGCCTCCACCCAGGCCCGAGGACCGCGGCGATCGCCATCAGCGGCGCTGGCCTCGTAGGGCTGGATCAGCAGCCGATCCGGCGCCTGTGAGCGCAACACCGTGGTGTCGGCGGCGGCTGCCAGGGCGTTCGGATCGCGCACGCCCGCGCTCACCCGGTGGCCATCGGCCAGTAGGCGCTCGGCGATGGCGCGGCCGATGCCGCGGCTGGCGCCGCTCACCATCACCGTGCGCAGGCTGGGGGCGTTGGCAGGCTGGGGCTGGGCTGGGGCGGCAGTCATGGCTCTGCAGGCTCGACCCGCACGATGGCGCTGGCCGGGTAGCGGTGCACCAGGTGGATCGGACGCTCCAGGGTGGCATCCATGCCGCTGAAGCTCACCAGCAGCTCGCCCCCGCCCGCCGCAGGATCGCGGCCGATGGCCACCAGCGGACCGCCGTTCTCGAGCGGATGCAGCAGGCGCAGGTCGTCGAGCAGGGGCAGGCCGTCGGGGGTGAGCAGGGGCAGCGGCTGCAACTGCCGGTCACCATCGGGCGGCTGCCAGAACACCCGCACGCGCACATCGAAGAGGGTGTTGGGGCGGCTGTTGTGCAGCCGGATCACCAGGCACGCGCGGCCCTCGTGCGCCTCGATCCGGGCCTGCTCGGCGAACTCCACGCTCTGCGGGGTGCGGGCGAAGCGGGCGAAGGCCAGGCCGGTGATCAGGGCCACCAGGATCAGACCGGTGATCGCCTCGCCGGTGGTCACCAGGTGCACCCAGAGGCTGTCGGGGTAGAGGGAGCCGTAGCCGATCGTGGCCAGCGTCTCCACCGAGAGGAAAAAGGCCCGCAGGCTCAGGGGCAGATCGCTGCTGCCAGTGCCCCCGATGCCGGCGGGATCGAGCAGGTAGAGGCTGGCGAACAGGAGGTTGATCAGCAGGTAGAGGGCCGTGACCAGCGCCAGGAAGCGCCACCAGCTCAGTTCCACCAGCAGCAGGTAGGGCTGGCGCCAGCGGCCGCTCATGGCTGCCCTGGCTCCCGCAGGGCTAGGCGCCAGCGCCGGCGCACCGCCGCCGCCGAGGCCTCCACCGCGCTCGCCGGGCCCACGGGGATGGCCTGCTGCCGCTCCCCGGCGTCGAGGGGCTCATCCCAGCCGCGCTGGAGCTCCAGCACGGCCAGATCGGCATCGGAGGGGTCGTGGCCGCGGCGTTGGCGCTGCTCGATGCGCTCGCGCAGCAGCGCCTGCGGGGCGCTGAACTCCAGGATCAGCAGGGGCACCCCAGCCCGGCCCGCCACCGCCGCCATGGCGGCGCGGTCGCCGCGGCGCAGGAAGCAGGCATCCACGATCACTGAAAAACCGGCTGCCAGCACCTGCGCCGCCAGCTCCGGCAGCCGCTGGCCGAACAGCTCCTCGCTCACCTGCCGGCCATAGAGATCCCCCTGGCGCCTGGGGCCGGCCGGGATGCCCCAGAGCCCGAACATCCGCTTGCGTTCCACATCGGAGCGCAGGTGGATGGCCCCCAGCTCCGCTGCCAGAGGCGCGCTGTGGTGTGACTTGCCGCTGCCGGAGAGCCCGTGGCAGATCAGCAGGGCCTGAGGGGCCGGTGTGATGCTGGCCTTGGCCAGGTCCAGATAGGCCGCCACCGGTCCATCGGCGCTGCCGTCGCCGCTGAGGGCCGCCACCTTGGCGCGCACCAGGGCCCGGTAGCTCTGATACCAGCGCCACAGGGCCAGGCCGCCGTGATCACCGCTGAGGTCCAGCCAGTGGTTGAGCAGCCGGGCCCCCAGGGCCGGCTGGCCGCGCTGCTGCAGATCCATCACCAGGAAAGCCAGGTCGCTGATCACGTCGATCCAGCGCAGGGCGGGGCTGAACTCGAGGCAGTCGAACACCTCGATCCGCCCGTTTCGCAGCAGCATGTTGCCCAGGTGCAGATCGCCGTGGCACTCGCGCACCCGGCCCTGCTCCAGGCGGCGCAGCAGCAGCGGCTCCAGCTCGGCGAAGGCGGTGCGGTTCCAGGCCGCCAGGCGCTCGATGCGGCCCTGCAGCTCAGCGGCGGCCCGCTGCCGCAGGCAGGCCACATTGGCCTCCACCGGCTCGCGCACCGCCGCCGGGGTGCCGTAGGGGCCGGTGGCGGGGGCAACGGCGGCGGCGGCGTGGAAACGGGCCAGGGTGTCTGCCAGGGCCGCGATCTGCTCGCCCCCCACCTCCCCCCGGGCCAGGGCGGCCGGCAGCAGGGCCTCCTGGGGGAACTGGCGCATCCGCACGGCCACCTCCAGCGGCGCAGTCCGCAGGATCTCCCCGTCGCTGGTGTCCTCCGCCAGCTCCTGCAGGCTCGGCCCCTGCTCCGTGGGCACCACCGCCGCCAGACCCAGGTAGAGGTCGCTCACCAGGCGCCGGTTGAGGCGCAGCTCCTCGCGGCAGTCGTGCAGGCGCAGCTCCAGGGTGGTGAAATTCACGAAGCCCAGGTCCACGGGCTTGCGGATCTTGTAGGCCACAGCTCCGGTGAGCAGCACCCAGGAGATGTGGGTCTCGAGCACCGTGATGGCCTCCACGGGATGCCCATAGGCCTGGGGACGGCGCAGGGCCTGGATCAGGGCGGAGTCCTCTCTCACCTGCTCTCTCCCGGCCTGGGGGAATCGTTGCAGATCCGCAACGATCAGATCTGCAACGATTCGCGGCCCGAGGGCCGGGCCTGGGCTATTCAAGACCAGCCAATCACGGTGCTGCCATGGGGCGGATCGTTCGCTGGGGGCTGGGCCTCCTGCTGGCGGCGGGGGTGCTGCTCGCCGGCCTGCTGCTGTTGCCGATCGGGGAGTGGTTGCCGGGGGGCACCGTGGGCGATGTGCCCAGTGCCCAGGTGGTGAACGGCACAGCCTTCAACGTCCTGTTCCCGGAGGCCGGTCCGGGCGAGCAGCTGGTGTACACCCAGGAGAAGCGCGGCTTCAGTGAGGCCCGCCTCAAGCAGGGCGACAGCACCCTGGCCCTGCTGGCCATCTCCGATACCACCACCGCCCCCGAGGCCCGCGAGAAGTTCAGCGCCAGCAGCGAGCGCATCCAGGGCTGGCCGCTGGTGGAGCAGGGGCCCCAGGCCAGCGCCCTGCTGGTGGCCGACCGCTTTCAGGTGAAGGTGATCGGTCAGGGGGCGGGGCTGGATCCGGGCCAGCGCCATGACCTGCTGGGCGCCTTCGACCTGTCGGGTCTGGCGGCCCTGCAGGCGCCGGCCCTGCCTGCCAAGGGGGCCCGATGAGCTCCACCGTTCTTGAGCGCCTCGAGCGCCTGCCCCGCCGCAACCTCACCGTGCTGGCCCTCAAGGGCATCGGCACCCTGGTGCCGGGCGGCTGGCAGAACATCACCTCCGCCGACGCCCTGATCACCGAGGTGATGGGCACGGATGATCCCAAGCTCATCGCCCAGGTGCGGGCCCGGGCCGACGTGCTCAGCCGCGCCCGCAAGGAGGGCTACGGCCGGGCCCTGAGCCTCTACGACGCTGTGAACCGCTCCCAGCGGGCCGGCGGTGGCCTGCGGTTGCTGGCCAACGTGGGCGGCGCGGTGCCGCTGCTGCGGCGGGTGGCCGATCTCACCCCCAGCAGCGACACGCTGCAGGCAGCCGATCTGGGCCTCAAGGTGGCCGCCGAGCTGCTGGCCTTCACCCAGGTGAACGGCCTGCCCGGGGACAGCTTCGGCGACTTCGCCGCCGCCCTGGCGGACTACGGCAGTGAGGCCCGGGTGCGGATGGCGGCGCTGGTGTGCTTCGACGCCCTGCTGCCGCTGGGTGATCAGGCCCTGGCACGCCTCGACGACCTGCTCGGCACGGTGGGCCAGAGCGACCTGCGCCAGCTGCCCGCCTACGCCGGCATGGCCTCGCTGATCCCGGGTCGGGGCGAAGCGGCCCACCTCAGCTTCATCCGCCGTGGCGTGGACACCTGGCTGGGCTGGGCCGGTGGCTTTGTGAGCACCCTCGGCCTCAGCGGCCAGAAGGCGGTGCAGGCCCTGGAAACCACCCTCGGCCCCTGGCAGGGCCGCTTCGATCAGATGGCCACGTTCCTTGATACGTTCACGGACACCTACCGCCACACCGGCACCCAGGCCGTCGCCCGCCGGTTGGTGCAGCGGGCGGCCGCTGAGATCTGAGTTCACCTGCCGCTGCGCCCCCTTGCCGATGCCACCGCTCACCCTGCGCGCCAAGGTCTCCGTGATTGCCGTGCTGCTGGCGTTGGTGGGGGTGTTTGCGCTCGCCTGGCAGCTGCGGCGCCAGCAGCAACAGCGCACCCTGGCGGCCTGCCGGGAGCTGCGCGCCGAGATCAGCGACCTCAAGACCAACACGTTTGATCCACGCCTCGAGGAGATGCGCACCATGCGCCTCAATCCCTCCCAGGCTGAAACCCTGCGCAACGCCGACCCCGACGCCTACGCCCGCTTCGCCGCCACCTACGGCCAGGTGGTGGAACAGGTGGCCCAGGCGGCCGACCGGTTGGGCGAGAAGGTGGACGCCTTCCAGAGCAAGGGCTGCGTGGATCTGGGGCCGACGTTCTGAAGGGGGGAGAAGGCCCCCCTGGCGTCACTCAGTCGAAGCCGAGAAGGTCGAAGATCTCCCGGTCTTTGAGCGATTCCGCTTCCAGGGGCTTCACGTCGTCCAGCATCGCCTGGGCGAGCTTGAGGTATTCGTTCTGCACCGCCTCCACTTCGGGCGTGGGCTCCATCTCGAAGATGGTGCATTTCTTCAGGCGTGACCGGCGGATGGCATCCACCGTGGGGAAGTGGGCCATGGTCTTCATGCCCACCCGGTCGTTGAACCGGTCGATCTGGTCGGTGTCTTCGGAGCGGTTGGCCACCACGCCACCGAGGCGCACCTTGTAGTTCTTCGCCTTGGCCTGGATCGCGGCGATGATGCGGTTCATCGCAAAGATCGAGTCGAAGTCGTTGGCTGTCACGATCAGGCAGTAATCGGCATGCTGCAGGGGAGCTGCGAAGCCGCCGCACACCACATCCCCCAGCACATCGAAGATCACCACGTCGGTGTCCTCGAGCAGGTGGTGTTCCTTGAGCAGCTTCACCGTCTGGCCGGTGACATAACCCCCGCAGCCGGTGCCGGCCGGTGGGCCGCCGGACTCCACGCACATCACGCCGTTGTAGCCCTCGAACACGAAGTCTTCCGGCCGCAGCTCTTCGGTGTGGAAATCCACGGTTTCGAGGATGTCGATCACGGTAGGCACCATCTGCTTGGTGAGCGTGAAGGTGCTGTCGTGCTTGGGATCACAGCCGATCTGCAGCACCCGCTTGCCCAGCTTGGAGAAGGCCGCCGAGAGATTCGA
>REEV01000080.1 GCA_007694915.1 Cyanobium sp. PLM2.Bin73 | reverse complement strand
CGGTGGAGCAGAAATGGCAGCGGCTGCAGCACAAGATCGCCTTCGTGCGCGCCTGGCTGGAGCAGCTGGAGCGCTGAGGGTCTCGGCCAGCAGCTGGCGGGCCAGGGCCTTGAGCTGGCGGCGCTCCTGGGGGCTACGGGGCCTGGTGGGGCTGGTCTTGAGCTGGGGCCTGGGGAACAACTCCCGCCAGGAGCAGCCCCACACCCGCCGGGCAAAGCGCTCATTGCTGGCCGCATAGTGCTGCTCCAGCCGGGCCAGCGACTCCCCATCCACGCCCTGGTAGGGCTCCGCCGGCCACTCGCGCTTCACGGCCAGTCGCTCGAGGGCCTGGCGCAGCCGGGCCTTGGTGGCGCCGTCGCGCCAGGCCTCGGGATGGTGACGGCGCAGCCGCCGGGCCAGGCGCTGGGCCAGCCACACGGCCTTCCAGCCGGGCTGGCTGTTGGCCAGCTGCTGCAGCGGGGGGAGCGCCTGCGGATCGGGCACCCCGATGGCCGCCAGCAGCCGATCGCAGGGGTCGGCCTCGCCGGAGCGAAAGGGCAGGAAGGTTGTGGTCACCGCCGGATGGTCCAGCGCCTCGGTGAACAGCCGCTCGTAGTCGCACGCCCCCTTGCCGGTGCCGGCCATGGCACGCCTGACGAAGCGGCGGAAGGGCAGGGCGAAGTAGAAGCGCTTGATCAGCTGGGTGTAGCGGGAGTTGAGATAGGCGGGCTGATCGCGCACGAAGGCCACCAGGTGCAGATCCATCTGCCGGGAGGCCAGAAAGGCCACCAGATCCGCGAGCAGGGTGGTGGCCGCGCCGGGGTCTCGCCGCTGGTGGAGCAGCTCGGAGAGGATCTCCGCCGAGATCATCGGCACCAGGCCCTGGCGCCTGGCCTGCTGCAGCAGCTGGGTCCATGGGTCCATCCGGCCCTGGCTGAGGGCCTTCACCAGCTGCAGATGCTCGCTGCGGCGGCGCGGGTAGAGCAGACCCCGGCGGCGCAGGAAGCGGCGGTTGCGCTTGAGGCGGTGCTGGATGTAGGTGGAGGCGGTTTTGTTGATGCCCACGTGCAACACCAGCGTGCGCCTCTCCACCCAATCCCTGTGCATGCGGTGCCGCACGTTAAGCGGCGCGCGCCAGCCAGCTCTCCGCCCGCCGCCGCAGGCCGTGGTGGCAGCGGCGCTCGAGGCGATCGAGCAGCTGCTGCAGGCCGGCGTTGAGCACCGGGCCGGCCACGAGCACGGCCGCCGCCGGCAGCTCCGCCCACACCAGGGCTTCAGCCTGCAGACAGGCCCCGCTGGCCGCGGCACCAACTGGCCCATTGCCCGCTGCCACCGGCGTGAGCTGGGCCTCGAGGCCGAATTGCAGCTTCTGCTGCCACTCCCCCAGGCCCTCCACCCAGCTGTCCAGCTGGCGCAGGTGCAACACCCCCTCCTGCCAGCGCGCCTCCAGGCGCACGTGGGGCCGCAGGGTCCAGCCGGCCACGCCGTAGGGCCGCGAGATGTAGCTGTAGTGGCCGGGGCCGCTCCGCTGAAGCCGGTCGGGGTGCAGCAGGCCGCGCAGGGGCCGGATCGGCCGCGAGAGAAACTCCGCCAGCCGCTCGGGGCTGGCGGGCGGCTCCAGCACCACCCGGCACAGCCGCCGCTGCTCCAGCCTCATGGCAGGTCGCTGTGGGGGCTGGCGAAGGCCGGCGGCGGCGGCAGGGCATCGGCGGGGGGCGGGGCCAGATCCTCCAGGTCGCACACCGGGAAACGGTTGATCGCCTTGAGGGCGCGACGTGCGTTGTCGCGCAGCTGCTGGCTCACGGCTTCGCAGTAGGGGATCTGGGCCAACAGGTCGACAGTGCGGCGCAGCACCCGCACCACATCGCCCTCATCGAGGGACGTGTTGGCGATCACGTCGCTCCAGCTGCTGCCGCGGGCCCAGGCGTCCACCAGGCCGGTGAGCTCCGGCTCCCACCAGAGCGGGAAGCTCACCCGGGCCCGCTCCTGCTGGCGATCGACCTGGCGCCGGATCGAGCGCAGGTCGTGCAGGGCCTCCTCCACCGCCGGCGGCGGCGGCCAGCCGCACCAGAGATCGGGCCGGTTCACCTCGGTGGAGATGGCCTCCAGCACGGCCGCCAGCTCGGCGGGATCGAGGCCATCGAGATGGCCGCTCATCAGCGCCAGCCCAAGCCAGAGCTCGTTGTCGCCGCGCAGGGCGGCCACGGTGCGGCCCACCTCGGTGGGCTCCAGGCCCTCGGCGCCGGCCAGCCCGCCGAAGTGGCGCAGCACCTCGATCAGGGCCAGGAAGGTGTCCCAGTGGCGGTTGGAGCGGAAGTGCAGCAGCCGCTGACGCTCCTCCAGCTCAGCACCGAGCTCCTCGATGCGGCGGTGCTGTTTCCTGAGCTGGCGGCGGTCGCCGCGGCGGTGGGCCGGGTGGAGCTCCAGTTCCTCCTCCAGCTGATGCACGAGCTGGGCCTGGGCCTGCACCTCACCGGCCAGGTCGTACTGGGGGGTGGCCATGTCGTGGCGGCGGGCCATGGAGGCCACCGCCAGGGCCAGACCGGCGCTGGCCTCGCTGCCGTGGTGGTGCTCGCCGAGGCGCTGCAGCTCCGGCGGCTCGATCTGGCTCACCTGCAGGCAGCTGAGCTCGGCGTGCAGGCTCACCACGGCGCTGCAGGGCTCCAGGATCCAGAGGTTGGCGTCGGTGAGGCAAAGCAGCAGGGGGAACTGCCCCGGGCCGGGCACCTTGGCCACGATCACCGCCGGGGTGACGCGGCCGCGCAGCGGCGGGGCCTTGAGGCTCACCAGGGTGCCCTCGCTGGCGAACTGCAGGGCCAGAGTGAGCTCGTGGGCGAGGGTTTCCTCGGCCTGGTGCTGCAAGGTGCGCAGCAGGCGGCGCTCCTCGCGCAGGCGGCCGCGGCGCTTCTCGTAGTCCTCCAGGTCGTCCCAGGGAACCTCGGCATCGCTGCCGGCATGGAGGGCGTCGAGCTGCTGCTGCAGTTCAGCGATGCGGGCCTGATCGTCGACCAGATCCAGGGTGGCCAGATAGCGCCCAAAGCTGCGCTCCACCAGTTCCCGCGCCTTGGCCAGGCTGTAGCGCTGCAGCAGGTTGAGCACCATGCCGTAGCTGGGGGTGAACTGGCTCACCAGGGGATCGGCGGGCGCGGTGGCCAGCTGACCTGCCTCGCGGACCCCCTCGAAGCGGCTCTGCACGGTGACCACGTAGCCCTGGGAGTCGAGCCCACGCCGTCCGGCGCGGCCGGCCATCTGCAGGAACTCGCTGCCCATCAGCGGCCGGTGGCCGCGCTCGGTGCGCTTGGAGAGGGCCGAGATCACCGTGGTGCGGGCCGGCATGTTGATGCCGGCCGCCAGGGTTTCGGTGGCGAACACCACCTTGATCAGGCCCTGCTGGAAGAGGTCTTCGATCAGCTCCTTCCAGGCCGGCAGCACGCCGGCGTGGTGGGAGGCGATGCCGCGCAGCAGGGGCTCGTCGTGGCCCTCGCGCACCGCCTCCGGACTGGCGGCCACGAAGGCCTGAAGCCGAGCCGCAATGCGGGCCTGCTCGTCGGGATTCACCAGGCAGAGCTTGCCCAGATCGCGCACACCCTTGTCGCAGCCGCGGCGGCTGAAGATGAAGTAGATGGCCGGCAGCATTTCGCGCTCGGCCATCTGAGCCACCACGAAGGCCAGAGGCGGGGCTTCGGGCTGGGGCGGCCGTGGGGTCTTGGGGCCCTTGCGCCGGGTCCCCTTGGGGGCGCGCCACACCTTGGCGTTGGGGTGCAGGTCGGTGCCGGCCTCGTTGAGCAGCGGGTGCAGGCCCTTGGCGCTGCAGAAGCTGAACGCCAAGGGCACCGGCCGGTGGTCGCTGTGCACCAGCCGGGTGGGGCCGTGCACCCGCTCGATCCAGTCGGTGAGCTGGCCGGCGTTGGCCACCGTGGCCGAGAGCGCCACCAGCTGGATGGATGGCGGGCAGTGGATGATCGATTCCTCCCATACCGTGCCGCGCTGAGAGTCGTTCATGTAGTGACACTCGTCCAGCACCACCGCCTCCACACCCGCCAAAGGGTCGTCATCGGGATGGTCGATCTCCGCGTAGAGCATGTTGCGGAAGATCTCGGTGGTCATCACCACCACCTGGGCCTCACGGTTGAGGCTGAGGTCGCCGGTGAGCAGGCCCACCCTCTCGGGGCCGAACTGCTCGCGGAAATCGCGCAGCTTCTGGTTGGAGAGCGCCTTGAGCGGCGTGGTGTAGAACACCTTCTGGCCGTGGGCCAGGGCGCGGTAGATGGCGTACTCCCCCACCAGGGTCTTGCCGCTGCCCGTGGGGGCACTCACCACCACCGAGTGGCCCTGGTTGAGGGCGTCGATCGCCTCGAGCTGGAAGGGGTCGAGGGAGAAGGGGAAGAGGGCCGCCAGGTTGGGCCGAGTGGTGGCGGCTGGGGTCATTGGGGCATCCTATGGGGCGCGTGCGGGCCCTACCCAGGCCAGAGGTCAGTCCCAGAGACGGAAGGCGGCATCACGGCTGGCGAACCACTCGGCGGCCAGCGCGCCGCCGCCGGTGCGGTAGTCGTCAAACCATGGCCCCCCCAAGGTCCAGTGCACCAATGCGGGGCCACCCTCACTGGCTGGGCGTGTATCGGCGGGCTGCACATCGATCAGGTGGTTCCAGCGGCCCATGGGCAGGGCGCCGATGCGGCTGTCGTCGCCCAGCCACTCGAAGCGATGCAGCTGCAGGCCCGAGGCGGTGTTCACATACTCGGGGGTGAGGGCAGTGCACTGGCTGCAGTTGAACAGCATCAGCGAGCTCCAGTTTTTCTTCGCGTAGCTGGTTTGCACCGCGCCGAGGAACTTCACGGTTTCGTTGGGCACGTGGTCGTGCTGTACGCACATCAGGGCGTAGCGGTCGTCACGCAGGGCCCAGAGTTCGGCGATATCGCCGCGGGCGAGCATGTCGCAATCCATGAAGATGGCCCAGCCCTGGTAGCCCATCAGGTGGGGCACAAGGAAGCGGGAAAAGGAAAACTCGGTGCTCTGGTTGGGGTTGCGCTCGCGCTGAAACACCCCTTCCAGCTGGCGCAGCATGATTGGGGTGACGGCCAGGGGCAGGCTGCTGTGCTGCACCAGGCTGTCGGCCAGCACGTTCACGGCTGCCCGCTCATGGGGGTCGTAACCGATGAACACCGGGATCGGCCGGACCATAGATTGGAAGGATTGGTGCCCGCCCATTGTCCACAGCCGGGTGGCTGCTGGGGCTGCTGGGGCAAAGTCCGGAGCCAGTTGTGAGAAACCTGGCCCGCATCGGTGCCGGTCTCGACGACTGCCTGTTCATGGGCAATCTCGATTTGTTGCGCAACTGGGGCCACGCCCGGGCTTATGTGGAGATGCAGTGGCGGAGGCCGCAGCAGCACCGGCGAGGTGGAGACACTACGGGGCGACCCAACAAGGCCACGCCAAGCTGGGCTGGCGGCCGAGATGGTGGCCCACGACAAGGGGGAAGCCCGCCCTCCAACCCACTGGCGGTGGAGCAGGCCCGCGGCAGCCAGAGCTGATGCGCAGGCTTCAAATTGACTTCTATTCAGGTCTGATTTGATGGAGCGGTGTCGTGATGCAGGCTGTTTCTCTCTCCGAGGCCAAGGCCCAGCTGGCCGGCCTCGTGCATGCCGCCGAAAGCGGCGAGGCGGTGCATATCTCGCGCCACGGCAAGGCTGTGGCGGTGTTGCTCTCCGAGCAGGCCTATGCGGCCTTGCAGGGCGAGGCGCAGGGCACCCGGGTGTGGGAGGCCATCGCCCAGTGGCGCAGGGCCGGCCGAGTGCACTATGGCGACGACTGGCCCGGGGATCTGGACATCAAAACCTGGCGCGATCGCTCGGTTGGCCGCGAGGTGGAGTTGGGGTGAACGTTCTGCTGGACACCAATGTGCTCTCGGAGCCCATGCGGCAGCAGCCTGATGCGGCCGTGATGGCGCAGCTTGAGGAGGGCGGGCACCGGCTGCACACGGCCAGTGTGGTGATCCACGAACTGCGCTACGGGGTGCAGCGCCTGCCCAGGGGGCGCAGACGAGCGTGGCTCGACAGCTATGTGCAAGCTGTGTTGGCGAGTGGTCTCACCGTGCTGGCCTACGACACCACAGCTGCGCTCTGGCATGGCGAACAGCGCGCCAGCCTGGAGGCCCGAGGGGTGAAACCGCCCTTTGCCGATGGACGGATCGCCGCCATCGCCGCAACGCGGGGCCTGGTGCTGGTGACGCGCAACATCAGCGATTTTGAGGTGTTTGAAGGATTGCAACTGCTGAGTTGGTTTGACGAGCCATGACCAGCCACACCACCCTGATCACCCCAGCCGACCGGATCTTCGTGGCGGGCCACCGCGGCGTTGCCGGCATCGCCATCGTCCGGGCCCTACAACGCGCCGTTTACACCCAGATCCTCACCGCCACCCGCCAGGAGCGGGATCTGGAGGATGCCACCGCCGTTCAGGCCTGGTTTGGGCCCAGGAGCCCACGGTGGTGGTGCTGGCGGCGGCCAAGGTGAACGGCATCGGTGCCAACAACAGCTACCCCGCCGATTTCCTGCTCCAGAACCGCAAGATCCAGACCAACGTGATCGAAACGGCCTGGAGCTGCGGCGTGCACCGGCTGTTGTTTCTGTGCAGCAGCTGCATCTATCCGAAGTTTGCTGAGCAGCCGATCCGGGAAGAGGCCCTGCTCACCGGAGCCCTGAGCCCACGAACAAGTGGTATGCGATTGCCAAGATCGCCGGTATTAAGCTCTGCGACGCGTTGCGCCGGCAGCATGGCTTTGATTCGATTAGGCTGATGATCTCCAATCTCTATGGGCCGGGCGACAATTACCACCCCGAACACAGCCACGTGCTGCCGTCGCTGATCCGCCACTTCCACGAGGCCTACCCAGGCCCCGAGCAGGGGGCCGCTGCCACGGTGACCTGCTGGGGCACAGGCACGCCGCTGCGGGAATTCGTGCATGTGGACGACCTAAGCGAGGCCTGCGTGTTCGCCCTGGAGCAGTGGAATCCGCAGGTCCCTCGTGCTCACTGTGATCAGGCTGGTGACCCGCTCCCGCTTCTGGACGTGGGCACGGGCGTGGACCTGAGCATCCGTGAGCTGGCTGAGGCGGTGGCGGCCGCTACCGGTTTCCGCGGGCGGATCGCCTGGGACACCACCAAGCCCGACGGCACCCCGAAAAAGCAGCTGGATGTGTGCCGGCTGGCGGCCCTGTGCTGGCGGGCGAGGATCATCTTGGCCGAGGGGCTGGTGAGCATTGTGGCGGAATTTCGGGTGCAACTGGCACGGCAACTGGTTCGCTTGTGAGGGGAACGGTCTTGAGAACTGGGAATCGACTGGAACGTTTCTGCGATTGTCATCGTGATGAGCGTCTCGTTCTGGTGTGCAATGGGCCGTCCCTTAATCAAACAGACTTCTCGTTAATACGAAACGAAGTGAGCATGGGAATGAATAAGATATTCCTAGGGTTCAAACGCTTTCGCTTTTATCCACGTTATTATGTTGCCATTAATCGGCGTGTAATCGAGCAGAGCACAGCAGAAATTGCATCTCTGAATTGCGTGCGCTTTCTCGGAAATCTAGGCGCAGACACCCCCTTTGGCGAATCTGCACTCACGTACCCCATCCACTCAAGGCCTGAGCAAAAGTTTCATAAGAACCTCTGCGAAGGCTTTTTTGAAGGGTATACCGTTACTTTCGCGGCGCTACAGATCGCCTTCTACATGGGCTTTAGAATGATTGCAATTGTGGGAATGGATCATAGCTATAGCTACGAAGGAAGGCCTAACGAGCCGCGCAAGCTCGAAGGTGCTGATCCTAATCACTTTGATCCCCGCTATTTCAGCGACCAAACATGGGACAACCCTGATTTGGCAAATTCGGAGCGGTATTACGCTATGGCGCGAGATGCTTTTGAGGCAGATGGTCACCAAATTATAGACTGCACAGTGGGAGGAGCTTGCACAGTGTTCGAGAAGGGTCGCCTTGAGGAGGTGCTGGGATGACAACTTTGCTGATCACCGGAGGTGCTGGCTTCATCGGCATCCATACGGCCCTGGTGCTGCTTGAGGCCGGCCACTTTTTGGTGGTGCTCGACAACTTTTCCAACAGCTCACAGGAGAGGCTGCTGCGCTTGCCTGAGGTGGCATCGCAAAACCCTAGGGGAGGCCTGGCACTGGTAGCGGGTGACATCCCGGCGCGGGATCCTCTGCACTGCTTGGATGTGAACCTCAACGGTTCGCGTCAGCTGCTGGTGGCAATGCAGGAGCAGGGCCGGCACACAAGCCGATCGCCCGCCGACATCGACAGCGATGGCTGGGCCTGGCAGAGCGCCAATCCCCACGGGTCTGCCAAGGCCGAAGGAGCTGAAAGGTGAACGGTTCCATTCTAATTACAGGAGCGGCTGGTGGTATTGGCTCAGCGCTGGTGGAGGTGCTTGCAGCAGCAGGCTGGGCCGTGCTGGGCTCCGACCATCCGGACGCTTGCCCTTCTGCCGCCGCGGTTGAGCGTTGCCTCGCCTGGGTTCCGGCCGAGCTGACAGCCATCAGCAGCCAGCCCGCAGGGCTGGAGCTATTCAAGAGCGCTGTGCTCAGTACTACAGAACACAGCCCGTTGATGCACGTTGTGCATAACGCCGCTCTGCAGCGTCTCGGTGCCTTCGCTGAGCTCTCAGCAGGGGACTGGCATGAAACAATGGCCGTCAATCTCCTGGCACCTGTGGCGATCAGCAGAGCTCTGCTTCCTCAGCTGCAGCAGCACCACGGCTCGATCGTGCACATCGGCAGCATCCACAGCCAGCTCACAAAGCCAGGATTCACGGCCTACGCCACCAGCAAGGCGGCGTTGGCGGGCCTCACGCGCGCCATGGCTGTGGAGCTTGGCGGGCGGGTGCGGGTGAACGCCATTGAGCCGGCGGCCATCGCCACCCCGATGCTGGAGGCTGGTTTTGCCCAGAGCCCAGAACTCAAGGCCCAGCTGGAGCAGCACCATCCCACCGGCTCCATCGGCACGCCGGCAGATGTGGCACGCGCGGTGCTGTTTCTGCTGGACCCGGCTAACACCTTCCTCAACGGCTGTGTGCTGCCTCTCGGGGGCGGCATCCATAGCCGTCTGCACGACCCTGCCTGATTGCCAATGACTCTGCACCGCGTTCTCGTCACCTGCCCGCCGATGCTCGGCATGCTCGAGGCATTCGTGGAGCCGGCGCGGGCACTGGGGCTTGAGCTGGTGCCCGCGGCGGTCACGCAGACCCTCAGCGAAGCCGAATTGATCGATCTGCTGCCTCAGTTTGAGGGGTGGATCATCGGCGATGACCCGGCCACACAGCAGGTGTTTGAGGCTGGCCAACGCGGATGCCTGAAGGCGGCTGTGAAGTGGGGCATTGGTGTCGACAACGTCGACTTCAAGGCCTGCGAGGCACTGGGCATTCCGATCACCAACACGCCGGGCATGTTCGGTGGCGAGGTGGCGGATGTGGCGGTGGGCTATGTGATCGCCCTGGCCCGCCACACCGTGGAAATTGATCGAAGTGTGCGCAGCGGCGGTTGGCCCAAGCCCCGTGGGTTGTCGCTGGCCGGTCACACAGTGGCTGTGGTGGGCTATGGCGATATCGGCCGCAACACCGCACGCCGGCTGCTGGCGGCCGACATGCAGGTGATCGCCTACGACCCCTATGTGGAAGAAGCCAGCCTCGAGCAAGGCGTGAGCCTGGAAGCTTGGCCCGGACGGCTGACTGAAGCGGATTTTGTGGTGGTGAACTGTGCACTCACCCCATCGAGTCACCACCTGCTCAATGCCGCTGCCTTTGCCGCCATGAAGCCCGGCGTGCGTGTGGTGAATGTGGGCCGCGGGCCGGTGATCGATGAGCAGGCCCTGATTGGTGCACTCGCCAGTGGCCAGGTGCATTCGGCTGCCCTGGATGTGTTTGAGCAGGAGCCACTGCCAGCGGAGTCACCCCTGCGCAACCATCCCTCGTGCATCTTCGGGTCGCACAATGCGTCCAATACGATGGATGGCGTGGAGCGCACCAGCCATAAGGCCATTCAACTGCTGGCGGGGTTTCTGCAGGAGCTGCAGCCATGACCACCCAACAGCGCGCACGTCTGGAGCATCTCGGCCAAACCGGACTGCGCATCGACATCGGCGATCTCACCGTGTTGGTAGACCCCTATCTCAGCAACTCCGTGCAGGAGTTGGATGGATCCGACCTGGTGCGCCAGGTGCCGATCCCCTATCAACCACAGGAACTCACCATGGTGGATTGGGTGTTGATCACCCACGACCATATGGACCACTGCGATCCACACACTCTGCCAGCTTTGGCAGCAGCAAGCCCCCAGGCACGTTTTGTGGGGCCGCTGGCCGTGCGTAAGCAGCTGGCGCAGTGGGGAATTAGCGCGGATCGGATCGGGCCTTCACCTGTTGAAAAGCTGCACTTGGGCGAAGGACTCCAGGTGATGGCAGTACCCGCGGCTCATCCCAAGATTCGGCTGGATCAGGATGGCCAGCCACAGACTGTGGGCTATGTTTTTGAACGCAATGGACAAAGGGTTTATCTGGCGGGAGACACAGCCGTTTGCGATGAACTATTTACATCCTTAAAGCAGCTTGCACCGATTCACGCAGCCTTGCTACCAGTGAATGAAGACAACTTCTTCAGGCGGCGGCGGGGCATTATTGGGAACATGAGCGTTCGGGAAGCTTTTGGCCTTGCGGAAGAAGTGGGCATTGAACGTGTGGTAGCTGTACATTGGGATATGTTTACTGTTAACAGCACAAGCCCCGCAGAAATCAGAGCTGTCTATCAGGCGTATCTCTGGCCTTTTGATCTTTGCGAAGTGACCGAACTCAAGCTATGAAGAAGCCTGATATATCCATCATTATCCGCACGCTTAACGAAGAGCGCTACCTGTCAGAGCTGCTAGAGAGTATTGCCAGTCAGAACAGCCACTTCTCGCATGAAGTTGTGTTGATCGATTCGGGCTCTACTGATCAAACCCTGGCTATTGCCAGCGAATTTGGCTGCAGGATTCTTCACATCAGCCGCGAAGAGTTTTCCTTCGGGCGTAGCCTTAATCGAGCCTGTGAAACTGCCGGTGGTACCTATTTGGCTTTCATCAGCGGCCATTGCATTCCATGTGATCAAAGCTGGTTGCAGAATCTGGTAGCTCCAATTGCCGATGGCAAGGTGCACTATGCCTATGGCAGGCAACTCGGCGGGCCCGATACCTATTGGAGCGAGCACCAGATCTTCGCCAAATATTTTCCCAAAAATAGCAATATCCCACAGCAAGGCTTCTATTGCAACAATGCCAACAGCGCACTGCTTGCAGCGAAGTGGGCAAGCCATCGCTTTGATGAAGAGCTCACAGGATTAGAAGACATGCACCTAGCCAAGCGACTGCTTGCTGATCAAGGATCTGTTGGCTATGTAGCAGAGGCAAGCGTTGTCCACATTCATCATGAAAACTGGAGTCAGGTGCAACGACGCTTTGAGCGAGAAGCGTTGGCGCTACAGCAGATCTGCCCTGAATTGATCCTGAGGCGACGTGATCTGATCCGCTATTTCACGCGTGGCGTGATTAGCGATATTGGATCAGGAATGCCAAGAACACTAACGCCTAAGCAGCTTTTGCAGATCATGCGGTATCGCTTCCACCAATACCAAGGGAGCTTTCGCGGAAATCACTTGCACAAAAAGATCAGCAGCAAGCTTCGCGACAGCTATTTTTACCCCACGACCACAAAGGGCCGGCCGCTTGGAATTAAGGCATGACAGATTTCAGTTCTCTCACTCATAAGCCGAGGATTGTAGCCCTTTTGCCTATGAAGGCCAATAGTGTTCGCGTAAAGGGCAAGAACTTTCGAGATTTTTGTGGCAAACCGCTGTTCCGCTGGATTCTAGACACATTGCTAGCTGTTGAGGAGATCGACCAAATCGTTATCAATACGGATGCTCGCCACATCCTGGCCGAAAACGGCCTCGTGGATACCGATCGCATCACCATCCGGGACCGCAAGCCCGAGATCTGTGGCGATGACGTCAGCATGAACCTAGTGCTGGCCGACGACTTGGCCAACGCCCCGGCCGACCTTTATCTCATGACCCACACCACCAACCCGCTCATGAGTGCAGACACCATTCGCCAGGCGATTGCGGTTTTTACCGAAGCTCAACCGGCCGGCAAGGCTGACTCGCTCTTCACCGTGGACAAGGTGCAAACTCGTTTTTACAGGGCTGACAGCAGCCCCGTGAACCATGACCCCGACAACCTGATCCCAACCCAGAACCTGGAGCCCTGGTTCGAGGAAAACTCCAACCTCTACATCTTCACGACCAGCAGCTTTGCCAAGACCAAGGCGCGCATTGGTAAACAACCCATGATGTTTGAAGGCCCCTACTTCGAATCCATCGACATTGACACACCGGCCGACTGGGACTTTGCCGTGGTCGCTGCCCGCTACCTGCAAGAACATGCCAAAGCTGGAAAATAAAAGTACTCGTCACCTGCCCGCCGATGCTGCACATGATCGACAGCTTTCGCTCGATGTTTGCCCAGCATGGCGCCACCATCACCACCGCTGATGTGGTTGGTAGATCTGCACTAGAAATTATGGAGCACCAATGAATAACATATGTTACTTCCCGATTGTCAATACCGATGCGGAGTTGATTGATGTTGTCTCCCGCGCGGCATGGTTTCTTTCATTTTGCAAAGTTTCTCGGATCGTTATCCCCATCGCATCCGAACGTCTACACCACGTAAAGTGGTCTGTCGCCTTCGGGATGGACAATGCAATCACCGAGAGGTTTTCCGGAATCAGAGAAAAGATTGTCTTGGCCCTTGTTTCGTCCGAGGCGGATTTAGAGTCATACATGGCTACTGCCGATATCATACTTAAATGGCAGGCACGAATTGTCCCGGATTTTATTTCACCGAAGAAAATAGAAATATGGGAAAGGGGCAAAGAAGTGTGGTTTGTTGATCCTCTGAACACGAGGATGGAGGGCTCATTTTATATAGAGGTTGGCTTACACCTGCTCGAAGATAGACCGGCCCTGGTTCAGGAGAATAAGCGGAAGTTTGATGCACTAGCTACCCGACTTGGGCATTTTAAACGTGCATATGTCATGGCAACAGGGCCGTCGGTCTGGAGGTACCGGCTCTACGATTATGAAAAGGCCATCTCGTTGGTATGTAACAGCGTCATACTCGACGACGAGTTGATGGCCCGCGTTAAACCTCAGATTCTGGTATTTGCAGACCCAATCTTCCATTTTGGGCCGTCCCAGTATGCGGCGGCATTTCGCCAGAGGCTGCGCGAATCCGCTCGCATCTACGATTTCACTATTGTGATCCCGTTCAAGTATTACGGATTATTCGTTTCTACGATTCCGGAATTGCGGGATCGAACCATAGCAGTACCGTTTTTTCAAGAACGTTCTTTTAATTTTGATCTTTCAGAGGATTTCGAAGTTAAGACGACGGCTAACATCCTGACGCTCTTGCTCGTACCTCTTGCGGCGACCTTTGCAGATGAAATTGGAATTCTTGGTTGCGACGGGAGACCCCTGCACGAGAACACATATTTCTGGGGACACAATCAAAAGACGCAGATCAATGACAAGATGGCAAACATTCGTGAAGTTCATCCGGCTTTTTTTGCTATCGATTACAACGACTACTATCTTGAACATTGCCAAACGCTGGAATCCGAGCTTTGCGAAGGTGAGCGCATTGGCAAGCGGTTCAGGAGTTTGGGGTTTTCGCATATTCCGGCTTTGAAGAGCAGGATCGGATTAGGGCAGCGAGCCTTATATCAAGATACCTTGGCGTCGACCGCCGCCCTCATCGTCGATCCAGATGCGAAGACTTGGGCAGGCCATTACATGGCATATAACGAGAAACTTTCGGCGCAGCTCGAACGTGATGGGCTTGATGTGGCCGTTATCTGCCGCAAGGATTTGTCCCCAGATATTCTCGCTACACGCTCTAATTACATGCCAGTTTTGACAGCCCATTCGTGGGAAGTCGGCAATCGTGCTGAGAATGGAGAATTCGTGGACGCTTTTGAGTCAGAAATTAGTTATGCTGTTGAGCAATGTATTGCGAATCGATCAGAGCACGTTTTGCTATATATGTATTGTGCAAGTCTTGAGCACGCCGAGGTGTTGGCAAAGCTGGCCCAAAGATTTCCGCAGTTGTCGGTCAATGTCAATTTGTTCTGGTTGTCCTTCAAGCTGACGCCCGAGTATGCTCAAAAATGGAAGCCATTTATTGATCTTCTTGATGAGAATAGTGGCATTGGTAATTTTGTCGCGACGCTACCAACCGTTGAACTTCGTGATCACCTCGCTGAATTGACCGGATGCATACTGCCAGTAGCACCACATCCGAGCACAGGCGTTTCTGATCAGTCGTTCCAAGAGCTGTCACGAAGGGATGCTGATAGGGAGAGGGAGCAAACGCTACATGTATTGTTTCCAAGCGCACCAAGACCAGAGAAGGGTTATCTGTCCTCAATCGAAACTGTCCGACTCTTGTGCGAGGCGGGGGGGGGATTTCTTCCAATAATCAGGCATGCCACCACGTTTTCTACACCTAAGCAATTCGCTCAACCTCTTACCAAACTTGCTGGCGCTGAAGTCATAGAGGGTGAATTGACAGATGATGAGTTTATCAAACTCTTTTCTCGAAGCGACATCGTTGTGCTGCCTTATACCCCGGATGCATTTGCAGAGCGAACGTCCGGACTGTTAATCGACTCGATGTACTTAGGAATCCCGTGCGTTGTCATACGTGGAACATGGCTCGGGAATCTTACCGAGAAGTACGGATGCGGGGTCGTGGTCGACGAGCTTTCGGCGACAAACCTCGTTGGAGGTGTGATGGAGATTGCTGCCGACTATGAAGCGTTTCGATTGCGTGCAAGACAAGCCGGCAGAAGATATTTCACCGAAAATTCCTGGAGTTTTTTTTCGAAGTTTCTTCGTCGCACTGCCGAATTAGAGGGCAGAAGAATAAATATGAGAGTGACTATGCTGGTGGGTCCCAATTCGCGCGAACAACATGCGCATTGGGACGAAACGAATGGAATAGCAGAACTCTTCTCCCTTGATCTGTCTGGCTCGGTGATGATTGATGTCGGTGCCCATCACGGATCTGCGCTGTTCCCCTTTTTGAACAAGGGCTGGTCGATATTCGCATTTGAACCTGACGAAAATAATCGCTCAAAGTTATTGGAACGGCTTTCAAAGCACAAGAGCAAGCACTTGGTCTCCCTCGATACTCGCTGTGTCAGCAATGAATCACAAAAGGGAGTTTCATTCTTCACCTCTGAACAAAGCACGGGAATCAGTGGTTTGTCTGCTTTCCATGAAACTCATCATGAGACACAAACAGTCGATATCACCACTCTGACTGAGTTTTTCCAGGATAAAATCATGCCGGCAGTCGATTTCCTCAAGATCGACACCGAAGGACATGACTTGTTTGTGTTGCAAGGCTACCCTTGGGAGCGCGGCAAGCCGGTGGTGATCGAGTGCGAGTTTGAAGATACCAAGACGGTGCCGCTGGGGTATACCTTCCACGACTTGGCGAAGTTCCTGGACGATAAAGGCTATACGGTGTATGTGAGTGAGTGGCACCCAATAATCCGCTATGGTATCCGCCATGACTGGCATGCCTTGATGCGCTATCCGTGCGAACTGGCTGACCCGAAGGGCTGGGGTAATCTGCTAGCCTTCCGCGATCCGATTGACGATCAATCGCTGGTGGCGGCGGTGAAGAAGGTGCTGAAAGCCAGTGCTCGCGTGGCGGTGAAGGCGGCTGCAAACCCAGTTTATTCGCCTGTATCGAAGGCTCTAGTTCCTGCTTCTTTATCTGGCGAGCCGACGTTCCGCTTCGAGCCCAGCCCGCATTTCGTGCAAACGGCTCCGAACCAGTGGCGTTATACCTTTGCCGAGGCAAAGCAAAAGCTGTGGATAGCCGTGATGAATCAGCCGGTCTTGGCCGGGCAAGAGTGGGTTGGCGGCCTGCGCATTCAGGCGGACCGCTCCATGACGGTGAATGTGAGCCTTGGTCGGCATGGGAGCACGGATTACGAAGGAGCGGCCCAGCGCATCCGATTGGCCCCAGGGGTTGCGCAGTCGGTGAAACTGGGCAATCCGTTCGGCAAAACTCACGCCGCGCTCAAACTGCAAGTGGAGGTGCTGGAACTGCCGGGTGGGGGCAGCGCGAACCTAAAGGTTGAAGAACTGTTCATCGCCGTATCGCCGGCAGCGGTCAAACAGAGCCTAGGCTATCAGCCTTTCACCCTGCGTGAGGCAAACCGCTTACTCCGTGATGGCGAGCTAACTAATGCATTGCAAATATACTTAGATTTATACGAGCAGCGGCCTATGCAGATTTATGCGGATAACGCGCTGTATGCTGCAAGGAGGCTAGGCTTAGGTAGATTTGATAGCATTGACAAGTTACGTCAGAGTCTCCTAGGCCATTAATAGCAATCAAGGGTGCTCAGCTGATCAACGTGGTCAGACACAACAGCTAGGCACCAGCGATCAGAGAGCTCCAATGCTGCAATCGGCTAGAATTAAGCGTTATGAGCTGCTAAATCACCCAAATCCTGCCTGAACTGCTAATGATCGGCTGCCGGGAAGAAAAACCGCAGCCTCACTGCCTGCTTTCGTGTAAACGCTAGAGACTGCAGGGCTTAAGTTTCATAATCGATTCTATCACTATAGATGATCCATAGGGGTAGGAATCACAGAGGCTGGCCTTGAATGACTTTTTCACACAGTTCGGAATATTCTTCTTCGCTCTTTATTGATCCCACCAGAATTGAGTAAAGAGCATCCAGCTGCTGAAGCGTGAATGCGGGCAACTCATCTTGTGCCACAGAGATCCCACCTGTCCTTACATGGCTGCCTTCTGAGATGTCTTCTTTCGATCTAATCCCGGGATCTGTCTTGGCACAGATCTCTGATAGCTCTTCTTCGCTGACTGATATGCCAAGATAGCTGTACATGTCCGCAAAGGTCTTGCTTTTCCGGTCGGTCATGTCTTGATAGTTTACCATGTATGCGCCATTCCTGAGAGCATCTAGATAATGTAGGCCAAGCCTCTTTGCGGTATTTCCATAGCGACAAGGATCAGAGAAATAATCCTTGATCCAATAGTCTCTTGTTCGGTTTTTCGCAGATTGAACTCGAAGGTTGTGGTAAGCCATGGAGACAATGGAATCCTTGAGATTCCTGAACGAGGTAATCACCTTAATGGAGTGACTGTGCCCCGGGTGTTGCACTAGGCAGTGCGAGCAGTGCATCTTGATGCATATATTACGCGGATCATGCCACATGTTGGAGTGCAAGAAGCCGCCAAGATGGTCGTGCGAAACCGACATGTTCTTCCACTTGGGATTCTGCCATTCTCCAATGGTCATCTCGAATTTTCCGGTAAGTATTAACGCTTTTTGTATAAGAGTAGAGCCACTCTTGGGGACGCCGTTGTTGACTACAAGCATTTTGCGATCTATGGCTGTGTAAACCATCTTCAGTGTAGCAGCTGATTGTCTGCTTCCTTTTGAAATGAGGCTTAGGTGCGCTTGAAGGCGATCTGAGGTTGACTGGTTTTTCTGGGCAGGACCCATTGTTAACCTTTGAAGCGGGGGTGCGGATCGTGACGGCCATGATGCCCGCGTCAATTACGTAGGGCTTGCTGAAATTCACCAAGTCGCGCCAGATCGGCTTGTGGTCCTTGCAGCATGAGCGTAGCCATGAGGGACGACTAGAGCTTCAGATGGCGACTAAGTGCAGGCAAGTCGCTTC
>REEV01000021.1 GCA_007694915.1 Cyanobium sp. PLM2.Bin73 | reverse complement strand
CGGGCCTTGAGCAACTGGATCACCTGCTGCAGGTCGTCCTTGTTCTTGCTGGTCACCCGCAGGCTGTCGCCCTGGATCGCCACCGTCACCTTCTTGATGCCGTCGCGCACCTGCTTGCTGAGGGTCTTGGCCAGCTCCTGGCTCAACCCCTTGCGCAGCTTCACCACCTGCTTCACCCGGTTGCCGCCCACGGCCTCGGGATCCTGGAAGTCGAAGATCTTCAGCGACAGGTTGCGCTTGGTGGCCTTCTGGCGCAGCACGTCAGCCACCGCCTGCAGGGTCATGTCGCTGGCGGTGGTGATCGTGAGGCTGTCCTCCTCCAGCGCGATCTCGGTGCCGGAGTCCTTGAGGTCGTAGCGCTGCACCAGCTCGCGGCGCAGCTGATCCACGGCATTCACCAGCTCCTGGCGGTCGAAATCCGACACGACATCGAAGGAGAAGGACTCAGCCATGGGGCGGATGCGCGCTGGGAGGTCACCGCCACCCTAGAAAAAGGCCGCCGCCGCGCTCCACCATGGTGATTTCGTCCGTCTCTGCCCCCTTCGCCTGGTCGCTGCTGCTGAGCTCGGCGGTGGTGGTGTTCAGCACCGTGCCCCTGGGGGCGGCCCGCTCCCAGGCCGATTTCCAGATGGCCGACCTGGCCGCCCCACGGGCGATGTTCGAGCGGCTGCCGGCCTGGGGCAAGCGGGCGGCCTGGGCCCACCAGAACTGCTTCGAGGCCTTCACCCTGCACGCCCCGGCGGTCCTGCTCTGCCTGCTGGTGGGGGTGGGCGGCCCCCTGGCGGTGGTGGCCGCCTGGCTGCATCCGGCCCTGCGCATGGCCTACATCGGCGCCTACCTGGGCAACGTGCCGCCCCTGCGGGGCCTGTGCTGGGCCGGTGGCCTCACCTGCAGCGGCCTGCTCTACGTGGAGGGACTGAAGGCGGTGCTGGCGGGCTAGTCGAAGTACATCAGGCTCACCACCTTGCCCATGTCCTCCGCCAGGCGCACGCTCGAGAGCAGCGTTTCGCTGTCGTGGAAGGCATAGCAGATCAGCTGGTCGCAGCGGCTGATGATTTCCTGGTTGCAGAGGCTGCTGGCCATCGGCAGGGGCAGGTCGTCGTGCTCGGGCTTCTCCACCAGGTGCAGCACCTGCTCGAGCTGGTCGCGGGATTCAACGGGCTGGCGGTCGAGGCTCTGGGGCAGCAGCACGGTGAGCTTGCCGGGGTCGATCTCCAGCACGCTGCGGATCACGGCGGCATTCACGCCCTGGGCGCCGGAGGTGATCAGGCTGTGGCCCTCCTGGGCGAGGGAGCGGGCCACCAGTTCCACCAGATGGATCGACACCACCGGCACGTGGCGGCTGCCGAGGATGGCGATGCGGCGCTTGCTGCGGTCTTGCAGCATCGCCAGCTCCTGGGCGAGCGTATCGATGCGATCCAGCGAGGCGACATCCAGAGACCGGGTCACACCAAAGCCCAGGCGGCCCGACGAAACTAGCAGTGGCGGCGTGCGATTCAGGCCACCGGCTGGGGCAGAGCCAGGCGTTGAAACAGGGACGCGAAGTCGCAGTGCTCTTCCACCAGCCGCACCGCGTAGGTGGCCTTGACGGCCTCATGCAGGCGCACATGGCCGAAGGCCTGCTCGATCACCTCCACCGTGGTGAGGGTGTCGTGCTCCACCTTGAGCAGGGGCACGTCCAGTTCCTCGGCGCGGGTGACGAGCTGGGGCAGGGGCTCTCCCACCCCGGTGAGGATCAGGCACTGGGTGGAGGCCTCCAGGGCCGCCAGCTGGATGTCGGTGCGGTCGGCGCCTGTGACCACGGCCATGTTGCGGCGGCGGCGGAAGAACTCCATGGCGGAGTTCACGTTCATGGCGCCGATGGAGAGGGTTTCCACCAGCAGGTCCAGACGGTCGTGGCTGCAGAGCACCTCGGCCTGCAGGCGGCGGGCCAGCTCCTCCACGGTGACGCTGCGCAGCAGGGGGCTGCGGGGCATCACCCCCAGCACCGGGATGTCCAGGCGCTCCAGAGCGGGCACGATCTCCTGGCGCAGGTCGCCGAGCTGATCGGGATCCACGCCATTGAGCACCACCCCCGCCAGCCGTTCGCCCAGGGCCGCACGGGCGGCCAGCAGGGCATCCACGCTGAGCCCATCACTCCAGAGCTCCACCAGCAGCACCGGTGCATCGAGGTCGTGGGCCAGCTGGGGCAGGCTGAGGCCGTAGAGCAGCCCCTCCACCAGGCTCCCGGGCGCCTCCAGCAGGTTGAGCCCGGGTCCGCCCGCCTCCAGCAGGGCGCCCAGGCTGGCCAGGCCCTCACCGGGGTCGAGCTCGCCGGCCAGCAGCCGCCGGCGCACCGCGGAGGGCTCGAGCGACTGCAGCGAGGGCAGCAGCTGGTCGTCGGCCAGGCCCAGGGTGGCGCCCACGAAGCGCACGTCGGCATCCAGCAGGGGGCCGTCGCCGCGGGGCGGGTCGCCGTGCTCGGGTGCGGAGGCCAGCGGCTTGCCGAACCGCACGGGCGTCCCGGCGCGCAGCAACTGGCGGGCCAGGCCGAGCACCACGGCCGATTTGCCACTGAACGGCTGACAGGAGCCGATCAACAACGTGGGGGCCATGGGGGGTCTCGCCGCAGAACTCACGCTAGGCAACCGCTGTGGCCCCATCCAGGGGGGCGGCGCCGCTGCTGGCGGAGCGGGGGCGCTCACCCAGCAGCAACCAGCGCCAGAAACTCACCGGCAACTGGTGTTCGTGGCGTTGCATCAGCCACAGCACCAGCTGGTAGGCCGGCAGGGTGAACTCGTAGCGCACCGCCGGTAGGTCGGGGAACTGCAACTCGCAGCGCAGGGTTTCCAGCGGCGCCGGCTCGCCGTGCCAGCGCAGCGTGAAGCGGCGCACACCATTGCGCTCGAGCCGCCGCTCACCGTCCCATACACCCATCAGCAGCTGGGCCACGGCCGCCTCCAGCAGCAGCAGCTGGGTCACACCCCCGCAGTAGGGGGCGAACAGCGGCACCAGCGGATCGAGCATCGAGGCGGAATCGATCGCGGCGGGATCGATTCCGGTGCCTGGATTGAAGCCGTCAGCGGGGGGTGGGGGAGGGGGAAAGACCATCGCTATCCAACATGCTGGGCCGGTGGAGACAGGCGTGCCAACACGCCCGGCAAACGCCGATCACCCACCTGTCCATGATGGGCCACCTGGTGCGGCGGCAGCCGGCCCGTAACGGCTATTCGGCACGACCTCAATCCCGGCGATGACCCCTCCCCCCTGCGTGGCCATCACCGGCGCCAGCGGCAGCCTCGGCCAGGCGCTGCTGCGCCAGTGGCACCGGCGCGGCGCCCGGCTGATCGCCCTCAGCTGCGGCCCGCGCCAGTGGCAACTGCGTGATGGCGCCGGCCAGCCGATCGAGCTGCGGGAGGTGACCTGGTGCGTGGGCCAGGAACCCGACCTGCGGGAGCTGCTCAAGGAGGTGGACGTGCTGGTGATCAACCACGGCGTGAACGTGTACGGCGACCGCAGCGCCGCGGCCACCGAGCGCTCCCTGGAGGTGAATGCCCTCAGCAGCTGGCGGCTGCTGGAGCAGTTCGCCGCCGTGGTGGGCGAGCGCAACGGCGGCA
>REEV01000058.1 GCA_007694915.1 Cyanobium sp. PLM2.Bin73 | reverse complement strand
ACTGGCCTGAAGCACCGCTGACAGCGTTCTCAGTGTCGTTCTGCTGATCTATCCCCCAAGCCGCTCAGCGGCCGTGGCCCGGATCGCCGCCAGCTCCTCGGCCGGCAGTTTCTCCAGCTGCTTCATCACCAGCGCCATGCGCGGATTGCGGCCCAGCTGCTCGCGGTGGCGGGCCAGGAAGTCCCAGTAGAGGGCGTTGAAGGGGCAGGCGTCAGGGCCGCTGCGCTGTTTCACGTTGTAGCGGCAGCCCTTGCAGTAGCTGCTCATGCGGTTGATGTAGTTGCCGCTGGCGGCGTAGGGCTTGCTGGCCAGCAGGCCACCATCGGCGAACAGGCCCATGCCGATCACGTTGGTCTGCATCACCCAGTCGTAGCCGTCGATGAACAGGCGCGAAAACCAGGCGGTGAAGGCCTGGGGATCCAGGCCGGCGATCAGGCCGTAGTTGGCCAGCACCATCAGCCGCTGGATGTGGTGGGAATAGCCGCTGGCCTCCAGCTCCCCCAGCACCGTGTCCATGCAGGCCATGCCGCTGCCCCCCAGCCGCTCCAGCCAGTCCGGCAGCGGCTGAGCGGCGCCGAAGTGGTTGCGGGCCGGGTAGTCGGGCCCGAACCACCAGTAGAGGCCGTGGGTGTACTCCCGCCAGCCGAGGATCTGGCGGATCACCCCCTCCAGCCCCGCCAGCGGACTGTCGCGCTCCCGCCCCGCCGCCTCGAGCCGCCGGATCACCTCCAGCGGGTGCAGCAGCCCCAGGTTCAGGTAGGGCGAGAGCAGCGCATGCCAGAGGGTGGGCTCGCCGCCCACCATGGCGTCCTGATAGGGCCCGAAGCCATCCAGCCGGGTGGCGATGAAGTGCTCCAGCACCGCCAGGGCCTGAGCGCGGGTCACGCCCCAGCGGAAGCGGCGGCCATCGCCGGGCAGCCGCGGGCCGCCACCAGCCTCCAGCTGCCCCGCCAAGTCCTCCACCTTGGCGATCACGTCCGCGGTGATGGCGTCGGGCTCGAACCACAGCGGCTCAGGCCCCTTGAGCCCCTTGGGCGGTGGCTTGCGGTTGGCCTGGTCGTAGTTCCACTTCCCGCCCAGGGGCTGGCCATCGGGGTCCATCAGCACCCCGAAGCGCCGGCGGCCCTCCCGGTAGAACAGCTCCATGCGCAGCTGTTTGTAGGGGCGCGCCCAGGCGGCGAAGTCGTCCCGGCTCCAGAGAAAGGCATTGGAGGGGTGCCACACCAACCGCGGGGCCCCGGCGCCCATCGCCTCCACCGCCGCCACGATCGCCGCGCGGAAGGGCCGCTCCGCCGGCTCCATCAGGTGCAGTTCCGTGATGCCGTGCTCGGCGGTCCAGGCCGCCAGCCCGGCGCGGAAGCTCTCCACCTGCCGGTGGTCCACCGTCCAGCCGGCCGCCGCCAGCTCGGCGGCGAAGTGGCGCATGGCGCTCCACACGAGCACCAGCTTCTGGCGGTGGCAGCGCCGCCGGCGCAGCACCGAAGCGCTCTCCAGCAGCAGCACCCGGGCCGAGCCGGGCGGCTGTGCAGCGAGTGCCGCCTGGCTGGCCGAGAGCTGGTCGCCCAGCACCCAGAGGCCCTTCACCACCTCAGCACCGCTCAGCGCTGGAAGCGGGGGTCGTTCTCCAGCCAGCGCTCGAAGGCCGCCAGCCCCTCGATCAGTGCCCACACGCTGAGGCCCAGGGCCAGCAACCCGCCGGCGGCCATCACCACCGCCAGCAGCACCGGGATCGCCGCCAGCGCCACCAGGGGCACCACCACCATCGCGCCCACGGCCGCCAGCCCCAGGATCGGCGCCACCAGCGCGGATGGGGGGCTGCTCCTGAGTGACTGGATTGGAGCCATCACAAGACCACCAGTAATTGATCACTTCATTGTGGGGGTACCGGACCAGCCGGCTGCAACGACCACGGGGCGGAGAACCGGCCTGTGGCGCGGCGAGACGCCGCTGGATGGATGTCTAGGTTCAGAACCAGGTAGCCGATTGGCGATGCGCATCACCATCGTGGGCTGCGGCTACGTGGGCATGGCGCTGGCACGCCACTGGCGGCAGGATCCGGCCCTGCGGCTCACCGTCACCACCACCCGGAAGGAGCGGCGTCCGCAGCTGGCTCCGCTGGCCGAGCGGGTGGAGGTGTTGAAGGCCGGTGATCCGTCCGGCCTGCGCCGTGCCCTGGAGGGCGCGGAGGCGGCGGTGTTCTGCCTGGCCCCCACGGGCGACCGCCTGGTGAGCGCCGACGACTACGGCGCCACGTACCGCGACAGCTTCGCCGCCCTGGCACAGGTGATCGACGAGCTGCCTGAGTTGCGCCAGATCGTGTACACAGCCAGCTGCTCGGTGTACGGCGATGCCGGCGGCGCCTGGGTGGACGAGACCACCCCCGCCAGCCCTCTCGATGACCACGGCCGGGTGCTGCTGGAGAGCGAGGAGCTGCTGGCCCGTTGCCGCGCCCCGGGGCGCCGGGTGTGCGTGCTGCGGCTGGGGGCCATCCACGGGCCGGGGCGGGAGCTGGGGGATCGCTTCCGCCGCCTGGCCGGCAGCACCCGGCCGGGCGACGGCCGGCAGCACAGCAGCTGGATCCACCGCGACGACGTGGTGGGTGCCATCGCCGCCGCCATCAGCGGCGGCTGGGGCGGGGTGGTGAACCTGGTGGATGACGAGCCGCTGCCGGTGGCCGCGCTGCTGGACCGGGTGCTCACGGCCAGCGGCCTGGAGCCGGTGCGCTGGGATCCGGCGGCAGCGACCGGCGCGCCTCCGGCAGACCGCCGCGTCAGCAACCGGCGTCTGCACCAGCTGGGGTATCGCCTGCGCCATCCACAGCTGCCCATCCCGCACCTGAAACGGATCGATCAGACCCTCTTCGACGCGGTGGCGGCCCAGGCGCGCGAGGCAGCCCGGCGCCGCCGCAACCACAACCTGCATCAGGAGTGCGATCTGGTGCAGCGCTTCCTGAACGTGCTGCAGCCGGGCACCTACGTGCGTCCCCACCGCCACCTGCGCGAGCAGGCCGGCAGCGGCTTCGAGTGCTTCCTGGTGCTGCAGGGGGCGATCGGGCTGCTGCTGCTCGATGAGGCCGGCGAGGTGATCAGCCGGCAGCGCCTGGAGGCCAGCGGCCCGCTGCGGGGCATCGAGCTGGCGGAAGGACAGTTCCATACCCTGGTGGCCCTGAGCCCCGATGCAGTGATGTTCGAGCTCAAGCAGGGTCCCTACCAACCCAGCGCGGACAAGGATTTCATGACCTGTTTCCCCGCCGAGGGCACGCCCGCCGCCGAGAAGCAGGAGCAGCGCTGGCGCGAGCTGTTCGAGGAGGACGCGGCGTCCGGCTCGGCAGGGTGACGGCCGAAAACGAGGCGGGGTGGGCGGCGGAAAAGCCACCGATTGCGCTGGCCATCCGGCGCACCGCGGGGCAGCTCCAAACTCCCGCACCACCTCCCAGCCCGCCGCGCCAGGGCGAGGGCAACGGCGAGGGCTGAGCGCATGGGACGGTCTGCCGATGAGCACGGGACGGTCCATTCATCCCCAACCCGCATAGCGTGAAGAGAAGAACCACGCCGCCATGGACCAGATCACCCAGGAAGGGCTCCAGGTCGCCCAGGAGCTCGGCCAGCGTCACGGGTTCAGTGCCGGCGCCGTGGCCCACATGATGCAGGCGATGCTGCGCAGCCGCGGCGGCATGGCCCAGTTCAACCATCCCGAATTCGGCGGCTCCGGCCAGTGGATGCCCGGCGGGATGCTGATGATCAGCGACATGTTCAACAACGCCCTCAAGGCCCGGGTCGACGGGCTCTGCCGGGATGTCTCTGCGGCCCTCGCCGGCCAGCCGATGGTGGCCCCAGGCGCCAGCCACAGCTTCCAGCAGCAGAGCGGCGGCGGTTTCCAGCAGCAAAGCGGCGGCGCTTCCCCCTCCGCCTATCCGCCGATGCCGGCCATGGCGGCGCCGTCGTCGGCACCCTTGTTCGTGCCCGACCCCCGTGACACCTGGTGGCCGGCGGAGCTGGGGGCCCCCACCGCCACCGGCGAGCAGAACAACGTGCGCTATGCCCTCTTCCCCGATGCCGGCAGGCTGGCGGTGGACATCAACGGCCAGGTGAGCGTCTACGACACCGGCGGCCACCACATCGCCGGCTTCTCCCAGCAACAGGGCGGCGGCGGCGTGGTGTTCTCCACCCCGTCAGGACATGTGAGCCTGAGCAGCTTCTCGCCCAGCGGCGGCTTCGGCCAGCAACAGCAGAGCGGTGGTGGCACTCAGCAGCAGAGCAGTGGTGGTGGCTCCCAGCAGCAGAGCAGCGCTGGCGGGCTGCACCAGCAGAGCAGCAGCAGCTTCGCCTCCCGGCAGGCCGCAGCGATGGCGCCCATGACGATGGCCCCGATGTCGATGGCGCCCATGGCCGGGATGCAGCCCATGGCGGCCATGCCGGCCATGCAGCAGCAGAGCTGGTGGCCTGCTGAGCTGGGTGAGCCCGCGTCCTGCGGCGCCCAGAACGATCTGCGCTACGCCACCTTCCCCGCCAGGGGTCGGCTGGCCGTGGAGCACAGCGGCCAATGCCGGGTGTTCGACGTGGGAAGCGAGACGATCAGCGGCCTGTCCCTGAACAGCGCCTCCGGCGAGTTGATGCTCTCCACCCCGGAGGGTGAGCGCCCGCTCGCCCAGTTCCCGGAGGTGAGCGTGGCAGCACAGCCCGCACCTGAACAACCCCCCGCGTCCGAGCCGACAGCCGCTGCTGCCCCCGCTGCCGCCGCCCCTGCTGCCAGCGGTTCGGACGATCCCTATGCCGCCCTGGAGCGCCTCGGCGAGCTCAAGGCCAAGGGCATCCTCACCGAGGAGGAATTCAGCCGCAAGAAGGCCGAACTGCTGGACCGGCTCTGAGCCCCGCCACCCGCAGGCCCCGCCCAGCCCATAGGCTCAGCCCTGTTCTGATCCGGAGCCCGCCAGCGTGGCCGAGCCGCACTACCGCTACGAACCGATCGAGAGCTTCGGCTCCGGGCTCACCAGCTCCCGCCCCTGGAACATCCGGGCCCTGGAGGGTGTGGAACGGCTGAACGGCCGCGTGGCCATGCTCGGCTTCCTGGCCGCCCTGATCGGCGAGCGACTCACCGGTCTCGGCCCCGCAGGCCAGGTGTGGGCGATGCTGCGCTGGACCCTACCCTGAACTTTCGGCCAGCCGGCAGGCCCGCCGCGCCACGGCGGCGGCGTAGCCCCGGTCCACGGCCCCGTCCTGGGGGCTCACCTGCCCATTGCGGCAGTCCACCACCAGCCGTTCGCGGTGGCCCTGCTGGTCGCTCAGCCGCAGCCGCAACTGCCAGTGGTGCTTGGCGCTGCGGGTGATCTCATCGGCGCACACCGGCCCCACGCAGACGCCCGGGGCCGCCACGGCCCGGGGGGTGAGCACCAGCCCCAGCAGCAGGGCCAGCAGCAGCATCAGGCGCAACAGGCCCTTCAACTGGCCAGCTCTTGCAACGGCTGGTCCGCCGCAGCCTCGGCTTCGGCCTCCGGGTGAAAGTAGGTCCACACCTGGCGGGCCAGGGACGGGCCCATCCCCGGCGCCGCGGCGATCTGGGCCACATCGGCGAGCTGGATGGCGTCGATGGAGCGGAAGTGGGCCAGCAGGTCGCGCACCCGCTTGGGGCCGAGGCCGGGGATGTCGGAGAGGCGCGAACGCTTCATGCGCTCCCCCCGCTGCTGGCGGTGGAAGCTCACGGCGAAGCGGTGGGCCTCATCGCGCAGCCGCCGCAGCAGCTGCACCCCCAGCTGCTCCGGCTCACTCTCCAGCGGCGCGCTGGCCCCGGGCAGGAACACCTCCTCCCGCTGCTTGGCCAGGGAACACACCACCAGGTCCTCGTGCAGGTTGAGCTCCCGCAGGGCCTCCATCACCGCCGAGAGCTGGCCCTTGCCACCGTCGATCATCACCACATCCGGCCAGTCGCCCATGCCGTCGGTGTGCAGGCTGGTGGCGGCCTGGCGGCGCAGCGCGGCCAGGTCGCCTCCCTCCGCCTTGGCCTGGGCCCAGCGGCGGAAGCGGCGGCGCATGATCTCGGCCATGGCCATGAAGTCGTCGGAGTGGCCGGCGCGGATCGAGCTACTGCGGATCCGGTACTTGCGGTAGTGCTGCTTGGCGGGCAGGCCGTCGATGAACACCACCTGGGAGGCCACCGCGTCGCTGCCCTGGATGTGGCTGATGTCGTAGCCCTCGATCCGCCGCGGCGCCGTGGTCAGTTCCAGCAGCTGGGCCAGGTCCTCGGTGGCCAGCAGGTTCTGCTCGCTGGCCCGCTGGGCCCGCTGCAGCTCGTAGCTGGCATTGCGCACCACCAGTTCGATCAGTTCCGCCTTCTGCTGGCGCTGGGGCACCGCCAGCTTCACCTTGCGGCCGCGCTGCTCACCCAGCCAGTCCTCGATCAGCTGCTGCTGCGGCAGGGGGTGCTGCAGCAGCAACTGGGGCGGGATCTCAACCCCCTCCACCTGGCTGTAGTGCTCCTCGATCACCCGCTGCAGGATCAGGCCGGGGGTCTCCACGGCGTCCACGGCATCGGCCATGTAGCCCAGCCGCCCCACCAGCTTGCCGGCGCGCATCTGGAACAGCTGCACCGCCGCCACCCGCCCGTCGGCCGCCAGGGCGATCACGTCGCGGCTCACCGAACTGTCGCCCACGCTCATCTTCTGGTCGGCGGTGAGGGTGTCGAGGCCCTGGATCTGGTCGCGCACCCGGGCGGCGCTCTCGAAATCCAGCCGCTCGGCATAGCGCTCCATCTGCTCGTTGAGCGCGGCCAGCAGCTCCTCGTTGCGCCCCTGAAACACCATCGCCACCTGGCGCAGGGTGGCCTGGTAGCCATCGGGGCTGATCTTCTCCTGGCACACCCCCGGGCAGCGGCCGATGTCGAAGTTCAGGCAGGTGCGGTCGCGGTAGAGCGGGCGGGGCCGCTGGCGCAGCGGAAACACCCGTTTCACCAGGGCCAGAGTGCGGCGCAGCAGGCCCACATCCACATAGGGGCCGTAGAAGCGGTCGAGGGGGGAGCGGAAGCGGCGGCGGCGGGTGATGAAGATGCGCGGGTAGGCCTCACTCCAGGTGATGCAGAGGTAGGGGTATTTCTTGTCGTCCTTGAGCAGCACGTTGAAGTGCGGCTGGTTCTGCTTGATCAGGTTCGACTCCAGCGCCAGCGCCTCGGCTTCGCTGTCGGTGACGATGAATTCGATCTCGCACACCTGCCGCACCATCAGCCGGATGCGGGGGCTGTGGCCGTGGGCGTGGCCGCTCTGGAAGTAGCTGCGCACCCGATGGCGCAGCACCTTGGCCTTGCCGATGTAGAGGATGCGGTCCTCGCCGTCGCGCATCAGGTAGCAGCCCGGCTCAGAAGGCACCTCCGCCAGCCGGGTCCTGAGCCGCTCCGGCTGCTGGATCAGCGGCGGGCGGCTCACCGGGCTCAACCGCCGTACTGCCAGCCGGTGCTCGCCAGGTCCAGGGCCTCGCCATCGCGGTTGAGGGTGGCGCTCTTCACCTCACCCACGAACACCGTGTGGTCGCCATGGGCCACATGGCCCACCAGCTCACACTCCACCGCCCCCAGGGCCGCGTCGAGCACCGGCAGACCCAGCTCGCCGAGACTGAAGGGGGCAGCGTCGAAGCGGCCGCCGATGGCCTTCTGGGGCTTGAAGAACACGGCCGCCAGATCCTTCTGGTCGGCGGCGAGCACATTCAGGGAAAACCGGCCGGTGCGCTGGATGATGCCGTTGCTGGTGCTGTCGGCCCGCACCGCCATCACCACCAGGGGCGGCTCGAACGAGCCCTGGGTCACCCAGCTGGCGGTGAAGCCGTTCACCTCCTCGCCCTCGGCCACGCCACAGATGAACACACCGTGGGGGATCTTGCGCAGCAGGGTCTTCTTGGCGTCGGCGTTGAGGGGCATCGGGCGGGGGAGACAGTCCGCCGACTCTAGAAACCGCCGGGTGACCCATAGGCTGCCCCCCTTGCGAGCAGGCTGCCCCGATGCGAGCCCTCTACCCCGGCAGCTTCGACCCCCTCACCCTGGGGCACCTGGACCTGATCGAGCGGGCCAGCGCCCTGTTTGAGGGGGTGGTGGTGGCGGTGCTGCGCAATCCTCTGAAAACCCCGGCCTTCAGCCTCGAGCAGCGGCTCGGGCAGATCCGCCAGGCCACCGCCCACCTGCCGGGCGTGGAGGTGGGCAGCTTTGATGGGCTCACCGTGAGCTTCGCCCAGCAGCAGGGCACCGAGGTGATCCTGCGCGGCCTGCGGGCCATGAGCGACTTCGAATACGAGCTGCAGATCGCCCACACAAACAAGAGCCTGGCGCCGGATGTGGAAACCCTGTTCCTGGCCACCGCCGTGCACCACAGCTTTCTCAGCAGTTCAGTGGTGCGGGAGGTGGCCCGCTTCGGCGGCGATGTGAGTCATCTGGTGCCCACCGGAGTGGCAGACGACCTCACCAGGCTCTTTAATCAGGTGAATTCAAGCCAGAACCGCAATGGCTGAGGCCAGCATCACCGTTCTCGACCAGCTCGATCAGCTTGAGGAGGTCGTGCTCGAGGGCACCCGGGTGCCCTTCAGCGGCGGCAGGCTCGTGAACGAGCAGGACGCGATCGAGATGATGGATGCGGTGCGGGAGGCGCTGCCGGGCCAGATCAACCAGGCCGCCGATCTGCTGCGTCAGCGCGAGGAGTTCATCGCCCAGGCCCGCCGCCAGGCCGAGGAGATCGTGGCCAACGCCCAGCGGGAGCGGGAGCAGCTGATCAGCAACTCCTCGGTGCGCCAGGATGCCGAACGGCAGGTGGCCGAACTTCGCGAGCAGACGCGCCAGCAGTGCGAGCAGCTTTTGCTTCAGGGCCGCCAGCAGGCCGCCCAAGCCGAGCAGGAGCACCAGACCCGCATGGCTCAGCTGGAGCAGCAGTTCGCCAGCCGCCGCCAGCAGCTCGAGCAGGAGGTTGTTGAGCGCAACCGTCAGCTGGTGGAGCAGCACGAGCGCAACCGCCAGCAGGCCATGACCGAGCTCGAGCAGATCCGCCAGGAGGGCATGCGGCTGCAACGCGACAGCCAGGCCGAGGCCGAGCGGCTCCAGAACGACGCCCTGCAGTTTCGCCAGCAGACCCAGCAGCAGTGCGACCAGCTGGTGGCTCGCACCCGCCACGAGGCCACCGAGATCAGCGAGGGCGCCAACCGCTACGCCGAGCAGGTGCTGGGTGAACTGGAGGGCCGGATCAAGGAGCTGGCCCAGGTGGTGATCGCCGGCCGCCGCGAGCTGGTGCGCTTCCAGGTGCCCGAGGTGGTGAGCGGCGAGAGCTCTCCCATGCCCGCCGACACGGCTGGCAGCACGGCTCCCGCTCGGGCGACCAACGGCAAGGGCAGCAAGGGGGCTGCCGGCCGTACCCCCGGCAGCCGTCGCCGCCGGGTGGTGAACAGCCTGCGCCAGCTGGCGGGCTGAACCTCCCCGGCGAGAACAACAGCCCTCAGCCTGGACAGAGGCTGGGGCTGGCCTGAACCTGACGCAGCACCTGGCCGATGATCGTGTTCGGCTGGGCGCTGCCATTGGCGATGGCGGCCACGTAGCGGGCGCCATCGTTGGTGAGCAGCACCCCGCTGATGGCACGCACGCCGCGCAGGGTGCCCGTCTTGGCGTAGAAGCGGCCCTGCAGCGCCGGGTCGGTGTAGATGTTGCGCAGGGTGCCACGCTGGCCGGACACCGCCATCGAGGACAGGTACTGGCGGGCGTAGGGGTGCTGATCCATGCGCAGCAGCAGGGCCGCGACGAAGTGGCTGGTGAGCCGGTTGGAGCGGTCGAGGCCGCTGCCATCCACCACCCGCACGCCCTGCAGCGGCAGGCCCTGGGCCATCAGCCAGGCGGTGGTGCGCTGCTGGGCCAGGGCCAGATCCCAGGTGCCGGCCGTCTGGCGCATCAGCACCTCGGCGGTGAAGTTGTGGCTCTCGCTGTTGGCCAGGCTGAGCAGGTTGTGCATCGGCGCCGAGGGCTGCTCGTAGAGCAGCACCGCCCCATCGGGAAGGGGTGAACGCGACGACACCAGCCGCAGCTGGGCCTGCCCCCCCTGCTGGCTGATGGACCGCTCCAGCAGCGTCTGCAGGCGGGCGGGCGGGTTCTGCACCGCATCATGGATGGCGTTGCTGGTCACCGCCAGACGGGTGATCGGTGCCCCGTAGGCGTAAACGCGGTCGCCCGGATTCCAGCCGCTGGGCCACCACACCTGGCTGGGTTCCTCCGCCAGCTCCAGGCGCACCACGCCGCCGGGGACGCCAGTGGAGCCGCCGTTGCGCAGGGCCAGCTGGGCGAAACGCTGCAGGTGCGGCAGGGCCAGATCCGGGTCTCCTTCACCGGTGAGCCGGAAGCTGCCGTCGGGCAGCTGCCACAGCCGGGTGGAGAGGCGATGGTCGGGGCCGAGCTGGTCGAGGGCGAAGGCGGTGCTGATCAGCTTGACGTTGGAAGCCGGCACCCGCGGGGTGCGGCCGTTCACCTCCGCCAGCAACCGGCCACTGGGGTCGGCCACGCTGATGCTCCAGGCGCCGACTTCACCGCCCACGGTGGCCTGGATGCGCTGCTGCAGGGCCGGACAGCTCACCTGCCCCTGCAGCTGTGGCAGTCCCGTGGGGGGCGGTGGGGCTGGAAGCCCGGCCAGGGCCGGCGGGGTGGCCGGGCCGGGCGCGGGAATGGCCGGGCGGGACTGGGCCAGGCCGGCGGCCGGCTGCAGGGCCAGCAGCAGGGCGAGGGCACCGAGGCGGGCGCCGGGCAAGTGCCGTTGGCGGTGGCTGGAGTGGGGGAAAATGGGCGCCATCTCAGGCCTCATCGAGCTGGAGGCCGGTCACCGTGCCGGTGACCCGGAAACCGTTGCCCTCGATCTCCACCGGAGCTCCCACCTTGATGCTCTGGTTGCCGAACACCACGCCCCCCTCACCCCGGCGCCCCTGCCCCTGGAGCACGAAACGGGCATCGAGATTGGGGAAGGCACCGGCCGGTGCCGTGGCGGTGACCACGCTGCCATCGGGTTGCAGGGCCACCAGCTGACGCTCCAGGGGAATGATCTCCTCCACGCGCACGCTGCCGTGGGGCTGGTTGCGGATCACGATCGCCACCCGGCCCTCCTGCCGGCTGGATTCGATCAGACCCTGCGGATCGGCCACGGGGATGCCGCGCACATCCACCAGCACCGTCACGGGCACCAGGGCACCGGTGGCCTGGGCCACGCTGCTGGAGAGCTTCGGACTCCAGATCACCCCGGCCGCAGCCACCAGCACGGCGCCGACGGCCGCCGCATCCACCAGGCCGAAGCGCAGCTTCGTCCTGGGCTTCGCTGCGCGGTTCTCCGGGGGCATGGGCGCACACCGGCGGAGCCGGACAGAACGGGGTGGCCGAAGTGTACGGAGCGCAGCCCGATCCGACGAGGGCGGGCCTCAGCTGCGCAGCCCCTCGATGAACGTCTCCAGGGAGCGCAGGTTGGCGCCCATGCCCACGCCGCCCTCGCCGGCCAGGGCCTCGGCCTGGGCCTCGGCGTCGGGCTTCTGGTCGAAGCGGGCCGCCAGCCGGAAGCCGTCGGCATCCTGGCGGTAGAGCTCCCAGTCGCCGGGATAGGCCCGGCGCAGGGCGCTGCCGGCCAGGGGCTGCAGGAAGTAGGCCGCCTGCCATTCGGCCACAAAGCCCCGCCGGCGCCCGCGGGCGACGCTGCCGATGCCCACGGCGGCATCCTCCAGGCGGCCGTTGAGCATCGCCACCGGTCCGCGGTGGGCGGCGCAGAGCTGCTCGAACTCCTCGTAGTCGGGCATGGCCGGCGCCACCGCCAACAGCAGATCGGCGCCTCCCTCATCCGACTCGGAACTCCTGCGCTGCTGGCCGCGGAAGTCGCTGATGCGCTCGGCGAGCTCGGGGGCATCGCGCTTGGCCAGGGCGCAGGCACCGGCATCGGGAAACACCAGCCGGGTGGCCTGGCCGGCCTCCAGCAGGGCCTGGCAGAAGCGCAACGCCACCGGCAGCAGCCGCAGCCCTTCGAACCGCCAGTCGACACTCCAGCGGCCGCGCCCGCCGCTGGGCAGGGCCGCCAGCAGGGCCGCCAGGGCCTGGCTCTCGGCCTGGCGCAGATCAGCAGGAAGCATGGCTGGGCGGTGAGGGAGCCCGACCCTACGGGGCGGCAGTCAGACGCTGACGGGCCCGCTCCAGGGCCGCCGGCAGACCCTCCAGATCGGCAGCGCTGAGCCAGGGGCCAAAGCCCAGCCGCAGGCCGCTGGCCGCCTCCGCCTCCCCGTAGCCCAGGGCCCGCAGCACTGGGCTGGCGGCCGAGCCGCTGCTGCTGCAGGCCGAGCCGCTGCTCAGGGCATAGCCCTCACGCCACAGCTCCCGCACCAGCTGGCGGCCGCCCAGGGGCATCCCCTCAGGGCTGGACACCAGCAGGCTGAGGTGGTGGGGCAGCCGGGCCGCGGGGCTGAGGCGCGGGTCGGGACCGCTCAGCCGCAGCCCGGGCAGGGCCAGAAGGCGCTCCAGAGCGGCGTCCCGCAGCTTGGCCAGGGGATCGCTGCCGCCGTGGCGCTGCAGCCGCTCGGCGGCCAGCTCCAGGGCCCGCGCCAGCCCGGCCGCCAGCACCACGGGCTCGGTGCCGCTGCGGCGGCCGCCCTCCTGGCCGCCGCCGCCGATCTGGGGCAGCAGCGCCACCCCCTGGCGCACCAGCAGGGCACCGATGCCGCGGGGCCCCTGCAGTTTGTGGGCCGCCAGGCTGAGCAGGTCCACGGGCAGCTCCTGGAAGCTCAGGGGCCGGTGGCCCACCACCTGCACCGCGTCCACGTGCAGCAGCACGCCGGCCTGGCGGCAGCGGGCGGCGATGGCCTCCAGGGGCTGCAGGCTGCCCACCTCACTCTGCCCCCAGATCAGCGACACCAGCCGGGTGGGGGGCTCCAGCCAGTGCTCCAGCACTTCGAGATCCAGCAGGCCCTGGCGGTCCACTGGCAGCCGCTGCAGCTGCCAGCCCTGACGCTGCAGCGCGGCGGCGGCGGCCTCGGTGGCCGGATGTTCCACCGCTGAGATCAGCAGCCGGCCCGGCGGCAGGGCGCCAGCGGCCCCCAGCAGGGCGAGATGGATGGCCTCGCTGCCGCCGGAGGTGAACACCAGCTCCTCGGGCCGGCAGCCCAGCAGGGCGGCGCAGCGCCAGCGGGCCCGCTCCAGGGCCTCCGCCGCCGCCAGGCCGTAGCCGTGCAGGCTGGAGGGATTGGCCCAGGCCTGGGCCTGCACCACCGCCATCGCCGCCAGCACCTCCGGGGCCGGCGGCGACGTGGCGCAGGCGTCCAGATACACCCCCGCGGCAGCGGCGGGCGAGGGGGCCGTCATTCCAGCGGCCGGCCCATCTCCCGCTCGAAGCGCGCCCTGGTGCGGGCCTCCAGAGAGTTGGTGGCCATCGCCACCAGGTCGTCGAGGGAGCTGCCACTGAGCAGGGCCTCCACCCGCGAGCGGGCCTCGGCCGACGGGCAGGCGTCCGGGCGGATGCAGCCGTTGACGCAGGCGGTGGCGCAGTCGATCGCTGCCGCCTCGGCGGCCGAACCAGGCTCGGCCGAGGCAGCAGCAGCAGAAGCGGCGGGGGCAGGGGCGGGGGCGGCAGGCGCAGGGGTGTCCCGCTCGGCGGTCTGCGGGTCCTCCCCCCACAGGGCTGGCGTTACCACGGCGTCGAACACCGCCTCGGCCGGACCGCTCATGAACAGGTGATCGCCGGCCGGATCCCAGTCGATCTCCAGGGGGCCACCGGGCAGCTCCAGCCGGGCGCGGCGCTCCGCCAGGCCGAGGCGGTGGCACACCACCAGGGTGGCGCAGGCGCCGGTGCCGCAGGCCAGGGTGGGACCGGCGCCCCGCTCCCACACCCGCATCACCAGGTGGTCGGGGGCCAGCACCTGCACGAAATGCACGTTGGTGCGGGCCGGGAAGGCGGGGTGCACCTCCAGGGCCGCCCCCAGCCGCTCCAGATCCACCGCCGCTACATCATCCACCGGCACGACCACGTGGGGGTTGCCCATCCCGGCTGCCCCCACGGCCAGCGCTTCCCCCTCCAGCTCGAGCGTGCCCTGGGGAATGCCGGCCTCCCCCAGCGCCAGCGTGGTGGGGACGGCCTCGGGATCCAGGAACGGGGCCCCCATGTCCACCCGAATGGTGCCGTCCGCCTGCAGCTCGGGCACGATCCGGCCGGCCAGGGTTTCCACCGACCAGCGGCGGCCGGCAGCATCGCCGTCGCTGTCGGCCAGGAAGCGGGCCAGACAGCGGATGCCGTTGCCGCACATCTCCGGCTCGCTGCCATCGGCATTGAAGATGCGCATGCGCAGCTCCCCGTCTGCCTGGGGGGGCAGGGCCAGGATCACCCCGTCGGCCCCCACGCCGAAGCGGCGGTCGCAGAGGCGGCGGATGCGCTCGGGCGTCAGACCCAGGCTGTCGTCGCCCGGGGCCGTCGCCCGGCCATCCACCATCAGGAAATCATTTCCCAGACCCTGGTACTTGCTGAACTGGAGCACGATTGAGCCACGGCACCCGGGCTGAAATCCTATGCAGAGCTTTTTCGAGGCACGCACGGCCGGCAACGCCAGCCTCGACACCGACCAGCCCAGCACCCGCCACATCCAGGGGTTGATCCGCCGCAAGGCCGCCGTGGCGCTGGAACTGCAGGGCGGCTGCCAGCTGGACGGTGTGATCCGCTGGCAGGATGTCCACGTGCTGGCCCTCGATCCGGGCGGTGACCAGCCCCTGATCCTGGTAAACCGCCAGGCCTTGGTTCTGCTGCGGGAGCAGGCCTGAAGCGGCCTGTGGCACCATCGCTGATCTCAGCACCGGGCCTGTCGTGAGCGAGAGCAGCCGCTACCAACCCCAGGCCATCGAGCGGCAGTGGCAGCAGCGCTGGAGCGACGCTCAACTTCACCGCACCCCCGATGCCCCGGAGGCAGGCTCCGCTCGGGGCGACGCCACTTACATGGCCCTGTCGATGTTCCCCTACCCCTCGGGGAACCTGCACATGGGACATGTGCGCAACTACGTGATCACCGACGTGATCGCCCGCGTGGCGCGCATGCGAGGCCGCCAGGTGCTGCACCCGATGGGCTGGGATGCCTTCGGCCTGCCGGCGGAGAACGCGGCGATCGAGCGCGGGGTGGAGCCGGGGGCGTGGACGGATCAGAACATCGCCGCCATGCGCGAACAGCTCCAGCGCCTGGGGCTCTCGATCGACTGGGACCGGGAGATCGCCACCTGCCACGCCGACTACTACCGCTGGACCCAGTGGCTGTTCCTGCAGTTCCTCGATGCCGGCCTGGCCTACCAGAAGGACGCCACCGTCAACTGGGACCCGGTCGACCAGACCGTGCTGGCCAATGAACAGGTGGACGGCGAGGGCCGCTCCTGGCGCTCCGGCGCCGTGGTGGAGAAGCGCCAGCTGCGCCAGTGGTTCCTGAAGATCACGGCCTACGCCGACCAGCTCCTCGACGACCTCGAGGGGCTGGACGGCTGGCCGGAGCGGGTGCGCACCATGCAGGCGAACTGGATCGGCCGCAGCCGTGGCGCCGAGATCAGCTTTCCGGTGGTGGATGCCGGCGGCAACGACAGCGGCGAGCAGATCACGGTGTTCACCACCCGGGCGGACACCCTGCACGGCGTCAGCTATGTGGTGCTGGCACCGGAGCACGGGCTGGTGGAGCGGCTCACCACGCCGGATCAGGCCCTGGCGGTGGCTGCGTTCCGGGATCTGGTGAGCCGCCAGAGCGAGCAGGAGCGCACCGCCGAGGACAAGCCCAAGCGCGGTATCCCCATCGGCGCCCGGGTGCGCAACCCGGCCAGCGGTGAGCTGGTGCCGGTGTGGATCGCCAACTACGTGCTGGCCGAGTACGGCACCGGCGCCGTGATGGGGGTGCCCGCCCACGACCAGCGCGACTTTGTGTTCGCCCGCCAGTACGAACTGCCGGTGCGGCAGGTGGTGATCCCCGAGGGCAGCGACGAGCACGCCTTCGAGGGCGGGGCCTGGTGCGGCGAGGGCATCCTCATCCACTCCGGCCGCTTCGATGGATTGTCCAGCGCCTCGGCCCGGGAGGCGATCGTGGTGGCGGCCGAACAGGAGGGCTGGGGACAGGGCCGCACCACCTTCCGGCTGCGCGACTGGCTGATCTCCCGCCAGCGCTACTGGGGCTGCCCGATCCCGGTGGTCCACTGCGACAGCTGCGGCGTGGTGCCGGTGCCGGCCGAGCAGCTGCCGGTGGAACTGCCCCGGGGCGTGGCCCTGGAGGGCCGGGGCGGCTCTCCCCTGGCCCAGCTGGAGAGCTGGGTGAGCGTGCCCTGTCCGCGCTGCGGCAAGCCCGCCCGGCGGGAAACCGACACCATGGACACCTTCATCTGCTCCAGCTGGTACTTCCTGCGCTACAGCGATCCCCACAACATCAGCCTGCCCTTCGGCCGCGAGGCGGTGGACCGCTGGCTGCCGGTGGACCAGTACGTGGGCGGCATCGAGCACGCCATCCTGCACCTGCTCTACGCCCGCTTCTTCACCAAGGTGCTGCGCGACCGGGGCCTGCTCGGTTTCGATGAGCCCTTCCAGCGCCTGCTCACCCAGGGGATGGTGCAGGGGATCACCTACCGCAACCCCCACAGCGGCCGCTACATCGCCCCCGCCGATGTGGCCGACCCCAGCGATCCCCGCGATCCCGAGAGCGGTGAGCGGCTCGACACCTTCTACGAAAAGATGTCGAAGTCGAAGCACAACGGCGTCGATCCGGCCGTGGTGATCGACCGCTACGGCGCCGACACGGCGCGGATGTTCATCCTGTTCAAGGCACCGCCGGAGAAGGACCTGGAGTGGGACGACGCCGACGTGGAGGGGCAGTACCGCTTCCTGCAGCGGCTCTGGCGGCTGGTGGACGGCGCCCTGCAGCGGGGCCTCAGCCTCGCCGCCCCAGCCCCTGGCGCGGCTGCCCAGGCCCCGGCCGCCCTCAGCCAGTCCGCCCTCAGCCAGTCGGAGCGGGAGCTGCGCCGGGCGGTGCACAGCGCCATCACGGCGGTGAGCGACGACCTGCAGGGCGACTTTCAGTTCAACACCGCGGTGGCGGAGCTGATGAAGCTCAGCAACGCCATGGGCGAGCACCTGGAGGCCGCCTCCGAGCCGCTTGCGGCGGAGGCCCTGCACAGCCTGCTGCTGCTGCTCGCCCCCTTCGCCCCGCACCTGGCGGAGGAGCTCTGGAGCCGCCTGGGCGGCCCCGGCAGCGTTCACCAGCAGGCCTGGCCCCAGGCCGACCCCGCCGCCCTGGTGCGCGACACCATCCCCCTGGTGATCCAGGTGAAGGGCAAGGTGCGCGGCAACCTGGAGGTGCCGGCCGATGCCGACAAGGCCACCCTGGAGCGGCTGGCCCTGGGCAGCGACATCGCCGCCAAGTGGCTGGAGGGCCGTCCCCCGAGCCGGGTGATCGTGGTGCCGGGCAAGCTGGTCAACCTCGTGCCCTGACGCCGGCGGCACGCCCTCGCCCGCCAAGCCCCCGGCCGCCCTGCTCTTCCGCCCCATGAACTCTCCGGTGCGCTTCACCGCCCTGCGCGGGCCGGCGCTGCTGGCCCAGCCGGCTCTCAACAAGGACACGGCCTTCAGCCCCGCCGAGCGCCGCGAGCTGGAGCTCGACGGCCTGCTGCCCGCCGCCGTGGAGACGATCGAGCAGCAGGTGCGCCGGGTGTGGGACGGCTTCCAGCGCCTCGAGGATCCCCTGGCCCGCTTCACCTACCTGAGCGGCCTGCGGCAGCGCAACCTCACCCTGTTCCACCGCTTCCTGCAGGAGCACATCGAGGCGGCGCTGCCCGTGGTGTACACGCCCACCGTGGGGGCGGTGATCGAGGCCTACAGCCACACCGATCTGCCCGCGGCCCAGGGCCTCTACCTCACCCCCGAGCTGCTGCCCCAGCTGCCGGCACTGTTGCGGCGCGCGGCTCCCGAGGGGGTGGATCTGCTGCTGGTGACCGACGCGGAGGGCATCCTGGGCATCGGCGACCAGGGCATCGGCGGCATCCACATCTGCCAGGGGAAGCTGGCCGTCTACACCCTCTGCGCCGGCCTCAACCCCGAGCGGGTACTGGCCGTGTGCCTCGATGTAGGCACAGATCGCCCAAGCCTGCTCAGCGATCCCCTCTACCCCGGGCTGCGCCGGCGGCGGCTGCGGGGCGCGGCCTACGACGCCGTGCTGGACGGATTCGTGGCCGCCGTGGATGCCGAGCTCCCGGGGGCGTTCCTGCACTGGGAGGATTTCGGCAGCCCCCAGGCCCGGCGGGTGCTGGACCGCTACCGCCAGCGGCTGCCCAGCTTCAACGACGACATCCAGGGCACCAGCGTGGTGGCCGCCGC
>REEV01000073.1 GCA_007694915.1 Cyanobium sp. PLM2.Bin73 | reverse complement strand
CCGCCACCCAGCTGCCGTGCAGACCGTGGGGGATGGCCAGGGGCAGCTCCAGCACCGCCTGCTCGCCCATGTCGGCGGCATTGAGGATCACCAGGTCGCTGGCACAGCGGGCGCCGTTCCACACCAGGCACAGCAGCCAGCCGTCGTCTTCGGCGGCGGCATCGGCGCCGGGCCGGGGCACGAACACCGGCTCGCTCACGAAGCCCCGGGGGGCGGCGCTCCACACCCGCCGCTCGCCGCTCACCAGATCAAGCTTCTCGATCGCCTGCAGGGGGTCGTTGCCCCGCTCCCGCTCGGCCACCGCCATCCAGGCGAAGCGGGGCTCGAGGCCCTGGCGGGCGGGGTGCACGGTGGCGAACTCGCAGCAGCGCTGCTCCAGCCAGTGCTGGCGTACCGCCCCGGCCGGATCGGCCGCAGCCCGCTCGAGGTCGATGCGGCAGCGCAGCAGCTGGCCCTCGGGAATGCTCTCGAAGTCCACCGACCTGAAGTCGGTGTCCGGCCCGATCGAGGGGAAATCGCCGTAATAAAGAGAATCCACCACCAGCTCGCCGCTGGCGGCATCCTCGAAGGCGTTGAGGTGGTGGAACACGAAGCCTTCCGGCGCCGGCACCCGCAGGGGCTGGGGGTGACGCTCGGCGGCGGCGCTGCCGGGCCGGGGGATCAGCCAGAACTGGCCGGCCTCGCCGGGCTTGGAGGCCAGGCACTGGGCGGCACCCTTCTGGCCGAACACGTAGGGCAGGGGGTTGAAGGCAATGGCGTTCTGCAGGAACACCGCCCAGTTGGGGGTGATGGCGAAGTCGTGCAGGAAGGCGAAGCCGCGGAAGCTGTCGCGGCGCTCGGCCAGCAGCTGGCCGGCGCGAATGCCCCGGGCGGGATCGTCGGCAACGGCGAACTCCATCAGGCGCACGCTGCTGGTGGGGCCGGCCTTGACCCCGAAGGTCACCATCCGTCGCTCACCGTGGTGGCCGGGATCGAAGCGGGGGTGGGCGGCGAAGGCCTCCCCGGGCTTGAGCACGCCATCGAGGAGGGTGATGCCCCGGGTCTCCAGGGTGTCGGGATCGAGGGCGTGGGGTTCGGCCGCCTCCCACAGGGCCAGGAGCTGGTCACCCAGGCGCACCACATGGGTGTTGGCGATGTTCTTGAGGCGCAGATCGAAGGCATTGGCCAGGGCCCCGCCGGGTTTCTGGGTGCCGAACACGCCCCGGTAGACAAACTTGCCGGCCTCCTCCTCCGCCTGCCAGCCCGCGGTGCGCACGAAGCGGTTGCTGAGCTGAGCCTGGCCGCCCTCGAAGCGCAGGGCGGTGATCATCCCGTCACCATCGAAGGGGTGGTGCACCCAGCGACCGCCCCGCTCCAGCCGGCCGGGGCCGTTGCGGTAGAGGCAACCGCTGAGCTCGGCCGGGACGGTGCCCCGCGCGGCCTGCAGGGGCACGGCGCTGAGCTCGCTCACCACGTTGCGGAAGGCGCTGGCCCAATCAGCCCGGTCGTAGCTGGCGGAGGGACTGGGGGCGGCAGTGGTGGCGGTTGGGGTCATGCGGGGGCTATCGCGGCAGCGGTTGCAAATTGTGACGAAACTAGGCCGGCATACACGCCGCCGCGAGCCAGCAGCTCGCTGTGGCGGCCGCTCTCCACCACCTGCCCACCGGCGATCACGCAGATGCGGTCGGCGTTCACCACCGTGGACAGCCGGTGGGCCACCACCATCGTGGTGCGGTTGGCCATCAGGCGGTCGAGGGCCTCCTGCACCACCTGCTCGGAAGCTGAATCGAGGGCCGAGGTGGCCTCATCGAGCAGCAGGATCGGGGCGTTCTTGATCAGGGCCCGGGCGATGGCGATGCGCTGGCGCTGCCCCCCCGAGAGCATGGCGCCGTTCTCGCCAATCAGGGTGTCGTAGCCCTCGCTCAGCTGCTCGATGAAGCCATGGGCGTTGGCGGCCCGGGCCGCCGCCAGGATCTCCTGCCGGCTGGCCCCCTGGCCATCGGCGTGGCCGTAGGCAATGTTGTTGGCCACGGTGTCGTTGAACAGAAAGGTGTTCTGATCCACCAGTGAGATCTGGGCGCGCAGATCGGCCAGGGAGACCTCGCGCAGGTCGATGCCGTCGATGCTGATCCGCCCGGCGCTGGGGTCGTAGAAACGGCAGAACAGATCGATGATCGTGCTCTTGCCGCCGCCACTCGGCCCCACCAGCGCCACGGTGGTGCCGTGGGGGATGTCCAGGTTGAGATTGCGGATCACCGGCTCCTGGTTGTAGGCGAAGCCCACGGCCTCGGCACGCAGGGCCTGATGAAACCGACCCAGGGGGCGGGGCTGGGGAGGATCAATGGGATCGGGCTTGGTGTCGAGAATCGCGAACACGTCCTCGGACGCCGCCACCCCCTGCTGCAGCACGGCGTTGGCCTTGGCCAGACCCTTGAACGGCGCGTAGCAGAGGTAGATGGAGGTGAGAAAGGCGAAGAAGCTGCCGGTGGTGCGGGTGCCGGCGATCACGGCCTCCCCGCCATAGAGCAGCACGGCGCTGAAGCCGGCCGCGCCGAGCAGCTCCATCAGGGGCTGGTTGGCGAGCTTGGCCCGGGTGGTGCGCAGGGCCGAGCGCAGCACCGAACGGTTCTCCTGCTGGAAGCGCTCGAGTTCGTAGGCCTCCATGCCGAACACCTTCACCACCCGCGACCCCACCACTGCCTCCTGCAGGGTGGCGGCCAGGCGGGCCAGGCTCGACTGGCCACGGCTGGAGTGACGCCGCACCTTGCGCGAAGAGCGCAGCACCGGCCAGACGCCGAGGGGGAAGAGGATGAAGGCCACCAGCGACAGCAGCCAGTCCTGGTAGAAGGCCACCAGCACCAGCACCACCAGGGTGAGGCTGTCCTTGGCCAGGGAGGTGAGGCCATCGACGATGCCCGTCTTCACCAGAGTCACGTCGCTGAGCAGGCGGGAGATCAGTCCGCTGGAGCTGCTGCGGTCGATGTAGGCCTGGGGCAGCACCATCACCCGGGCTGCGAGCTCGGCGCGCAGGTCGGCGGTGATCCCCTGGCCCACGGTTTCGGTGAGGTAGGAGCCGAGGTACTGGCACAGGGCCCGCAGCCCGATCACCGCCAGGATCACCACCGGCGCGGCGTAGAGCCTGCTGCGGTCACCGCTGGGCAGCACCTCATCAAACAGGTAGCGAATCACCAGAGGCACCACGCCGGTGGAGGCCCCATAGCCGAGGTTGAACAGGAAGGCCAGCAGGAAGGTGGGCCACAGGTAGGGCAGGCCGTAGGCCAGCAGGCGGCGGTAGGTGGAGCGGGCTGAGCTCATGGCAGCAGCTCCAGCAGGGCGTCGGCGGCGCGGCCGGACGCACCCGCTGGACCCATGCGTCCGCGCAGGTCGGCGATGGCCGCCTCCACCCGGGGACGATCGGCCAGCAGCCCCTGCAGGGCCGCCACCAGCTCGTCGGGATTGACGCGCTCCTGCACCAGCTCCGGGAACACCATCCGGCCCAGGATCACATTGGGCAGGCCCAGCACCCGGTGGCGGGTGACCAGCCGCGCCAGCAGGAAGGTGAGCCAGTTGAAGCGGTAGACGATCACGTGCGGGCAACCCAACAGCGCCGCCTGCAGGGTGGCAGTGCCCGAGCTCACCAGCGCGGCATCGGCGGCATGCAGCAGGTTCACCGTGTCGTCGGCGATGCAGGGGATCGGCAACGGCCCGCCGGCCGTCCGCTCCAGCACGCTGGGATCGATGGTGGAGGCCCGCAGCAGCACCACCTGCCAGCCCTCAGCGCGCAGGCGCTCGGCGGCGGCCAGCAGGGGGGGCAGCAGCAGCTGGATCTCGCTGCGCCGGCTGCCGGGCATCAGCGCCAGCAGGGGCCGGTGGAGATCGAGGCCATGGCGCCGGCGGGTCTGGGCCGGCCCGGCGCTGACCTGGATCTCATCGAGCAGGGGGTGGCCCACATAGCGGGCAACGTCGCGGCCGTAGGCGTTGAAGAGACCCTCCTCAAAGGGGAAGATCACGGCCAGGCGATCGACGCAGCCGGCCATGCGCCGGGCCCGCCCCCGCCACCAGGCCCACACCTGGGGCGCGATGTAGAAGAACACCGGGATGCCGCGGCGGCGGGCCTCGCGGGCCACCAGCTGGTTGAACCCCGGGTAGTCGATCAGCACCACCGCGTCCGGGCGCCGGCGATCCATGCGGCGCTTGAGCAGACGCATCACCCGGTGGTGGCGGCGGAGGCTGCCGAGGATCTCCACCACACCGGCGGCCGAGAGGCTGCTCACATCGGCCAGGATCTCCATGCCGGCGGCCCGCAGGCGGGCCCCGCCCACCCCGCTCACCCGCAGATCGGGAGCGCGGCGCCGCAGCGCCTGCAGCAGGGCACCGCCGTGCAGATCCCCGGACGCCTCGCCGGCCACCAGCAGCAGCTCCCGCCCCTCAGCCACGGCGACCCCAGCCCCGCCGGAGAAGAGCCGCCTGCACCCCATCGGCGAGACGGGCCACCGCGGCGGGATCCAGGCGCAGGCCCACCGGCACCACCGCAGCCCGCTCGTGGGGGGCGAGCACGGCGGTGAGCCGCTGCCAGTCCTTGCCGGTGGTCACCAGGGTGGCGTTGTGCTGGGCCCGGGCCAGGGTCAACAACCGCTCCACGTCGGAACGAGCATAGGGATGGTGGTCGGGGAAGGCCTCACAGGCCACCAGCCGGCAGCCGTCCTGGCGCAGAGCGGCGAAGAACTTCTCCGGCAGGCCGATGCCGCAGAAGGCCAGCAGGGGGCGCTGACGCAGGCCGGGGGGGAGCTCCAGGCGGGCGGCCACCGCAAACCAGGGCCGGCCGGCGGGCCAGGGCAACCGCGGCGGTGGGGCAGCGGCCTGGGCAAGCGGTTCGGGCTCGGCAAGCGGTTCGGGGGCGGCGGAGCTCACACCGGTGAGCACCAGCAGGTCGGCCCGGGCCAGGGCGGCGGGCCGCTCGCGCAGGGGCCCGGCGGGAAACAGCAGGCCATTGCCCAGCCGCCGCTCGCCATCGAGCACGCTGATGTCGCAGTCGCGGGTCAGGGGCCAGTGCTGCAGTCCGTCATCGAGCAGCAGCAGGTCGGCACCGGCCTCCAGGGCCCGGCGGGCGGAGGCCACCCGGTCGGAGCCGATCCACACCGGCAGTCCGGGCAGCCCGCGCACCAGCTCGAGGGCCTCATCCCCCACCAGGGCGGCGGCCATCCGGGGCTCCACCCGCAGCGGCTCCCGCCGGCCGCTGCCGTAGCCGCGGCTGAGCACCGCCGGGCGCCAGCCCCGCCCGGCCAGCTCGCGGGCCAGGGCGATCACCAGCGGCGTCTTGCCGGTGCCGCCAAGGGTGAGGTTGCCCACGGACACCACCGGCAGCGGCGGCTGCCAGGGCCGGATCCGGGCCCGATGGATCCCCGCCGCCAGCCCGTAGAGCCAGCCCAGGGGACGCAGCAGCCAGGCCAGGGGGCCGGGCCGGGGCTGATACCAGAAGCGCGGGGTGGCCAGCAGCATCAGAGCGGCAGTCGTTCCAGAACGGCGGCGGCGATCCGGGCCGAGGGACCCTGCAGGGGCGGCAGAGCTGCCGGCTGGGGCGGCTGCCGCAGCCAGGTGATCACCGCCTCGCAGGCGGCGGCGGCATCGCCGCAGCGCCAGAGCCAGCCGCAGCGCTCCAGCTGGGCGCTGAGCTCGGCGAAGTTGGCCATGTCCGGGCCACACACCACCGGCCGGCCGCCCCGCACCGGCTCAAGGGGGTTGTGGCCGCCGAGCTCGCGGCCGCCGGCCCGCCAGCTGCCGCCCATCAGCACCAGATCGGCGGCGGCGATCCACGTGCCCATCTGACCAAGCCCGTCCACCACCACCACGGTGGGCGCGGGATCGGGCGGCGGATCGGGCGGCCGCGGATCGGGCAGCGGCAGATCGGGGCCGGGCGGCGCCAGCCGGCTCCACAGCTGGGCTTCCAGGCCAGCGGCCCGCACCTGGCCCAGCAGCTGCAGCGCCCGCTCGGGGTGGCGCGGCGCCAGCAGCAATGCCGGCCGCCGGGGGGCGAGCTGGCGGCAGATCTGCGGCCAGGCGGCGAGCAGCAACGCCTCCTCGCCGGGGTGGCTGCTGGCGAACAGCAGCACCGGCCGTTGCGGCCAGAGCCCCTGCAGGCGCTCCTGGCTGGGGCGGTGCACCGGCAGCGGCGGCCCATCCCACTTGGTGGAGCCCAGGGCCAGAGCCGCAGGCGCCCCCAGGGAGCGCAGCCGCGCGGCGTCGGCCGCCGACTGGGCAAAGCAGGCCTGACAGCGCCCATACAGCCAGCGGCTGTAGCAGGGCAGGCGGCGGTGGCGCCGATGGGAGCGGGCGCTGACGCGGGCGTTGATCAACAGCAGGCCCGGCATGGCGTGCACCAGCTCCGGCCACAGCTCCGCCTCCGCCAGCAGACCCAGATCGGGACGCCAGTGACGGCGGAACAGGGCCACGGCCAACCAATGGTCGATCGGCACGTATTGGTGCAGCACACCCGCCGGCAGCAGGCCGGGGGCCAGCCGGGCGGCGGTGCGGGTGACGCTGGTGACCAGCACCGCCGGCGTCGGCCGCCGGGCGGCGGCGCTGGCGGCCTCGAGGGCCGTGAGCAGCGGCACCAGGCTGGTGAGTTCGCCGACGCTGGCGGCATGGATCCAAACCAGCGGGCCCGGAGGCCGAAGCCGGCTGGCCAGCCCCAGCCGCTCCGCCAGTCGCCCCGGTTCCTCGCGGCCGCGCCAGCTGCGCAGCAGCAACAGCAGCAGCCACACCGGGGTGAGCAGCAGCGCCAGCAGGCGGTAGCTGAGCAGCAGCAGCTGCCGCCGGCAGGCCATCAGCGGCGGTTGGGGCCGCCGGCCAGGGCACGCGCCGCGGCGGTGCTGGTGGCCTCGAGCGCTTCGGCAAGGGCCGTGGCCTCGGCAGCTGCGGCTGAGCCGTCGGAGGAGGCCTGGCCAGGCGGCACGTAGAGGGGCGCGCCCAGGGCCAGCACCGCCCGGCCGAAGGGCAGGGGCAGCACGGAGCGATCCCAGGAGCGCAGTCGCCTCAGACGGTTGAGCGCCAGGCCCACGGGCACCACCGCGCAACCGGACTGCCGGGCCAGGTGCAGCACACCGGCCTTGACCTGCCGGGCCGGCCCGCGGGGGCCATCCGGGGTGATGCACACCGACTGGCCACTGCGCAGCCGGCGCAGCAACTGCCGGTAGGCCCCCACGCCGCCGCGGGTGGAGGAGCCCTCCACCAGCTCCACCCCGCGCAGGCGGGCGGCCACTCCCACGATGCGGGCGTCGCGATGGCTGCTGAGCAGCACCGCCACGGGCCGGCGGGCGTGCAGGCGCAACAGCGGCATGAAAAACACGTGGCAGTGCCAAAGGGCGTAGATCACAGGCGCCCTCCGGTTCAGCACCAGGTCTTCGGCCTGGGGGTTCGCTCGCACCCTGATGCGGCTGGTGACCAGCACCAACTGGCCGTAGCCATTGAGCAGGACACCGGCCAGACAGGCCAGAAGCGGATTGCTGAGCAGGTTGCGTTTCTTCACCGCGGCAGACTGCCGCTGCCGTCAGGCGGAACCGACGGCGGCATAGGAGCCGTAGAAGAACAGACCCACCACAAAGATCACAGCCATGCCGCCGGCAGTGGCCACGAGCCAGAGGGGCAGCACACCCTCGGTCCAACGGGACTTCCAGGCCACCGCGGGACGACCATCAGGCAGGCGATCGGGAATACGACCGTCAGGCAGAGCAGATTTCTTGCCACTCATCGGATGGACTCCAGAGTCAGTTGAAGAAGTAACTGGTGAACAGCACACCGGTGACGAACACCAGCAACAGGCCCAGATAAAGGCTGGTGCGATTCAGTTCAACCGGCAGGTTGTTGGGGTTGGGATTGCGTTGCATGCCCATAGGTTCGGCTGGAGGTCAGCGGTGGTGGATTAACGGCGCACGAATTGCATCGCGGCTAGGGCACCCAGGAAGAACACCGTGGGAATGCCGAGGGCATGTACCGAGGCCCAGCGCACCGTGAAGATCGGGTAGTTGCGCGGAGTGGTGGAAGTGGGGGATTGGGTCATGGGTTATTGCAGGCGCAGGTCAAGCTGGCTGCGGCCTTCATAGCGCTCGCTCACCACGGGGGCCTTGCTTTCCTGAGCTTGGAAATAGGCGTCCGGTCGGGGTGTACCGAAGGCGTCGTAGGCCAGACCGGTGGAGACGAACAGGAATCCAGCGAGGAAGATCGCAGGCAGGGTGACCGCGTGGATAACCCAGTAGCGAATGCTGGTGATGATTTCGAAGAACGGGCGTTCTCCTGTGGAGCCGGCAGCCATGGCAACAAGCGTTCAGCTCTGGGATCCTAGGGGCAGGCCCTGAGGGGCCGGGAGCCCGGCCCGGCCATGGTTACAGAAGTTGGCGGGAGGGGACGTGGCGGGGAGCAGCGGCTCAGCCCACCCAGCGCAGCAGCGAGCCGCGCTCGCCGAGCACGAAGCCCTTGCCGTCGGCCGTGAACACGATGCGGGTGAAGTTGGAGGGCTGCTGGGCCCCCACCGGATCGCGGCGCCAGTGGCTGCCGCCGTCATCGCTGGCCAGCAGCGTGCCGCTGCCGCCACCGGCCCAGATCGTGCCGCTGGGATCCCAGGCCATGTCGAGGTAGCCGTAGCCATTGGTGATCGGGATGATCGGCTTGTCCCACTGCTCCGGATCGTCCACCTCGGGCGCGAAGCGCAGCTGGGCGCCGCGGGCCAGCATCCACAGGGGCCCATCGGGCTGGAAGCCCATCGACTGCAGGCGCTGGCTGCTGACGCGCTGGTGGACCTGCCAGGTGGGCTGGCCGGGGTTCCAGGTGGAGAAGAAGTTGCCCAGACTGCTCACGCTCACGTAGCGGCCGTCCTGGCTGCGGCGCAGTTCCCGCACCGCCCCTGCCGCGTCCTCCACCCGGGCCTGCCAGCTGTTGCCACCGTCGGCGGTGTCGTAGACGGCGCCCACCGTGGTGGCCAGCTCGGCCCTGCCTTTGCCAAGGGCCGTGATCAGGTAGGGCTCACCGGGCAGCTTGGTGTCGAGGAACAGGCGGCTCCAGGTGCTGCCGGCGTCGGTGCTGTGCAACAGCAGGCCGGGCTGGCCGGCGATCCAGCCATCAGGACCGTCGAAATCGATGCTGATCAGCCGGAAGTTCTCCTCCTCGGGCAGGTCGAGGGCACGCTTCTCCCAGCTGGCGCCGCCGTCGTTGGTTTCCAGGATCAGACGGTTGCTGCCCACCAGAAAGCCATGGTTGGCGTCGGAAAAGGCCACCGCCAGGGGATTGGCGCTGGTGTCCAGGGGCACGGGCTGCCAGGGGCTGGTGTCGGCCACCGGCAGGCCGGTGGTGACGCAGCCGCTGAGGCCGAAGCCGAGGCCGATCACCAACACCAGGCTGAACAGCGGCGAGAGCAGCCGGCGCAGGGAACCGGGGAGCAAGGGCGTCATCAGCGCAGGGAGTAGAGGGACAGGAAGAAGGCGAAGGCCAGGGCGAAGCCACCGAAGATCAGGACGTTCTTCTGGCCCGGGGTGAGCCGGTTCACCCCCAGCCCGTAGTTGAGGTTCTCCTCGAAGCCACTGGGCTTGCTGCGGGGACCGATGTCCTGGAAGGCTCCAATGCGGCTGCGGCACACCGGACAGCGGAAACTGGCCGGGTCGAGCTCCAGAAACGGGGTGCCCGGCGCGATCCCCACTTTCTTCACGCCCTCGGCCGGGTCGTACACATAGCCGCAGCTGCGGCACTCGAACCGGTGGCTGGCGGGGTCGTCCTCCGGTTCCCCGCTTTCGAGGAGCGCTTCGGCCTCGTCGCCCTCGCGGGCAGTGGGCGGAACGTCAGAGGGCCCGGGCTGAGTCGCTTGCAGCTCCGGGGTCTGGCCAGGATCGGCGGCGCTGTCGGAGCTGGCGCTGTCGGAGGCGGCGCTGTCGGAGGCGGCGCTGTCGGAGGTGGTCTCGTCGGTCACCGTGATCAGGCGCAGCTGCCGGACTCTAGTAACAGCCACAGGTGCCAGACTGCGGCCCAACCTGGGTCTGCCCGATGTTCGTGCTCGCCGGCTACGACGCCTTCCTGGGCTTTCTGCTGATCTCAGCGGCGGTGCCCGTGCTGGCGATCGTGGCCAACAAGCTGCTGGCGCCGCGCAGCCGGGCTGGAGAGCGCCAGCTCACCTACGAATCGGGCATGGAGCCGATCGGCGGGGCCTGGATCCAGTTCAACATCCGGTATTACATGTTTGCGCTGGTCTTCGTGATCTTCGACGTGGAGACCGTTTTCCTTTACCCCTGGGCGGTGGCCTTCCACCGTCTCGGCCTGCTGGCGTTCATCGAGGCCTTGGTGTTCATCGCCATCCTGGTGGTGGCCCTCGCCTACGCCTGGCGCAAGGGCGCGCTGGAATGGAGCTGATTCCGGCCTGAGCTGATCCGCCAACGCTGATCCCTGCACCGTCGACCCCAGCCCCGTCAGAACCCATGACACCCCCAACTCCACCGGCCACCTCCACTCCGGGCAGCCCCGGCCTGGGCGAGATGCCGTCGATCCAGGCGCTCAAGGACGTGCGTGCGGCCAGCTGCGGGCCGGTGGGCTCGCCCACGGTGACCTCGGACCTCTCCGAGAACGTGATCCTCACCACCCTCGATGACATCCACAACTGGGCGCGGCTGAGCAGCCTCTGGCCCCTGCTGTACGGCACGGCCTGCTGCTTCATCGAGTTCGCCGCCCTGCTCGGTTCGCGCTTCGACTTCGACCGCTTCGGCCTGGTGCCCCGCTCCAGTCCCCGCCAGGCTGACCTGATCATCGTGGCCGGCACGGTGACCATGAAGATGGCGCCTGCCCTGGTGCGCCTCTATGAGCAGATGCCCGAGCCCAAGTACGTGATCGCCATGGGGGCCTGCACGATCACCGGCGGCATGTTCAGCGCCGACTCCACCACGGCAGTGCGGGGGGTGGACAAGCTCATCCCCGTGGATCTCTACCTGCCCGGCTGCCCGCCGCGGCCGGAGGCGATCTTTGACGCCGTGATCAAGCTGCGCAAGAAGGTGGGCAATGAGTCGCTGGCCGAGCGCGGCAACCTGCTGCCCACCCACCGCTACTGCACGGTGCCGCACCAACTGGTGCCCACCGAGCCGATCGTCAACGGCCGCTACCTGCGCGCCGAGACCCAGAAGGCCGCCCTGGCCGCCGCCGCCGGCCTTCCCCTGGGCGCCCTCGAAGCTGAGCGCGACGCTGCGCTGAACACGGGCAGCTCCCCTGCTGACGCCAACCTCCCGTCCTGATCCGATGCCTGAAGACACCTCCCCCGTGCCGGCCGGCTCCAAGCCCGCCACCCAGGACGCTCCGGCCGCCGGTGCGGTGAGCCGCTGGCTGACCAGCCAGGGCTTCGAGCACCAGGTGCTGCCGGCCGATCACCTCGGCGTGGAGGTGATCGGCGTGGAACCGGCCTTTCTGCCCCTGCTGGCCACCGCCCTCAAGGCCGACGGTTTCGACTACCTGCAGTGCCAGGGCGGCTACGACGAGGGGCCCGGCGGCCAGCTGGTGAGCTTCTACCACCTGGTGAAACTCGGTTCCCTGGCCGATCAGAGCGAGGCCGCCCAGCATCTGCCCGCCGACGTGAAGCCCCAGGAGGTGCGCCTGAAGGTGTTTCTCGAGCGCGACGGCGACCTCACCATCCCCACCCTCTACGGCCTGTTCCGGGGTGCCGACTGGCAGGAGCGGGAAACCTTCGACATGTTCGGCATCCGCTTCGAGGGCCATCCCCATCCCAAGCGGCTGCTGATGCCGGAAGACTGGAAGGGCTGGCCCCTGCGCAAGGACTATGTGCAGCCCGACTTCTACGAAATGCAGGACGCTTACTGAACCATCCCGGCGCAATCACAGCGCTATCAGGGCTGGCCCATCACCAGAGCCAGGCGCGTTCGGCTGTTGCGGTAGAAGCGCAACACCGCCGTGGCCAGGCTGCGGGGGTCGTGGCGCAGGGCATCGCTGGCGCGGCCGCCATCCAGCGATGCCTGCATCACCGCATAGCCCTGGCGGCGCAGATGGGCGGCATTGCACTCCACCGGCTTGGCCCCCTTGCGCCGGTAGTGCTCCAGGAGTTCGGTGCTCGGCAGGGTCTCGTGGGCCAGCACCGCCGTGAACAGCCGCTCCTCCACGCCAAGGCTGGCGAGCTGGGCCTCGATGGCGCGCAGGTGACCCTCCACATCGAGACCGTCGGTCTCGCCGGGCTGGGTCATCAGATTGCAGATGTAGAGCCGCGGTGCCCTGCTGGCGGCGATGGCCTCCACCAGCTCCGGCACCAGCAGGTTGGGCAGCAGGGAGGTGTAGAGGCTGCCGGGCCCGAGCACGATCAGATCGGCGTTGGCGATCGCCTCGATCGCCCGTGGCAGGGCCGGTGGCCGCTCCGGCAGACAGCCCAGCCGCACGATCGGGCTGGGCGCCCGGCTGATGGCGGATTCACCCTCAATCCGCGCGCCGTTCTCGAGCTCGGCCCAGAGGCGCACATCGGCGGTGGTGGCCGGCACCACCTGACCCTGCACCGCCAGCACCCGGCTGCTGGCGGTGATCGCGGCCTCCAGGCTGCCGGTGATGGCGGAGAGGGCCGTGAGAAAGAGGTTGCCGAAGCTGTGGCCCTCGAGGCCGGTGCCGGCGGTGAAGCGGTACTGGAACAGGCGGGTGAGCAGCGGTTCCTCCTGGGCGAGAGCAGCCAGGCAGTTGCGGATGTCGCCGGGGGGCTGCACGCCCAGCTCACGGCGCAACACACCGCTGCTGCCGCCGTCGTCCGCCACGGTGACGATGGCGGTGAGGTTGGAGCTGTAGCGCTTGAGGCCACTGAGCAGGGTGGAAAGGCCGGTGCCGCCGCCGATGGCCACGATGCTGGGCCCGCGGTTGAGCCGTCCCTGGGCGGCCAGGGCATCCACCAGCAGGGTGTCCTTGTCGGGGGCCAGGGCCTTCTGGATCGTGCCGAAGCTGCGGCTCTGGCCCAGCCAGATCAGCACCAGCCCAACCGCCAGCACCAGGGGGCCGGTGAACTTGCCCGGCAGCACCATCGTGATGCGCTGGAGCATCCACTGAATGCCGGCCAGGGTCCAGTAGATGGGCTGCAGATCGGCCCACACGGCGGCACCGAGCAGGGCGATCAGCAGGCCCAGGCCGGAGGTGATCACCCAGCGTTTCACCACCAGGCCCGGCTGCAGCCAGCGCACCGCCCGCCGGGAGCGGCTCACCAGGTCACGCTGGCGGCGATCGCCCCGGCCCAGCCAGCCCGGCTGGGATCGCGACCGGCGCAACCGTCGCGGAGAGGAAGGCGAGGCGGGAGGGAGCAAGGCGACCGGTGAACTGGGGGGAGGGGCGGACTGGGGGGCGGACTGGCGCCTCGGAACTGTAGGCAGGGCAGCCCGGCACCCCCAACAGGGCTGGCAGGATCAACGGGCACCGGGTCGCAGCCCTGAACCAGCCCTCCGACACCCTCGCGGAACTCCGCGGTGTGACCATGCAGTGGGGCGAGAACCGCGTGCTCGACGCGGTGGACCTCAGCCTGCGGCGGGGGGAGCAGCTGGTGGTGGTGGGACCGTCGGGATCAGGCAAATCCACCATCCTGCGGCTGCTGGCCGGACTGCTGCTGCCCAGCCGCGGCAGCGTGGTGATCCACGGCGAGCCCCAGCGCTACCTGCGTCTCGATCAGCACAAGCCGCCGGATGTGCGACTGGTGTTCCAGAACCCCGCCCTGCTGGCCTCCCTGAGCGTGGAGCAGAACGTGGGCTTTCTGCTCTACCGGGTGGGCCACCTCAGCCAGGCGGAGATTCGCGAGCGGGTGCGCCAGGCCCTCGAGGCCGTGGGGCTGGGGGGCATCGAGGAGCAGATGCCGGGTGAGCTCAGCGGCGGCATGCAGAAGCGGGTGAGCTTTGCCCGCGCCCTGATCCAGGACCCCAGCCAGCCCGGCGACCGGATGCCCCTGCTGCTGTTCGACGAACCCACCGCCGGACTCGACCCGGTGGCCTGCACACGCATCGAGGATCTGATCGTGCGCACCACGAGCCTGGCCGGTGCCAGCTCGGTGGTGGTGAGCCATGTGCACAGCACGATCGAGCGCACCGCCGACCGGGTGGTGCTGCTCTACGAGGGCCGCTTCCGCTGGCAGGGGGATCTGGAGAGCTACCGCAGCACCGACAACCCCTATGTGCGGCAGTTCCGCAGCGGTAGCCTTCTCGGGCCCATCCAGCCGGCGGAGGCCTGAGCGATGCGCCGCTCCGTGCGTGAGGCGATCGTGGGGTTTTCCCTGCTGGCCGCCATCGCCAGCGCTGTGGGCCTGACGATGTGGCTGCGGGGACTTTCGCTGACGCGCCAGCACTGGAGTGTGGAGGCCCGGTTCCAGCAAGCCGAGGGCCTGGCGGTGCGTTCACCGGTGGTGTTCCGCGGCGTGATGGTGGGCAGTGTGCGCTCGGTGCAGATCACCTCGGAAGCGGTGATCGCCCAGCTGGAGATCACCAACCCGTCGATCCGCCTGGCCCAGCCCACGGTGGCACAGATCGGCCAGGTGTCGCTGCTGGGGGGCGAAGCCCAGGTGGTGCTCGTGAGCCAGGGTGAGCCCCTGCCCGCCGATGCCCCCAGCCCGCGCTCGCGCGAGTGTGACAGCCAGCGCATGCTCTGCGACGGCGCCAGCATCGCCGGCACCCAGGGCGCCAGCCTGGCCGCCGTCACCTCCAGACTGTTTGACCTGCTCAACCAGGCCGAGGAGGAGCAGCTGTTCAGCAAGGTGTCCGAGGTGGCCGCCAGCGTGCAGCAGACGGCCCAGCAGGCCGGCGCCTTCCTGCAGGAGGGCCGCGGCCTGATGCAGGAGGGCAGCGGCCTGGTGCGCGAGGGGCAGTCGGTCCTGGGCAGCCTGGAGGGGTCGGTGCAGGGGGTGCAGCCCACGATCGCCAATATCAACGCCAGTTCAGAGCGGCTGCGCCAGCTGATGGAGCGGCTCGACGACCCGCAGCTGGTGGCCGACCTCCAGCAGACGGTGGCCAATGCCGAGCGCCTCACCGCCCAGTGGCGTGCGGTGGGGGGTGATGTGCAGCAGCTCACCACCGATCCCACGTTCATGAACGGACTGCGCAGCGTGGCCGTGGGGCTCGGCCAGTTCTTCGAGGAGATCTACCCCGCCCAGACCGGCGCCGCCAAGGAGCGGGCGGACCGGGAGGCTGCCCAGCAACAGCAACAGTTGCAGCGGCTGGAGCAGCAACAGCCGAAGCCACCCCAGCAGCAACAGCCGCAGCAGCAGGAGCAGTGGCTGTGGGACCCGAAGTGGGACCCGAAGATGCCACCCGCCACGGCCCCCCGCTGAGTCACACCCCGCTGATCGCCTCCATGGCGATGGCGGCGATGGCCTGATCGCTGGCCTTGGGCAGCTGCACGTATTTACCGCCGGCGGCTTCGGCCAGATCCTTGCCCATGCCGCTGCCGATGAACTTGCGCTCGGTGTCGATCACCAGCAGCTTGAGGCCCAGGGCCCGGTAGCGGCTGGCCACCTGCTTCACCTCCTCCTTGAGATCCACCGGCTCCTCCCCCTCCAGCTGGGGCTGACCCAGGGAGCGGCTCAGGGGCACATTGCCGCGGCCGTCGGTGATCGCCACCACCACCACCTGGCCCAGATCGCCGGTGGCCAGGGCGTTGGCACCCACACGGGCGGCCTGGGAGAGCCCATGGGCCAGGGGGGAGCCGCCGCCACAGGGCATCGATTCAAGGCGGCGGCGGGCGGCGGTGATCGAGCGGGTGGGGGGCAGCAGCACCTCGGCCTGCTCGCCGCGGAAGGGGATCAGGGCCACCTCGTCGCGGTTTTCATAGGCCTCGGTGAGCAGGCGGATCACGGCCCCCTTGGCGCTCTGCATGCGGTTCAGCGCCATCGAGCCGCTGGCATCCACCAGGAAGATCACCAGGGCGCCGGCCTTGCGCTGCAGCTGCTTGGCGCGCAGGTCGCCGTCCTCCACCACCACCTTGCGGTGGGGTTCGCGCTCGCGGCGGGATTTCTGATACGGGGCGGCGGCCCGCAGGGTGGCGTCCACGGCGATGCGCTTCACCGGGCCGCGGGGCAGCATCGGCTTCACGTAGCGGCCACGGGAATCGCTGAACACCGCGGCCCGGCTGCCGCTGCCCCCGCTGCGGGCCTTGGCGGCGCTGAACACCAGCAGGTCGGGGTCCACCGCCACCGCTTCGGGATCGAGCAGGAACTCCTCCGGCACCTGGGGCGGTGCCTGGTCTTCAGGGCTGTCGTCCTCCTGGTCGTCAGGCTCCTCAGGCTCGTCGGGCTCCTGCTCATTCTCCGGCGGCTCGGGCTCGGGGGACTCCTCAGGTGGCTGCTCGCCCTGGGGCGGCGGCGGCGGCGGTGGCGGCGGCTCGGTGGGCTGCTCGGGATCGGGGGGTGGCAGCTGCAGGGCCCGCGGGGCGATCACCAGGCGCACGGCCACCTGCAGGTCGTCGGCCTCCACCCGGTCGCGGCCGCTCAGGGCCGCATGGGCCCGGGCCACGCGCACGGCGTAGAGCTCGCTGCGGTGACCCTCCACGCCGCCGCGGATCGCCTCATTCACCAGGTAGACGATCTGCTCAGGGGCGATCTGCACATCCGGCAGCCACTGGCGCGCCAGCAGCAGCTGGGTGGCCAGGGCATCGCTGTCCTCCTGCCAGCGGGCACGGAAGGTCTCGGCGGCCTCGGCGTGCTCGATGGCAGCGCGGCTGATCTCCACGCGCTGCTCCAGCTCCAGCACCTGGTTGGCGCTGAGGCAGATGGCGAAGCGATCCAGCAGGTGGTCGCGCACCGCCCCCTCCTCCGGGTTGAAGGTGGCGATCAGCAGGCAGCGGCAGGGGTGGCTGAGGCTCAGGCCCTCGCGCTCGATGCGGTTTTCACCAGAGCCCACCGCCGCCAGCAACAGGTTGGTGATGCCGTCATCGAGCAGGTTGAGCTCATCGATGTAGAGCACCCCCCGGTGGGCCTCGGCCAGCAGTCCCGGCTGAAACACCGCCTGGCCGCTGGCCAGGGACGCGGTGACATCCACCGACCCCAGCAGCCGGTCTTCGGTGATGCCCAGGGGCACCTGCACGAACGGTGCCGGGATCACCCGGGTGGGCAGCAGGGCGCTGGGGTCGGCGCCGTCAGGATCGGCCCCCAGGGCAATCAGGCGGGCGCGGGTGGCGTCATCCCACTCGTCGGGACGCTGGGGATCGATGTTGAGGGCCGCCGGCGCCGGCTGAGCGGGGGCCGGGGTGCCGCTGGCCACCGTTCCGAGGTCGAGCACATCGATCGGCGGCAGCAGGGCATGCAGGCCACGGGCCAGCACCGACTTGCCGGTGCCGCGGCCGCCGGCGATCACCACCCCGCCCAGGCCGGGATCGACGGCGGCCAGCAGCAGGGACAGCTTGAGGGTGCCGTGGCCCGTGATCGCCGCCAGGGGAAAGGCGCGAGCCGCGGCGCTGGCCGCGCCGGAGCTGGCAGTGCCGCTTGCAACCATGGAACGGTCCAGCCCCTGCGTCGTGTGCGCCAGTCTCGCTGATCAGGCCCAGGCCCCCGCAGACGGCGCCGCCGACCTGGCGATCGCCCTGGGGGCCAACCTGCCCAGCCAGGCGGGCCCACCGCTGGCCACGCTGCTGGCGGTGCGGCCGCTGCTGGTACAGCTGCTGGCCGACTGGCAAGCGGCGTTCGCGGATCCGGGTGGCGGTGCCGCGGTCCAGCTGATCTGGTCACCCCTGTTCCGCACGGTGCCGGTGGGCGGGCCGGTGGAGCAGCCGCCCTACCTCAATGCGGTGCTGCTGGTGCGGGCTGCGGGCAGCCCCGGCTGCGCCGCCGCCGGGGTCCTGCTCGAGCGGTTGCACGAGCTGGAGCGGCGCTTCGGCCGGCAGCGGCGCCAGCGCTGGGGACCACGCAGCCTCGATCTCGACCTGCTCTGGTGGGGCGCCCTGCGCTGCCGTGGAGGGGCGCTGGAGCTGCCGCACCCCCGCTGGCGGCAGCGGGCGTTTGTGCTGGCCCCCCTGGCGGCGATCGCGGCCGCACGGATGCCGCCGGAAGCCAAGCCAACCGCCGGAGCAGCCGGTGGAGAACCGCTCGCCGGGCTGCTGGCTGAGCCGCTGACCGAGCCGCTGATCGAGCCGCTGAGCGGGGCCGACGATCCGCCACCGCTCCGGCTCGCGGGCCGGTCCGGCTGGCCTGAATAGCCTGCAGTGAGCGTCCCGGACCGCACCCCGACTCCATGGCCAGCGCCACCGATCGCGCCCACATGCGCCGGGCCATCGCCGAGATGCGCCGGGCCGGGGTGCTGGAGCGAAGCGGCGGCCCTTTCGGGGCTGTGGTGGTGCGCGACGGGGTGGTGCTGGGAGCCGCCGGCAACAGCGTGCTGCGCGACCACGACCCCACCGCCCACGCCGAGGTGAACGC
>REEV01000015.1 GCA_007694915.1 Cyanobium sp. PLM2.Bin73 | reverse complement strand
CGGTTCTGGCGCTGGTTCCAGGTGGAGATCATCAGCTCAATGCCCTCCGACGCCGCGCCGCGGGCCTGGTTGCCGTGGGAGGAGGCGAACGCCCCGCGAAGGTTGCCGCCCGTGATCTGCACCACTGCGGCGGCGCTGAGGGTGAGCACCAGCGCAACCACGATGCCGGCGGCCGTCAGGATGGCTCCGCGCTCACCTCTCAGGTGGCGGCGGCTCATTCCAACAAGGAGGATCCGAATGCCCATGGCGCTGGAAGCCTTGGTGCTCAACGTCTTCACAGTCAGATCTCACCTTAGGCGAATCTGACCGGGAGGCGCCGGGCTCTGCCAAGGATCTACGGCTCCGGTTGCTGCCTAGGATCGGGCCGCCCGAGCCCCCCATATGACCGACGTTCCCGTTTCCCGCATCCGCAATTTCTGCATCATTGCCCATATCGACCACGGCAAATCCACCCTGGCCGATCGCCTGCTGCAGGACACCGGCACCGTGGCGGCGCGGGAAATGCAGGAGCAGTTTCTCGACAACATGGAGCTGGAGCGCGAGCGCGGCATCACCATCAAGCTCCAGGCCGCCCGGATGGCCTACACCGCCGCCGATGGCGAGAGCTATGTGCTCAACCTCATCGACACCCCCGGCCATGTCGACTTCTCCTATGAGGTGAGCCGCTCCCTGCAGGCCTGCGAAGGCGCCCTGCTGGTGGTGGATGCAAGCCAGGGGGTGGAGGCGCAGACGCTGGCCAATGTGTATCTGGCGCTGGAGAACGACCTCGAGATCATCCCGGTGCTCAACAAGATCGACCTGCCCGGCGCCGATCCCGAGCGCATCAAGGAGGAGATCGAGGCGATCATCGGCCTCGATTGCTCCAAGGCGATCGCCTGCTCTGCCAAAACCGGCCTCGGCGTGCCTCAGATCCTGCAGGCGGTGGTGGATCGGGTGCCGGCGCCGGCCGATCGGGTGGCCGAACCGCTGCAGGCCCTGATCTTCGACTCCTACTACGACCCCTACCGGGGCGTGATCGTGTATTTCCGCGTGATCAGCGGCCAGCTCAACAAAAAAGACAAGGTGCTGCTGATGGCCAGCGGCAAAACCTACGAACTCGATGAGGTGGGCGTGATGGCGCCCGACCAGCGCCCCACCGACAGCCTCCACGCCGGTGAGGTGGGCTACCTGGCCGCCTCGATCAAGGCCGTGGCCGATGCCCGCGTGGGCGACACCATCACCCTCGCTTCCAACCCGGCGTCCTCGCCCCTGCCCGGCTACACCGAAGCCAAGCCGATGGTGTTCTGCGGCCTGTTCCCCACCGACGCCGACCAGTACCCCGACCTGCGCGAAGCCCTCGGCAAGCTGCAGCTCAGCGACGCCGCCCTGCAATACGAGCCGGAAACCAGCAGTGCCATGGGCTTCGGCTTCCGTTGCGGCTTCCTCGGCCTGCTGCACATGGAGATCGTGCAGGAGCGCCTCGAGCGCGAATACAACCTCGATCTGATCGTCACCGCCCCCTCGGTGATCTACCGGGTGGCCATGCTCGATGGCAGCACCCTGATGATCGACAATCCCGCCACCCTGCCTGATCCGCAGCAGCGGGAGTTCATCGAGGAGCCCTACGTGAAGCTGGAGATCTACACGCCAAACGTCTACAACGGCGCCCTGATGGAGCTGTGCCAGGAGCGGCGCGGCGAGTTCATCGACATGAAATACATCACCACCGATCGCGTCACCCTTCACTACGAGCTGCCGCTGGCGGAGGTGGTGAGCGACTTCTTCGATCAGATGAAGAGCCGCACCAAGGGCTACGCCTCGATGGAATATTCGCTGATCGGCTACCGCCGCAACGAACTGGTGCGCCTCGATGTGCTGATCAACGCCGAGAAGGCCGATCCGCTCACCACCATCGTGCACCGCGACAAGGCCTACGCGGTGGGCAAATCCCTGGTGGAGAAGCTCAAGGAGCTGATCCCCCGCCAGCAGTTCAAGATCCCCATCCAGGCCGCCATCGGCAGCCGCGTGATCGCCTCCGAGAGCATCAGCGCCATGCGCAAGGACGTGCTCGCCAAGTGCTACGGCGGCGACATCTCGCGCAAGAAGAAACTGCTCAAGAAACAGGCCAAGGGCAAGAAACGCATGAAGGCCATGGGCCGCGTGGAAGTGCCCCAGGAGGCCTTCATGGCGGTGCTGAAGCTGAATCAGTAATGGTGACGCCGGCATGGGCAGCGATCTCGATCTGCTGCTGATCCTCAGCCGCTGCGACCTGCCGGTGTGGGAGCGCCTGCGCCGTTGGGACTACGTCTCATGAGACGGATGGCCTGCTTAGTCTCAGGATCCGAAGGGGGTATGTCCATGACCCTGGCACCGCCAAGCCCATCAGCAGCACTGCAGCCCCTGCAGTTGCCGTGGGATCTGCGGCTCAGCGCCGATCAGTTCGAGCGGGTGTGCCAGGCCAATCCCGATGCCGTGCTGGAACTCTCCGCCGATGGCCAGCTGATCGCCATGACCCCGACAGGAAGCGAAACCGGCGCCCGCAACAACGAGTTGCTGTTCCAGCTCACGCAGTTTTCCAAAGCCGCCCGAACCTGGAGAGTGTTCGACAGCTCCAGCGGCTTCCGCCTGCCAGATGGCTCGGTGCTCAGCCCTGATGCCTCCCTGGTGCGGCTGGAGCGCTGGCAGGCCCTGAGCCCTGAGCAGCGCCGGGGTTTCGCGCCCCTCTGCCCCGATCTGGTGGTGGAGTTGGCGCGTGCGTCTGATGAGGGCCCTCGTGGCCTCACCGCGCTGCGCCGCAAGATGGAGGCCTACCTGGCCAATGGCGCCCAGCTGGCCTGGTTGTTGCTGCCCGAGGAACGGGCCGTGGAGATCTGGCGGGCCGATGCCGCCGTCAACCCCGAGCGGCTTGACAACGCCAAAACGCTCGACGCTGGTGACCTGTTCAGCGGGCTGACGCTGGATCTCGGGCCGATCTGGGACGTGTGAGCGGGGGCCGATGCAGACCGGTTCAGCGGCCATCGCGGTCTGCGCGGATCAGGGCCGCCACGTCGAGGTTGCGGCCGGCGGGCGGTGTGGTGGCCCGCAGCCTGGATAGCTCTGCCCGCATTGATTCCCCCTCCCGAGCTGCGGCCGTGAGCAGATCCCGCAGGCTCTGCTCCAGCGAAACACCCTGGGCGCGGGCGCGAGCCTTGAGCGCCGCCAGCACCAGCTCATCCAGTTCCCGGATCAGAACCTCGGCCATGGAGACAGCAGTTGGTCGCCAGTTGACAGAGCCTCGCGCAGGGTATGCCTGGGCGCGATGGCGCCACCATGCTGGAGCCCGGTCAACGTTACGTCTCACGAGACAGAGCACCCGCTTAGTCTCGGGAATCGTGGGGGTATGCCGATGACCCTGGCACCGCCGAGCCAATCAGCTGCACTGCAGCCGCTGCAGCTGCCCTGGGACCTGCGGCTCAACGCCGATCAGTTCGAGAAGGTGCGCCAGGCCAATCCCGATGCCTACCTGGTGCCCACGTGGAGACTGTTTTCGGTCCATCGTCATTCTGTACAGGCTGTACAGAATCCGAATCCGCTCAACCAGGGCTGAACCAGCGGATTCAGGTGTTCCACCCACAGATGAAGGGGCTCCTAGGCCACCCAGTTCTCGATGATCAGACCGGGGTAGGCGAAGAAGTCTGCGGGGTTGTTGGTCACCAGCGTGACTCCCAGG
>REEV01000094.1 GCA_007694915.1 Cyanobium sp. PLM2.Bin73 | reverse complement strand
TCGGCGATGTGGATGGGATGGGCACCGATCTGGGGGTGTTCCTGTTCATCGCCGATCTACTGGTGCTCCGCGATGGCGGTTGTCTGCTGATCGTGGTGCCGCCGGCCAGGAGCTTTCCGTCGGAGGGCCACCGCCTGGAAGCGGTGCAGCGGGGTGATCGTGCGGCCCTGCCGCGGCTGATGGTGGTGCCCCGCGCTGACCTGCTCTTCTGGCGCCTGGCGATCGGCTCTCGGGAGCTGCTGGAGTACACGATCCGCAGCGATGAGCGCCGGCCGCTGCAGCCCCTGCAGTTCGGTGCCACGCCGGTGCTGATGATCGGCCCCAACGGTGAGCTGCTCAGTCAACCCGCCGTGGACGACTGGCTCTACACCACGTTTCGCTTCGGGGACGACGGCTTCACGGTCCGCACGGTCGCGGCCGAGCGCTCCAACTCTGACCCCACCGGCTACCGCGAGGTGGCGGTCGGCCTGCCGCTGGCGCTGCAGGGTCACACCCGACTCCCCGCCTGCTGGTACGGCACCGACGGCGCCCAGTTCGGTGAGGGCGACCTGCCGCACCTGGGCCTGGCGCACCAGTACCTGACCCACTTTCGGCTCAAGACCGAATACGAGGATCTGCTCAGCCGCTGCGCCCTGCCGGTCGGCGTGCGCAAGGGTGTGGTCGATCGCTACGGCACGGTGCAGAGCGAGGAGGGCGAGGCCAGGGCGCCGGAGCCTCTGATCCTCTCGACGAACTCCTTCCTCGATCTGCCTGACGGCGCGGACTTCGACTGGAAGGAGATCCGCGCCCGCAGCCTGGCTGAGCACCGCGCTCACCTGCTCCACCTGGAGGACACCATGCGTCGTGATGCGCTGGTGCCGACCGAGAACCGGGGCCCGGGCCGCAGCGAGACGGAGATCAGCCTCACAGCCGGACAGTCCTTCGCGCTGCTGCAGTCCCTGGCCACCCGCAAGACCTCGGTGTTCTCCCTGCTGCTGGAGCACTGGTGCGCGCTGACCGGCGAGCGCCACAACCCCGCGTCGGGGGTGTCGCTCACCGTCTCGCCACTCACGCCGCCGCCGCGGCCGCTGCCGACCGTGGGCGAACTGCTGCAGCTGCACGAGCGCGGGATCATCACCGACGCTGAGCTCCGCCACCAGCTGGACCTGGCGGCGATGCCGGGCGTGGTGAACCCTGCCGGTGACGGCACCGCTGATTCCCTCGACGTTCCCCAGCCATGAGCACCGACAACGCCTACGCCTGGCGGCCGACGGACCTTGAGGGCATCCGTGCTGCGCTCTCGATCCCGGTCAGCCCGGCCTCGATTCGTGCGATCAACGACGAGATGGCGGCCCTGGAGCGGCACTACCCCGACGCCATCCCGGTGGCCAAGGGCCACATCGATGCCATCGCCCTGATCGATTACCCGCCGGAGCCCAGCGAGCCCGGCCCTCCGGCGACCCCGGAGCCGGTGGTGCGCAAGGTGACGCGCAAGGGCGCGGCCGGGCCGGTCCCTGAGCAGCTGCCGCAGAAAAAGCTGGACGTGGTCGAGTACGCCACCGAGTTGCTTCTGGAGGAAGTCAGCACCGAATACGAAATCCCTCCCCAGGCTTCCGAGCCTGCGGCCCGGCCGGCCGCCAGCCGCCGACACCACGTTGAGGCGCTGCTGCTGATCCTCCCTGGCCTCACCTCGTGGCTCCCGGCCCAGCAGCCGCGCTTTGGCGGCCTGATGATCCGTGGCTGATCCCACGCCGCTGCCGGATCTGCTTCCGACGCCACTGGCGGAGTTCGCCTCGCTGCGGCTGCTGCTGCCGCTGCTGGACCACCCACGGGCCAAGGAGCCGACCACGATCGCCTGGCATGTGCTGGAGGTGTTCGTCAAGCAGCGCAAGCTGCTCACCAGCCGCGATGCCGGCCCCGGCCAGGACAACGGTGATCTGCTGTGCACCGGCTACCTGGTGCGTGGTGCTGAACTGCCGGCCCCGCTGGAGAGCCCCTGGTCCTGGCTCGATGCCCAGCTCACCTGGCAGACGGCCGCCCTCCGGCCTGTGCACACACCGCCGCCCCAGTTCCTGCCGGAGCCGCCCAACCCTGACCAGCCGGAGGCGCCGGAGAACTTCTGGACGCCGCGGCCCCGGGTGCTGCAGCCGCCGGTGGAGCTCGGCGTGGCCTGGCTCGGCGACCTGACGGCCCTGCAGTCACCGGGCGTGCTTCCGCCCCAGCCCCGTGCTCACCTTCTTGGCTGCTCCCTGCTCACCGTCGGCTTCCCCTTCGGTGAAGGCGGCATCGGCGCCCTGGTGCAGCCGCAGCTTGGCGAGGCCCTGGATTTCGTGCTCAAGCCCCAGCGGGTGATCGCCACGGAGCCCGGCGACACGCTCGCTGGCCTGGCAGAGCGCTACGGCACCACCGTCCAGACGCTGCGCAACCTGAATCCGTTCCTGCTGCCGCTCGACACGGTGCTGACCGAAGTTGGCGACACGCTGCTGACCCTTGCCGGTGAGTACGGCACGACGGTGGAGTGGCTGATGGAGAACAACCCTGACGTGCATCGCTTTGGCATCCACGTGACGGTCGAGGGCGACACCCTCAAGAGCCTCGCTGAGGTGTACCTGACCACGCCCAAGACACTGCGCAAATACAACGCACCGACCTTCGACTTCTGGAGCCAGTCGGAACCCCTGCCGGTCGGCTTCGACCTGGTGGTGCCACTCACCCGGCCCTCGACGCCGCTCGATCCCGGTCAGGAGTTGCTGGTGCCGCTGTTCCGCCCATCGACCCTGCTGCCCGACACCTGGCTCCATCTGCCGCCGCGGCGCCGCAGCTTTGCCGATCCTGACGATCGGAGCTACCTCGACGTGGACCCCGAGCCCGAGCCGGAGCCCACGACGGAGCCCTGAGCGGCCCAGCCCCTGACGCTGGCAATAGGTGACGTGGGCACAGCCGTGAGGGGTGCCTGCATCAACCACAGCCGCGATGGGTGGACCCATGAGCAAGCACCTCTACGACCAGCTGCAGACCCTGCAGCAGCCGCTGGTCAGCTACAGCCAGCAGCAGCAATGGCCCAACCAGCCCCCGGGCGCTGACGAAGGAGACGACACCGACCTGGATCCCGCCGGTACCGGCGACGACGATCTGGACGGCGAGGACGATGACCTTGCCGGTGATGACGACGACCTCGATCCCGCCGAACCGGCCGATGAACCGGCCGATGAGCCGCCGGCAACCGATGGCATCAGCGAGGCCCTCAAGGCCGAGCGCCGCCGCACCAACCAGCTGGAGCGGGAGCTGCGCACCATGCGCCGCCAGCTGGCCCAGTTCTCCAAGATCAACCCCGATGAGTACGAGCGCCTGCAGGAGGCCGAGCGGCAGAAGGTGCAGCTGGAGCGGGAGATCGCCAACCGGGAGCGTCAGCTGCAGCTCAGCGCCGACCGCAAGGTGCGCACCGTGGCCAAGGAGCGTGATGCTGCCCTGGCTCAGGTGGAGGAACTGCGCAAGGATCGCCTGCTTGAGCGCCTCTTCATCGACGCCGAAGGCCGGCCTGGCGGCGACAACCGCGGCAGCTTCTTCGAGATCTTCAAGCAGCAGGTGGGCGGCGAGTTCAAGCTCGAGAAGGACGGCAACGGCCGCGACAAGCTGGTGCCGATCGACAGCAAGGGCAACCCGCTGCTGGGCGATGACGGTCAGGTGAGCGCCAACGATCACGTTGAGAGCCT
>REEV01000034.1 GCA_007694915.1 Cyanobium sp. PLM2.Bin73 | reverse complement strand
TGGATGCGGCGTTGAGGAGGCTGTGAGCAACGCCCTGTCCATCCGCCCCATGCAGCGGGCCGACTGGCCGGCGGTGTGGCGGCTGCTGCAGCCGGTGTTCCGCGCCGGTGAGACCTTCCCCCACGACCCAGCCATCACCGAGGCCGAGGCTCAGGTGGCGTGGGTGGAGCAGAGCCAGGCCGTAATGGTGGCTGTGGATGCCACCGGCGCGCTGGTGGGCACCTACTACCTCAGGCCCAACTCGCTTGCTCTGGGTGCCCATGTCGCCAACGCGGGCTATGTGGTGGCCGAGCACTGCCGCCGCGAGGGCATCGGCAGCCGCCTGTGCCAGCACTCCCTGCAGGCCGCCCGGCGGCTGGGCTTCCGGGCGATGCAGTTCAACCTGGTGGTGAGCACCAACACCGCGGGCCTCCGCTGCTGGCAGCGCAACGGCTTTCAGATCGTCGGGATCCTGCCGGGGGCCTTCCGCAATCAGCGGCTCGGGTATGTCGATGCGCTGGTGATGATGCACCATCTGCTGTGACTCGGGACTATGTCATGCCGTCGACTCGGAAATAGCCCAGAATCATCTCCGGGTTGCGGATGGCGATTTGCACATGGGTTCTGTCGCGAAAACCTGCGCCGGGATAAACGAGGTCTCCTTCTTCAAACACTCCATAGACGGTGTCGTAAGCATCCATCCCCTTGCTATCGCGGATCTTGTGCACCATCTGGATCACAGCGCAGTCAAGTTGACGCTTCATGAAGATGCCGTTCTCCCGAACAGAGTTCACAGGTAGTTGTGATCCTGCTGCTGCCGAGATCCCAAGGGTGGCCTCGTACGCAAGGGCGAGTTCATTCATCACCCCGTAGTCAGTCAGGTTTAGGCAGTTGCCGGGATAGGCAAAAGCGCCAATCACCGATGGTGAGGATCTGCGGTGCTTGGCCCAAGACAAGGCTCGCTCTGGGCTGTCGACCCAGAAATAGATGCCATTGCCCAGCCAGTCGTAGTCATTTTCGCTGAGCTGAAGTGTTGCCGCTCCACTCAGCACGGATTCAGCAACATCCTTGTCGCAGCCATGAAACAGAACCAAGGGGCCCAGGCTGTTCTTAGGCCGACCGGGCATCCTGGCTGCGGTACGGAGGGGTGAGCTGGCCATCGGAATCGATCAGGCCAGCGTCCATCAGGAATTGACGGGCAAGGGCAGGGTCACGTAACTCCTCCAGGAGCGCATCGATCTGCTCACGCCGCAGCTGCCCAGAGGTTGGGGTTGAGGGAGGCCTGCTTGGCGTGGACAGTGCCATGCGAACCGTGCTGGTGGATCCAGGGCGAGCCTTGACGATAGGCGGCAGCCAGGACGGCGGTCTGTGAGTTCCGCAACCTTCATCATCGCTGCCTGAGAACTGGCCCGTTGCTTGCGGCTCAGTCTCAGGGCTCCGGGCTGAGGGGCAGTCGCCGCTGCCACCGTGCTCGCGCCGATGCGCAGGCCCCGCAGCAGGAAGCGGCCCAGCTTTTCCAGCGTTTCTCGGTTCACCGCCATGGCCTGGCGCCAACACAGAGGTGATTCAGGTTGGTGGAAGCGGGGATGGTGCGCTCGCCAGCTGGTCGATCGCCTCTGGCGGCACCCCCACCCGCTGGGCGATCAACACCAGCAGCTGCTCCAGCCGGTCCAGCCGCTGCTCGATCTGCTGCAGCTGCCCCCCGCCGGCCTTGCCACCAGTGGCCAATGGGGCTGGCGCCATGCCGCCCCTGCCGGCCTTGAGCGGAAGGGCGCTGCGCAGGGGCGGGCCATCGGGATGGGTGAGCAGGGCCTCCACCTGTAGATCCTTGGGCCCACTGCTGAGGCCCTTGATGCCCCGCTGCTTGCACAGCCCCCACAGCACCTTCATTGACAGGCCTTCCAGCTCGCTCCGGCTGGCCCGGGCCTCAGCGGCTGGTTCGATCAGCGTCGGGGCAACCGCAGGCTCGGCCGGGACATCGCGCAGCTCCTGCTCCAGCCCCCTGTAGAGGCGGGCATCGGACTGGGCCAGCTCCCGCAGGGTGGCCTCGTGCTGGCTCTGGGCTCGGGTGATGTTGGCCTCAATCGCCTCCGGCGTTTCGATCACCGCCCACATCCCCGCCACCCTGCCGCCCAGGGGGCCATCCTCCAGCAGCCGGCTCACCGTCCCCTGATCCACAGCCGCTGGCCTGCTGTGCCGCATCGCCAAACACCTCGGCGCGGATCGCGTCGGTGGAGAGCACCACCGCCGGCGGTTCGCCGGGGCCGCTGAGCAGGGGCCTGAGGGTGTGGGCGAGGGTGGTTTTGCCGCTGGCCGGCTGGCCGATCAGCAGGTGGCAGCGCAGTGGTGCCATGGGGGCAGGAGCGGGGGAGGCCTCCACTCTTTCGCACGAGAAACCAGAGCGCAGCCGCCCAGGCCGTTGACGCAGCATTCAGCAGCGCCCCATTGACGGCCAGTGTCATTGTGACTTCAGAGTCTGACGAGGGGCGGCAGAAACCATGAAAGTCACCGTGGAACTCTCGGACAGCGAGATGGCCGAAATCCTGGACCTCACCGGTGAGCGCAAGAAGGGGCCCGCGATCCGTCGCCTGATGGAGGAGGCCCTGCAGCAGCGGCGCCGCGCCCAGATCGCCCAGCGGTTCCTCAGCGGCGAATGGGGGGTGGAGCTGGAGAGCTTCGAGGCCGACCAGGAGCGCGAGCGCCAGCGCGATCAGGAGGTCGCCTCATGACCCTGCTGCTCGACACCAGCCTCTGGGTCGACTTCACCCGTACCCGCAGCCCGGCCGCGCTGAAGCAGTTCATCGCACCCTTCGTGCTCGACCCCCAGGCCCACCTGGCTGAACCGGTGCTCTTCGAGGTGCTGCGCTCGGCCCGGCCCGAGGAGGCTCGTCAGCTGCAAGCCCAGTTCGCCACCCTGCCCACGCTCTCCACTCCAGCGGACCTCTGGCAGCGCGCGATCGGCCTGGGCCAGGCCTGCCGCCAGATCGGCCGCACGGTGCTCAGCCTTGATCTGCTGGTGGCCGCCGTGGCGCTGCACCACAACGCCGTGCTGGTGAGCTTCGATGCCGACTTCGAGGCGATTGCCTCGGTGAGTGAGCTGCGGCTGCAGCGTCTGAACCGCCCTGCCTGAGGCGATCGATGGGGCATTGGCACGGGCGACCCAAGGGCGTGGCTACGGCACCACCGCCTGCTCCAGGGCGGGGCGGTCTTCCATCACAAGGCAGGGGTGGTGGAGCAACTGATCCAGCACCCGCAGCACCTGCTCCACCGGGAAGCCGTAGTAGCCGCGCAGCACCCACTCCAGCTCCAGGGCCACGGTCTTGGGCAGAAACAGATCCTGGCCGGATTCGATCAGCTGGCGGGCGGCCCGGCGCTGGGTCTGCGTGGCCTCATCGGCGTCGGCTTCCTCCACGAGGTAGCGGGCCAGGACATTGGTGTCGAGCCCGATCATGGCCGCAGCAGGCTGGCGGCATCGAAGTCCACCGGCACGGGCGGGCGCTTGCTCTTGAGCATCCCGAAGCCGCTCACAGGCAAGGCCTGCTGCGGCCTGCAGGGCCGCACCTCGATGTGGTCGCCCACCAGCTGAAAGCTGACGCGGCTGCCTCGGGCCAGGCCGAGCTGCTGGCGCAGGGCCTTGGGGATGGTGACCTGCCCCTTGCTGGTGATCGAACTGGTGGAGGCGGCATCCACGGCCACAAGGAAGCCAGTATTACCTGGTAAGACTAG
>REEV01000046.1 GCA_007694915.1 Cyanobium sp. PLM2.Bin73 | reverse complement strand
AGTCCAGTCGTCCCAGTCCAGTCCCTACCACCACCCTTCCACCACCAACCTCTGATGACGGCCCCTGTCCCCTGGAGTCTTGCCTGGAGCGAGGATGGAGAACTGGCTCCGCAGGACCGCTTCGACCTCCTGCAGACCCTGGTGCAGACGGAAAGCCTGGAGGTTCAGTGCTCCCTGATCGCGGCGGTGGAGTCGATGACCACCGCCGACATCACCTCGACGTCCCTCGGGACTTCGCTGTCCCTTGGCGACGTCACCGGTCTGAGCTCCTGAGCCGGCTGATCTGCAGCGGCTTGCTCAGCACCCGCAGGGCCTTCAGGCTCTCAAACACCTCCTCGGGCATGCCCTTCGGTAGGTCGACGGTGCTGTGGGCATCGAAGATCTGAATGCGGCCGATCGACTTGCCGTTGAGGCCGGTCTCGTTGGCGATCGCTCCCACCAGGTTGCCCGGCTTGATGCGGTCCCGCCAGCCCAGCTCCACGCGGAAGCGCTCCATGTTGTCCTCGGGAGGACCCTGGGGCCGTTCGCCGCGGGCGGCCCCACGGCGGGGCTCCCGGCTGGAACCGTCCCGCGGGCCACGGTCGCGTCCATAGCCCTCGCGGCCGGGACCCTGGGGCCGCACGCTGGTGAAGTCGTCGTTGCCCTGCAGCAGCAGGGGCTTGCCGGCCAGGCTCAGTTCCAGGGCCGCCAGGGCCAGGCGCTCGGGGCTGCAGGACTGCTCCTGGGCCACCCGCTGCAGAATCTCGCTGAGCAGGGCCCGCTCCTCCTCGTTGCAGCCGGTCTCCTTGAGGGCACCGGTGAGCCGCTGGCGCAGGCGGTCGAGGCGGTGCTGGTTGATGGTGCCGTTGCTGGGCACCTCCATGGGCTCGATCGGCTTGCCCGCCGCCCGCTCCAGTCCGCCCAGGAAGCGGCGCTCCCGGGGGGTGAGGAAGAGGATCGCCTCGCCGCTGCGTCCCGCCCGGCCGGTGCGGCCGATGCGGTGCACGTAGGCCTCGCCATCGAAGGGGATGTCGTAGTTGATCACCAGGCCGATGCGGTCCACGTCGAGACCGCGCGCCGCCACGTCGGTGGCCACCAGGATGTCCACCTGGCCATTGCGCAGACGCTCGATCGTGCGCTCCCGCTGGGCCTGGGGCACGTCGCCGTTGAGCACGGCCACGTCGTAGCCGTGGGCCTCAAGGGATTCGGCCACGGTGAGGGTGATGGCCTTGGTGCGGGCGAAGATGATCACCCCTTCGCCGCCCTCGCTCTCGAGCACACGCTCCAGGGCGCCGAGTTTGTGGGGCGCGTGAACGGTGAGGTAACGCTGACGGATGCGGCCCGCGTCGGCGGCCTTGGTGCGGATCGTGACCTCCGCCGGGCTGCTGAGGTATTGCTGGGAGATACGGCGGATCTCGGCCGGCATGGTGGCCGAGAACAGCACCACCTGACGCTTCTCGGGCAGCTGGCCCAGCACCCACTCCACGTCGTCGATGAAGCCCATGCGCAGCATCTCGTCGGCCTCGTCGAGCACCAGGGCCCGCAGGCTGGAGAGGTCGAGGGTGCCCTGGCGCATGTGGTCCATCACCCGGCCGGGGGTGCCCACCACGATCTGGGCGCCGCGGCGCAGCTGCTGGATCTGGTCGCGGAAGTCTGCGCCGCCATAGATGGCTACGGTGCGCACCTGGGGCAGCCGGGCGGCATAGCTGTTGAAGGCGGCTGCCACCTGCAGGGCCAGTTCCCGGGTGGGGGCGAGCACCAGCACCTGGGGGGTGCGCTGCTCGGGATCCAGGCCGGCCAGCATCGGCAGGGCGAAGGCCGCCGTCTTGCCGGTGCCGGTCTGGGCCTGGCCCACCAGGTCACGGCCGAGCAGCAGCTCGGGGATGGCCGCCTGCTGGATCGGCGAGGGCTCGCTGTAACCGACCGCCGCCAGGGCGTCGAGCAATTCAGGGCCGAAGCCGAAGTGGGCGAAGCCACTGGGCTGGGGGAGGGTTTCGATGGCGTTGGCGTTGGCGGGGGCGTCGGCGGGACTGCTGCCGTTGCTGGCGCCGTTGGTGGGTTCGATCAGGGAAGTCAAAAAGGGAATCCTCGGGTGGTGCGCGCAGCCCGGATCCCAGCGCCTGGGGGCTGGTGAGTCCTTCAATGCAGGTCCGGCAGCTACCCAGGGGAGCCCGTTGAAGCCCCGCAAAACTTTCTGCCTTCTGTCTGCCTTGCCGTTGTCTGGCCGGCCGTGAAGCGGCGGGCCCAATGGAGAGCTGATACGGAATCTTATCAGTTGCCGGATTAGGCGCCAGGTGCGCGGCCGAAGTCATCGGCCAGGCGCTCGATGTCGTCCTCGCTGAGCAGGTCGCCGCGCTGCACTTCGATGATCACCAGATCGCTGCGCCCGGCGCTGGCCCGGTGCACCGCGCCCACGGGGATGAACAGGGTGCTGCCCTCCTTGGCCTCCAGCTGCCGCCCCTCGCACTCCAGCCAGCCCTCACCGGCCACCACCACCCAGTGCTCGCAGCGCTGGCGGTGGCGCTGGCGGCTGATCCGCTGGCCGGCGGCGATGCAGAGCCGCTTGAGCAGGTAGCCGCTGCCACCGCCCAGGGTTTCAAACCACCCCCAGGGGCGCTCCTGCCGCGGCGATGGTGTGGGCGATGGGGGCGGCTTGCTCAGGGGACTGTCCACGGACGTGCCAGTTTCAGCCTGGGGTGACCAGCCAGGCCTGTTCGCGGGCACGGGTGAGGCCGGTGTACAGCAACCGCGCGTCCCAGTCGCGGCCCGGCGGCAGCAGCAGCCACACCGTGCCGTACTGGCTGCCCTGGGACTTGTGCACGGTGAGGGCCAGGGCCGGTTGGGCCTGGCCCAGCCGGGCCGGATGCAGCAGCCGGCCGGCGGAAAACAGCACCCGCCGCTCACGGCCGCTGCCCACGAGCACGCCCACGTCGCCGTTGGCCAGCCCCTGTTCGGGCAGGTTGCGCTGGTTGAGCACGGGCGTGCCCAGGGGCCAGTGGGCCAGAGGCCGCCCGGCGGCCTCCCCCAGCAGCTGGCGGTGCAGGCCCTGCACGCCCCAGGGCCCCTGGCGCACCGGGGTGAGGGCTACGCAGCGCTCCAGTTCGCTGAGCAGGGGGCCATAGGCCTCTTCCGTCAGCACCTCTCCGGCGCGCCAGCTCAGGGCCGCCGCCAGGGCGGCCAGCTGCTGCTGGTGCCGGCTCAGGGCGGTGATCACCGCCGCTGGAGGCTGGCGCGGCGGCGCCTGCAGCCCCTGCAGGTTGGCGGCCGGGTCCAGGCCCCGCAGCCGGGTGCTGAGCTGCTCCAGAGGGATGGGCCCCGCCAGGCGCAGGTCGGCGGCCACCGCGGCGATCGCGCCGGCATTCCGATAGGTGGTGCGCAGCTCCACGGCGGCCGGCCCCAGCTGCGGCCGCCACGGGGGCTGCATCAGCTCCTGCAGCACCGCCCCGGGACCCACCGGCGGCAGCTGGGCCGGATCCCCCACCAGCACCAGCCGGCAGGCCGGCGGCAGGGCGTCCAGCAGGGCCGCCATCAGGGGCAGGTCCACCATCGACAGCTCATCCACCACCAGCAGATCCAGCTCCAGGGGGCGCTGGGCGTGGCGGCCGAAGCGCTCGCCGCTGCTCTCCAGCAGCCGGTGCAGGGTGGAGCAGGGGGCTGCCAGCAACGGGGCCACCAGTTCGGGCTCCAGCCGGCGGCCGTCCCGTTCGATCGCCTCCCGCAAGCGGGCCGCCGCCTTGCCGGTGGGTGCCGCCATCTGCAGCCGCAGGCCCGGCTGCTGCCGCAGCAGGGCGGCGAGCAGCTGCACCACGGTGCTGGTCTTGCCGGTGCCGGGGCCGCCGCTGAGCAGCAGCAGCCGCTGCCCCAGGGCCGCTGCCACCGCCTGCTGCTGGCGCCCGTCGAGCCCGGCCGCCGCCGCCTGCCGGAGGGCCTCGGCCAGCAGCGCGGGCGGCGGGGCCTCAGGCAGGGGATCGCGGGCCCGCTGCAGCAACTGGCTGAGGACGTGCTCGAGCTCGAGGTGCCAGCGGCGCCAGCGCAGTCGATCGCCCGCCAGCACCAGGGGCGCCTCCGGGGCCTGCTCGAGACAGCCGGCCCGCCCCACCAGAGGCGAGCGCTCCAGGGCCGCGCGGTAGGCCTCGGGCCAGCCCTGGGGATCGAGGCCCTCCGGTGCCCCGGCGCTGAGATCCAGCTCCAGCACGCCGGCCTCCAGGGCCGCCGCGAGGGCGGCGATCAGGGCCCCCAGCCGCGGATCCACGGGGGCGCCGGCCGCGCAGAGGCGGGGCAGGGCCTCGCCCAGGGCCGCGGCCAGGATGCCGCTGGTTGCTGCAGCGGGGCTGGTGGCGGTCATCGCCCGCCCTCCCGCAACAGGGCGTCGAGGGCCTGCAGCCGCGCCAGGGGTGGCCGCTCCACCAGCAGCCCCGGCAGCCCGGCCCCGGCGGCGGCCAGGCTCTCCACCCGGGCCGTGGCCTCGGGCACACCGCGCAGGAACACATAGGCGTAGCCGCCCAGGTGCCGTTCGGGGTGGTAGCCGGGCAGGCGCCAGCGCAGGTAGCGGTGCAGCGCCACCAGATAGAGGTGGGCCTGGAGGGGGTAGTGGCTGGCCGCCATCAGCTCCGCCATGGCCGCCAGGCCGTAGTGGGCCGGGCCGCAGGCCAGCGGCGTGCCGCTGCTGTCGCGCTCCCCCAGCCAGTTGCTCTTCCAGTCGAGCACCCACCAGCGCTCGTCGTGCCGGAACACCAGGTCGATCGATCCGGTGAGGAAGCCGCGGCTGGCGATCTCCAGCCGCTCGAGCCGCTCGGCGTAGGCCCCCGCGAACAGGCCGCCGGGGTGCTCACGGAAGCAACGGGCCAGGTCGGCGCTGCGCACCCGCCGCGGTTGCTCCCCTGGCTCCTGGGGCTGCTGCGGCTGACGGGGCACCGCCAGGGGCAGATCGAAGGCCATCTCGTTGAGGCGCTCCGCCGGTGCCAGCCCCGCCAGGCGGAAGCTGCCCAGGGCGCCGCCGAAGGGGGTGTGGCGCAGCCGCTCCAGGGCCCCCGCCAGGGCTTCGGCCAGGGCCACCGCCAGCCCGGCCCGCTCCAGTTCCTGGCGGATCAGGGCCAGGGGCTGGGGCGCCCCGGGGCTGAGGCGGTAGTCGAGCTGCTCGAGGATGCGGTGCAGGGCCTCGCCGGGGCCGCTGCCGCGGGGGAACCCGACCAGCGGCCCCTGCCGCTCCCAGCCCGTCTCGTTGGGGGTCTCGTTGGGGCCCTCCTCGGTGGCGCCAGCCTCCGCAGCAGCTTCCGCTGAGGCTGGCGCGGAGGCATCGCTGGTGTCGCGCCCCTCCTCCCGCTCGGCGGGCGCCAGGCTGCTGCTGCCATGGGCCCAGCTGGAGTAGCTGCTGCGGCCCCAGCTGGTGTCGAGCCGGTGGCGGGGCAGGGGGCCGCTCTGCAGCTCTCCCTCCGGCGTGGGCGGCTGCCAGCGCCCGCCCGCCCCCGGCAGGGCGGCCGGATCGAGCCGCTGCAGCGGCAGCTCCGGTTCGCCGCGCAGCTCCCCGGCCGCCAGCAGCCAGGGCGCCAGGGGATTGGCACCCCGGCGCACCTGCTCCGGCCAGCCCAGCACCAGCAGGTGGCGGGCGCGGGTGGCGGCCACGTAGGCCAGGCGCTCGGCCTCCTGCTCGGCGGCGGCTTGATCGGCGAGGGCGGCGCGGCGCCCCCGGCCCCAGTGGGGGGAGCGGTGCAGGTCGAGATGGGGGGCACTTGCACCGGGCGGCAGCCAGCGCCGCCCCAGTTCCCTGGCGTTGCCGGTGGGGGCTGCCGGGGCCCGCCACAGGTACGGGCAGATCACCACCGGGTACTCCAGACCCTTGCTGCGGTGCACGGTGACCACGGCGATCGCGGCATCGGCCGCCGTGCTGTTCAGCTGGTGCTCCTCGGGCACCCGCCGGTCGGGATCCCGGCGGATGCGGCGCAGCCAGTCGGCGGCGGCCGCCGCCCCCAAGCCCTGCTGGTGCATGCGCTCCTGCAGCAGCTCGGCCGCCTGCTGCAGGTCGGCCAGCAGCCGCCCCCCCAGCGACAACCGCGCCAGCCCCTCGATGCTGAGCAGGTCTCCCAGGCAGGCCAGCAGGCCATCGCGCTCCAGGCGCTGGGCCAGCTCCGCCAGCTGGTCGGCCAGCTGCTCCCACGCCGCCTCGGGGGCCGTGGCCAGCCGCTCGGCGCTCCAGCCCAGCAGCGGCGAGGCGGCCAGCAGCCGCTGGCGGCCGGGGTGGCCCGGATCGGCGAGGGCGTCGAGCAGCCGCTGCAGGGCGGTGGCCGCCTCGCTGGCGAACACATCGCCACGGCTCACCAGCCGGCTGGGCAGCCCCCGCTGCTCGAGGGCGTGACGCAGCAGCTCGGCCTGGCGGTGGGTGCCCACCAGCAGGCAGAGATCGCCCGGGTCGAGCGGCCGCTGCTGGTGGCTGCCGTCGGGCCGCGGGGTCTGCAGCCGCAGCCCCCGCCGCAGCAGCTGCAGGCAGAGGCCGGCCACCTGCCGGGGCTGGTGGTCGTCATCGCCGAGGGGCAGCAGCTGCAGCGGCGACTCCCCGCTCTCCAGCAGCAGCTCGCCCTTCTCCGCCCGCGCCAGCACCGGCGGCACCTCCAGGCCGGAGCCCACCAGGCCTGCCGCCATCAACCGATTGAGGGCCTCCACCAGGGCGGCGGCGGAGCGGCGGTTCTCGCGCAGGCCGTGGAGGCCATCGGCCTGCCCCCGGGCCAGGCGGTAGGTGGCCAGCTCCCCGCCGCGGAAGCGGTAGATGGCCTGCTTGGGGTCGCCCACCATCACCAGCAGGTGGCGGGGCGGTGCGCCGGCGGCGGCCACGAAGGCCCGCTGCAGGATCCGCCACTGGATCGGATCGGTGTCCTGAAACTCATCGATCAGGGCCACCCGGTAGCGCTCACCCACCGCCGCCAGCAGGGCCTGGTGGCGATCGCCGCCGGCACCGGGATCGAGGGCTGCCAGCAGGTCGCCGAAGCCCATCCGGCCGGCGCCGGCGCGGCGCCGCGCCAGCTCCCGGCGGCCGTGGCGCAGGGCATGGCTCAGCACCAGTTCCACCGGGCCGTCCACCAGGGCGGCGATGGCCTCCAGCAGCGGCCGCTCCGGCAGGCTCTGCTCCTGCCCCGCCCTGCTTTCGCCATCAAAGCCGGCGGCCACCTTGGTGCAGGGGCCGGGGTGGAAGTAGTCGCGCAACAGCGCCTGCTCCAGCACCGCCCCATAGCCCGGGACGGCCCTGTCCTGGCTGACGGTGCGGATCCAGCCATCCAGCTCCGCCACCCGGTTGCTCCTGGGCTTGGGGGCGTAGGGCTTGATGTCACTGGCCCCGCGGGAGCGCAGGTCGGCGGCGGCGGCGCAGAAGGCCCGCTCCAGGGCCTCGCCCCGCTCGGCCCAGAGGGCGGTGAACGCCTGCCAGCGCTCCTGCCAGAGGCCCGGCAGCCATGCCGCCAGGGGGTCGCCCTCCGGGATCCCGGCCGGCAGGGGATCGAGCTCCAGGGCCGGATCAGCGTCGAGCCGCTCCAGCAGCCGCTGCAGCCGCTCCGGTGTCACCCCGTGCTGCTGCAGGCCGGCCAGCAGATCCGGCGGCAGGGCGAGCAGCTGCTGCTGCCAGTAGTCGTGGATCACCTGGGCGGCCCGTTCACCGTCATCGCTCTCCAGCTCCAGCACCGGCCCCAGCCCGGCCTCCAGGGCCTGGCGCTGCAGGGTGCGGCGGCAGAAGCCATGGATGGTGGTGATGTCGGCGCGATCGAGGGCCTCCAGGGCCAGCAGCAGCAGACCCCGCAGCCGCTCCAGGACAGACGGGTCCTCCCCCTGGGCGGCGCGCCAGGCGGCCAGCACGGCATCCGCCGCCGCCACGTCGGTGTCCAGGCTGGCCAGGGCCACCTGCAGCCGCAGGCCGATGCGGTCGCGCAGTTCGGCGGCGGCGGCCTCGGTGAAGGTCACCACCAGCAGCCGCTCCAGGGGCAGCGGATCGTGCGGCCGGCTCACCAGCCGCAGCACCAGATGGGCCAGGGCGAAGGTCTTGCCGGTGCCGGCGCTGGCCTCCAGCAGCTGCACCCCCGGCTCGAGGGGGAAGCCGTTGGGCTCGAAATCCAGCACCGCCCGGCTCATCGCCGCCGGCCCCCGCCCCGCTCCGGGTTGCGCTGCTCCAGCAGCGGCTGCAGCAGGTCCAGGGCGGCCCGGCAGAAGCGCTCCCCCACCAGCTCGCCGGCGCTGAGACCGGCGCCGAAACAGAGGGCCATCACCTCCTGCTCGCGCTCGCCCGCCCCGGCGAAGCCCCCCTCCCAGGCGTTGCGGGCCGCCCGCAGGCCGCTGCCGGCCCGGGCCAGCTCCGCCTCCGCCCAGGCCCAGCCGCTGCGCGGCGGCACCGGCCAGCAGCTGGCGCGGTGCTGCTCGCGCAGCTCCTGCAGCCGCTCCAGCCGGCTGCGGGCATCGCTGGCCGGCAGGGGGGCGAGGCTGCCGTGCACCCGGAAGCGCTGCTGGTCGCGGCCCACCAGCAGGGCCCCGCAGGGTTGTTGCTCGGCTGCGCAGGCCAGCAGCAGGGCCAGCCAGAGCTGCAGCCACTGGGCCGGCTGGGCCTTGGCCGTGTGCACGAGCACCAGCTGCTCTCCCCGCCAGCTGAGGGAGGCCGTCAGTCCGGCTGCCGTGGCCTCGCGCTGGCGCTCCTCCCCCAGCCCCTCCAGCAGCTCCTGCAGCGACTGCCAGCGCTGGCTGAGCTGCCGGGCTTCGATCACGCCGGCGGCTCCGGCGGGCAGGGTGCCGCGGCCCCGCTGTTCGGCCTGCCAGTCGGGGCCAGCAGTGGGCGGCTGCAGCAGGGCTGTGCGCTGCAGGGCGGTACGCAGAAGCTGGGCCCGCTCCCGTTCCGTGAGGTCGAGGGGCTCGAGGTCCAGCACCTGCTGGTCCCATTCCCTCGGGCGCAGGCCCAGGCTCTCCAGCCACACCTGCTGGGGGGCCTGCAGCCAGGCCAGCAGGTCGCCGTGGCCGCTGTCGCCACCCCCCGCCGCCGCCCCAGCCACTGCCGCGGCCGGGGGAGCGGTGGCTGCCAGGGGGGTGGGCGGCACCGGCCGGCGCCCTTCCAGCAGGCGGCGGGCCTGCAGCAGGCGCCGGTCGCTGCAGATCGGTGGCCGCTCGCCCTCCGGCAGGAAGTTGCGCCGCTCCAGCGGATTGGCGGCCGGCTCGCGCAGCAGCTGGCCCATGGCCGCCGGGCCCAGGGCCTGCTCCAGCAGCGCCAGCCACTGGCGCACGGGGGTGCTGGGCATCAGCGGCTCGCCGTTGCGGCTGTCGCGGCTGCTCCAGGTGACCAGCAGGTGCTGGCGGGCCGAGAGCAGGCTCTCCAGCAGCACATAGCGGTCCTGATCGGCGGGGCTGGGATCCCCCAGCCGGCGCTGCTGCTCCAGCAGGTGGAACCCCGGCCGCTCATGCTGGCGGGGGAAGCTGCCGCCATCGAGCCCCATCAGCACGATCACCCGGTGGGGGATGGCCCGCATCGGTTCCAGGCCGCTGATCGTGAGGGCGCCGGAACGGTGCCCGAAGCGGCCGCTGTCGGCGGCCAGCCGTTCCCCCAGCACCTCCGCCAGCACGGCTGCCGGCAGCGTCAGGGTGCTGCCGCCGGCCACCTCCAGCCAGTCGGCCAGGGCGCTGTGGATGGGGGGCAGCTCCCAGGCCCGCTCGCCCCCGTCGGTGAACAGGTCGGCCAGCAGCTGCCGCAGCAGCGAACCCCAGGCGGCCGGCGTGCGCGGCTGGGCCAGTTGCCCCAGGGCCCGCCGCAGCCCCTGCAGCAGGGCCAGCCAGCGCGTCTGCTGCTCCAGGCTGGCGCCCATGGCCAGGGGGGCGGTGGCCGCCGGAGCCAGGCCGGGCTGCTCCGGCAGCACCAGCCCCAGCAGCAGCCGGTCGATCGCCCAGCCGAGGCTGTGGCCGGGTTCGCCGGCGCGGGTGCTGGCGTCGAGGCCCCAGCGGAACCCCGCCCGCTGCAGCAGGGCCGTGAGCGCTCCCGCCTCGTCGGGGTCGATGCCGTGGCGGACGAGCAGCGGGCCGCAGGCCAGCAGCCCCTCGAGGGCGGAGGCCGTGAGCCGTTCGCCGGCCAGCTCCAGCAGGGCCAGCAGGGCCTGGGCGATGCCGGGATCGCTCTGCTGGCTGCGGTCGGTGAGGCGCCAGGGCAGGGCCACGCCGGTGGCGTTGCCGTCGGCGAACACGGCCGCCACCAGGGGGGCGAAGGCCTCCACATCGGGCGTCATCACCAGCACGTCGCGGGGGGTGAGGCTGGGGTCGTCGGCCAGCAGCTGCAGCACCCGGTCGCGCACGATCTGCACCTGGCGCAGCCGTCCCGGACAGGCCAGAAACTCCAGGGAGTGGTCGCCGGGCCGCAGCTCCAGGGCGGGGCGCTGGGCCGGATCCACCAGCTGCTCCTGCAGCTGCTCCAGCAGGCTGGGGCTGCGGCCGCCGGCTTCGGCGGCGGTGGCGGCCCCCAGGAACAGGTCCCGTTCCTGCCACTGGCCCAGCTGGGCCGCGCCCGTGCCCTCCAGCAGCTGCTGGAACTCGGCCCCCAGGCGGCCGAAGCGCGCCTCCAGTCCCGGCACCGCCAGCAACCACTCCTCCCCCAGGGGGGCCGTGCTGGCCTGGTCGCGGCGGCGCCAGAGCTCCCGGCAGGGGGTGAGCAGGTAGAGCTCCACCTCCACCACCCCGGAGAGGGCCTGGAGCAGCTCCACCTGCAGCGGGGCCATGCTGCTCAGCCCGAACAGGCGCAGGGGATCGGGCAGCTCCCAGGCCAGGGGGGACGCCCCATCGCCGGTTGCCTGCCGCAGCCGGCTGATGGCCGCCTGCACCCGCAGCCCGAAGGGTTGGCGGGGGAGGCGTTCGGCCAGTTGGCGCAGCAGCAGGGGCTGCCAGCGCTGGGCCGAGGGCAGGGGCTGGCCGCCGTCATCGAGGGCCAGGCCATCCAGCCAGCCCGCCAGCATCGCCGGCCGGTAGAGGGCGTAGTCGTCGAAGGCATCGGCGATTGCCCGGCCCAGCTGCCACAGGGCCCGGTCCAGTCCCGCCCCGGCCTGCCGTCCGGGGCGCTGCTCCAGCCAGCGGCGCAGGGGCGCGGCCTCCGGACGGGGCAGCAGGGCCGGCAGCAGCTCCAGCAGCGGCCACACCAGCTCACTGGCGCGCCAGGGATCCCGCCCGGCGGTGGTTGCGGGCGCGGCGGGGGCGGGGCCGGAGGCGGGGGCATCGTCCAGCAGGCGATCCACCAGTTCGCGCAGATGCTGGCCGGGGAAGGGGAAGCGCAGCTGGGCGGCCACCCCATCGGCGAAGGGGCTGTCGGGATCCCCCAGCCCCAGGGCCAGCTGTTCCCCCAGCCAGCGGCTGGTGGGCCAGGTGTTCACCACCACCTCCACCCGCTCGAACGGTCCCGGCGGCTGCAGCCGCAGCTGGGCGGCCAGCAGGTCGGCCAGCCATTCGATCCGGTTGCTGCGGAAGACGGTGAGCAAGACCGGCTGGGGTCAGCCCAGGAAGGGCTGCAGCTGCGCCACCGGGGGCTGGCGCTGGAGTGCCGCCAGCTGGTCGCGCATGGCCGGGGGCAGGGCCGGTGGCAGCTGGGGCAGCTGGCGTGGCCCCTGACCGCTCACCTGCAGCACCTGGCCGGTTTCCGGGCAGTAGGCGCTGAGCCTGCCGCCGTAGCAGGCGCCCGTGTCCACGAGCACGATTGCTCCCTCCCCGTACTGGCGCAGGTGCTTGCCGGGGGTGTGTCCCACCACCACCTGGCCGTAGCGGCCGTCGTAGGCGTGCCAGAAGCGGTGGCGCACCTGCAGGTCGGGTTGCCAGCTGTGGGGATCGAAGCCGGCATGGGTGGCCAGCCAGCCGCGCCCCTGGAGCACCTGGGGCAGGGCCGACAGCCGCAGGCGCCACAGGCGGCAGAGGGGGTCTCCCAGCTGGCGGTAGGTGTCGCAGCCGGCCAGCCGATCGTGGCCGCTGCCATCCTCCCGCTCCAGATCAGCCACCAGCTCGGCCTCGTGGTTCCCCTGCAGCCACACGGCCCGGCCACTGCGCACCAGGCTCCAGGCCAGGTCCATGGCCCGTTGGATCTGGGGGCCACGGTTGATCACATCGCCGCAGAGCACCACCCGGTCGTCGGCGGGGAGCAGCTGCAGCAGCCGCTGCAGGGAATCGGCGCAGCCATGGACGTCACCGACGATCCAGTGACGGGCTGGCCGGGATCGGGGCAGCATCAATCTGTGGCGTTGAACACAGTCTGCGCCCCGACGGCGTTCTTGTCACCAGTCCGGCTTCGCCCCCAGCTCCGCGTCGCCATTGGTACGGTCGGCCCTGCGTCTGTGGGGCTGGGGATGGATCTGCGCTCGATGCCGGTGAGTCAGCGGGTGAAGGCCCTGGTGCAGGCCCTCAACGGCGCCAAGCGCACCAACGAGGCCCTGGCCCGCTGCAGCGATGGCGAGCAGATGCTCGATGTGCTGCTGGACGCCTCCGCCAAGCTCGGCCTGGGCCTCAGCCGCGAGCAACTGGCCAACACCCCGCCGATCCGCGACTGGGTGTGGTGGAAGAACAAGGAGGCCCTGCTCACGATCGGCGACAACAAGCCCCGCTACCAGCAGGACGGGGATCAAGGGAAGGAGAGCGGCCAGGGGAAGGAGAGGGGGGAGGGCGCGGCCGACAAGCCCCGCCGCCGCTTCCTGGGGCTCTTCTAGCTGGGGGCTGTTCTAGCCGGGGGTGTTGGCGGGGGCAGCGCTGGCCAGGGCGTCGGCAATGGCACCGCTGGGGGCCTCGAAGCTGCCCTTGAGCACGAACTCCAGCCGCAGCTTCAGAAAGGTGATGAAGGTCTCGTCGGTGGACACCACGGCCGCCGCCGGCCGCGGCACGGCCTGGCTGCTGGCGGCCAGTTCGGCGCTCTCCAGAAAGACCGGCCGCCGCACCAGCCAGAAGTCGATCTCCTTGCCCTGCTCGCCGTAGTGGCGCACCCGTTCCCGCAGCACCTCCTCCAGGGGCTCCTCCTCGGTGAGGAAGCGCTCGCTGGCGGCGACAAAGTGGTAGGTGCTCATGGCTGGCGGCTGCCGAACAGGGGGTCGCGGCGGGGATTCTGGACCAGCGCCTTCATCTCCCGCACCGCCTGCTCCAGGCCCACGGCCAGAGCCCGGGCCACGATCGTGTGGCCGATGTTGAGCTCCTCCATGCCGGCGATCGCCGCCACCGGCTCCACATTCTGATAAGTGAGTCCGTGGCCGGCGTTCACCCGCAGGCCCAGACTGCGGGCGATGAAGCAGCCCTCCTCCAGGCGCGCCAGCGCCGTGGGTTGCTCCTCCCAGCCGGCCTCGGCGTAGCCGCCGGTGTGCAGTTCCACCCAGCGGGCACCGGTGGCGGCACAGGCCTCCAGCTGGGGGGCGTCGGCGTCCACGAACAGGCTCACGGCGATGCCGGTGCCCTGCAGGCGACCCACCAGGGTGCTGAGGGCCGCCTGCTGGCCGGCCACATCCAGTCCCCCCTCGGTGGTCACCTCCTGACGCTTCTCCGGCACCAAGGTCACCATGTCGGGGCGGACGCGCAGGGCGATCGCCTCCATCTCGGCTGTGGCGGCCATCTCCAGATTGAGCCGGCTGCGCACCGTCTGGCGCAATAGCTCCACATCGCGGTCCTGGATGTGGCGGCGGTCTTCGCGCAGGTGCACCGTGATGCCGTCGGCACCGCCCAGCTCGGCCAGCAGGGCATAGGACACCGGATCGGGCTCCACCGTGCGCCGTGCCTGGCGCACATTGGCGATGTGGTCGATGTTGACGCCGAGGCTGGCCATCACGCCCGCAGCCAAACCCGGATCCTATGCAGCGCGATGGGGGCGGCCGGCCCTGCGCCGGAACGGCAACTGCCCTCTGCGGGCCAACAACCGGGCTGCTTCTCCCTAGCTTGCCGGCTCCGTGGTTCACGGGATGTGCCGGCCCCTTCGCTCTCCATGCCCCGCAGCGCAGAGATGGCCCCGTTCGAGGACCAGCCTGAGATCAGCCGCATCAGCCCCTGGCTGGCGCCGGTGGCGATGGTGCTCACCCAGGACCTGACCCTGCCGCTGTGGTTCCGCGGCATCCGTGTGGAAGGGGTGGAGCGGCTGCCGCGTCAGGGTCCCCTGCTGCTGGCGCCCACCCACAAGTCGCGCTGGGACGCCCTGCTGCTGCCCCATGCCGCCGGCCGCCGCGCCACTGGCCGCGACTGCCGGTTCATGGTCACCATCGATGAGATGGCGGGTGTGCAGGGCTGGTTTCTGCAGCGCCTGGGCTGCTTTGCCGTCAACCAGCGGCGCCCCTCGCTCACCAGCCTGCGCCATGCCGTCGAGTTGCTGGAGGCGGGCGAACAGGTGGTGGTGTTCCCCGAGGGGCGCATCCGCCGACACGGCGAAGGGCCGATCCGCCTGCAGCAGGGCCTGGCCCGCCTGGCGGCCATGGCGCTCAGCCGCGGGGTGTCCGCCCCGGTGGTGCCGGTGGGTCTGGCCTACGGCCACCCCTGGCCCCGGCCCTGCGACCGGGCGGCGGTGTGCTTCGGCGAGCCGATGCGGATCGAGGCGGAGGGGCGGGATGCCGCCCGTGCCTTCACCCGCCATCTGGCCCTGGCGCTGGCGCAGCAGGAGCAGCGGGCCACTCAGTTGAGCGCCTCCCGTGCCAGGACGCTGCAGGCCGGGGAAGCGGGAGAACAGTCCCCTTAGAGTTCGCGCGCCCACCCCAATCTCCGCGCCGTGCGCCGCTTGTTCCACAGCCCGCTTCTGGCTCGGCTCCTGCGCCGCGGCTGGTCTCTGCCCCTGATTGCCCTGACCACTGTGGCCCTGGCTGTCCCCCTGGCCGCAACGCCCCTGCGGGCCCAGGAGGTGGGTCGCCCGGAAGGCAGCGTCACCAATCCCATCAGCCTCGACACCGTGCGCGGCCTGCTGGCCCGCGGTGATGCCGCCGCCGCCCGTGGTGACCTCACCGAAGCGCGCCGGCTCTACGACCAGGCCCGCGATCTCTCCCGCCGCCTGCTCGGCTTCTACCGCGACATCAGCGGTGCCTTCCGCGGCCTCGATGCCCGCATCCCCAGGGAAATGGACCAGAGGGGCCGCGAAACCCTGCAGGTACTGGCCCAGACCAACCTGCGCCTGGCAGCCCTGTTCCGCCGGCAGAACCAACCCGAGGTGGCCGTGCCGCTGCTGGTGGAGGTGGTGAAGGTGATGACGCCGGTGAGCGAGGAGGGCCGCCAGGCCTACCAGGCCCTGGTGGAGATCGGCTTTGCCACCACCCCCTACACCGCCGGCCAGGCGGCCGGAGGTGGGAACTAGCCAGTGCGGGGGGAGCGGTGCCTAGATTCCGGCCGTTCCTCCCACTGTCCGATGGTCCAACCCGACCAGGTCAAGGCGGCCATCCATCACGCCATGCCCGATGCCGACGTGGAGGTGGAAGACCTCACCGGCGGCGGCGACCACCTTCAGGTGAAGGTGGTGTCCCGCGCCTTCGCCGGCCTCACCCGCATCAAGCAGCACCAACTCGTGTATGGCGCCCTGCGCCAGGAACTGGCCAGTGAGGCGATCCATGCCCTGGCCCTGCAAACCTCAACCCCCAGCTGATTCATGGATGCCAGCGTCAAGCAACGGATCGAGGCTCTGATCGCCAGCAGCCCGGTGTTCGTGTTCATGAAGGGCACCAAGTTGATGCCCCAGTGCGGCTTCTCCAACAACGTGGTGCAGATCTTGCACGCCGTGGGTGTGCCGTTCGAAACCTTCGATGTGCTCTCCGATATGGAGATCCGTCAGGGCATCAAGGAGTATTCCGAGTGGCCCACCATCCCCCAGGTGTATCTGAACGGGGAATTCATGGGCGGATCCGACATCCTCATCGAGATGTACAACTCCGGTGAACTGCGCGAGCAGCTGGCTGTGGCCCTGGCCAGCTGACCCTCAGGCGTTGCGCCCGGATTCATAGAGGCTGCGCGGGTCCCCATCGGCGCCGATGAAGCTGGAGGGGTCCAGGATCCAGCGGTCCACCAGCTCCTCCAGCCGGCGCTGGGCCAGGGGGTCGAGCACGGCCGTGCGCCGCAGGGCGTGCAGGTAGCCGTCGGCGTAGAGCCGCAGGTCCGCCGGGGCGTGGTAGCGGTTGGCCAGTTCCTGACAGGCGTCACACAGCGACTGGAAGTGGCGGATGGCGTCGGGGTGCTGCAGCGCAGTCATCGTGGGGGGCAAGCGTACGGCCATTCTGGCAAGGGGGACCCGGTGGTCAGTTGCAAAGGCAGCGACTGATACCCGTACACCCTTGCGGACTCCGATAGGTTGTGGTCACTGGGGATACCAAATGCCTGGCACCCAGCGGCCATGACAACCAGCGACTCCACGCCACCCCACCCGTCCTCCCCATCGCCGCGGCCGGTGTCGTCCGCTCCAGACCCCGCACTGTCAGCCGCTGGCGCCAAGAGGGTGCTGGTGGTCGACCCCCATGCCACCCTGCGCACGGTGCTGGCCCAGCGGCTGCGGCAAGATGGCCATCTGGCGGCGGCGGTGGCCTCGGCCCGCGAGGCCCTGCAGCTCTGCCGCGACCAGGCCCCCGATCTGCTGGTGAGTGCGGAACTGCTCGATGAGACCAGTGCCCTGCGCCTGGCCAACCAGCTGCACTGTCCGGTGATGGTGCTCACCGCCCGCTCGGGTTCCGAGCCCATGGTCACCCTGCTGGACGCCGGCGCCGACGACGTGCTGCGCAAGCCCTTCGGCCTCGAGGAACTGGCCGCCCGCTGCCGCACCCTGCTGCGCCGCAGCGGCACCGGCCTGCAGGAGCGGGTCTGTGTCGGGCCCCTGGAGGTGCACCTGCTGCTGCGTCAGGTGACCCTGCGGGATCAGCCCGTGGAGCTGAGCCCCCGGGAATTCGCCCTGCTCTGCGCCCTGCTCATGCCTCCCGGAGTGGTGCGCACCCGCCAGGAACTGCTGCGCATGGCCTGGCCCCCCTTCAGCGGCGGCCCCCGCTCGGTGGATACCCAGGTGCTCACCCTGCGCCGCAAGCTCGAGCAGGCGGGGCTGGGGGAGGGTGGCGGCATCGAGACGATGCGCCAGCAGGGCTACCGCTTCAGCCTGGAAACGCTCTCCGAGGGCGATAGCGGCCTGTCGGATCGCCGCCAGTCCCTCGGCAGCCTCAGGGCCTGAGCAGCAGAGCGGCAGCCCAGCCCAGCTCCGCCACCAGCATCAGGCCGCTGAGCCAAGCCAGCAGCCGGTAGGTCCAGGGGGGGCTGATGCGGCCGATGCCGCTGGTGTCCAGGCCGCTGTGGCTGGCCAGCTGCTCCAGGAACTCCGGAAAGCGGGCCACCCGCTGGGGCAGCAGGAAGCTGCCATCGCCGCTGCGCAGGTAGTACACCCGGCCGCCCTGGCTGGTGGTGACCGGCGTGATGGCGGTGAGCGACGACCAGGACAGCTGCCAGCCGCGCCGCAGCCACCAGCCGCACCAGGCCGGGTGGCCCACGCGGATGCCGCTGGAATCCACCTCCACCTGCTCACTGGTGATGGCCAGCACCAGCACCAGACCCAGGACCACGGCGAGCCAGAGGGCTGCGCGCAGGGCCTGGGGGGCCTGCCAGGGCAGGGGCAGCACCAGGGCCAGGTAGAGGCTGATCAGGGTGAAGCGGATCACTGGCGCCATCGGATGACGGCTGCTGCTGGTGCCGGCGCTTGCGCCGGAGCTTGCGGCTGGCATCGGGGGGCTCAGCGGTCCTCGGGGGACCCCGGCAGCGGCTCGATCAGCTCGGAGGGGCGGTAGCGCCCGCCGAACACCTCCGCCTCGCGGCCTTTCCAGAACTCCCCCAGACGCATCAGGTCGGCGTGGGCCTCCTGCAGCTTCTCGAGGTAGTCGTGCGGATCCATAGCCCCCTTGGCCTCCTTCAGCTTGGTGAGGCGCAACATCTGCAGCATCCAGGGCTTGCTGAGGTCGCCCCGCTGCTCGAGGTAGCGCGCCAGTTGCTCGGCGCTGGGTTGGGGCGAACCGCTGGCTGCGGCATTGGAATCGGTGCTCATCGACTCAGCCTATCGACGCTGTCACTCGGGCAGCTGCCAGGGGTTGAGACCCAGGTCGGCGCCGATGCGGTGGGCGCAGGCGAAGCCGCTGAAGGCCACGGCATTGAGACCCTGGCCGGGGAAGCAGGAATCGCCCACGCAGTAGAGGTCCCTCACCCCGGTGCGGTTGAAAGGCATGGGCAGCAGGCCCGGCAGGCGCAGGGCCGGGATCGGCCCGTAGCTGCCGCCGGCGCGGCCGAGAAAGCGGCGGTGGCTGCGGGGGGTGCCGATCTCCCGGTGGCGGATGGCGCCGGTCAACCCAGGCAGGATCGTTTCCAGCCGGGCGATCAGGCGCTCGGCGTCGGCGGCCTTCTTGGTGGCGTAGGCGCTGGGGCTGAGCCCCTGCCAGTGCTCCATGGCACTGGGCGTGAAGGTATGCAGGATGTGCCGGCCCTCCGGGGCCAGGGAGGGATCCAGCAGGGTGGGCATCGACACGAACACCACCCCCTGCTCGGCCTCCATCTCCTCCCAGCGCTCCAGCAGCAGGTGGTGGCAGTGGAAGCCGTCGGGCACCACGGCGGCGTCGATGCCCAGATGCAGGGAGAGGAAGGAGGGCGAAGGCCGGTAGCGGCGCCGCCAGGTGGTTTCAGCCCTGGGCGTGTGGGCGGCGTCCACCAGGGGCCGCGCCAC
>REEV01000078.1 GCA_007694915.1 Cyanobium sp. PLM2.Bin73 | reverse complement strand
AGGCCCGCGTCCTTCTGGCGCTGCAGCCCGGCCAGGTGCTCCTGGCGGTAGGGGGTGCGCTTCTCCAGGGCGTCGTCGCAGTAGGTGCCCCAGAGCACGAATCGGGCCATCGGCGGCAGGGTTGGTGGGGCCGCAGGCTAGGGGTCCGCGACTCCAGGCCCCGGGGTGGGATGGTTCTGGGAGGCTGCCCCTGCCTCGGGCTGGTGCAGCACCCGCTGCGGAAAGGGAATCTCGATGCTGTGGCGGGCGAAGCTGGCCCACACCGCCCGGCCCACGGCGTCACGCACGCTGACGTTGCGCATCGGATTGGCGATCCAGAAGCGCAGGCTGTAGTTGATCGCTGAATCCCCATAGCCCACCAGAAAAGCCTTGGCTGGCGGTTCCGGCAGCACACCCTCCACCCCCCGGGCTGCCGCCTCCAGCACCGGGATCACCTGGTCGGGGTCGTGGCGGTAGGCGGCTCCCACCACCAGTTCGCTGCGCCGCAGCCGGTCGGAGCGGGTGTAGGTGACCGTGCTCTCGGTGAAGAAGGTCTGGTTGGGGATCACCAGTTCGGCGTTGTCGCGGCCGCGCCAGAGCACCGCGGCCCTCAGGCCGAGGTTGCGCACCTCGCAGGGATCGCCGTCCACCATCAGGATCTCCCCGGGTCGCACCGATCCCTCGAACAGCAGCCACAAGCCGCTCACGAAGTTGGAGAAGATCTCCTTGATGCCGAAGCCCAGGCCCACCGACAGCCCCCCGGCCACGGCCACCAGGGCTGTGGGGTTCAGCCCCAGGTTGGAGAGCACCAGCAGCAACCCCAGCCCCACGACCGTGTAGCGGAAGATCAGGGCCATCGCCCGCTGGCTGGACTGGGTGAGGCCCAGGGTGCGGCGGGCCAGCCAGGCCAGACCCGCCGCAGGCGGCCCTGATCCCACCAACACCAGATAGCCCAGCAGCAGAGCGATGAACAGCTGGCCCGTGGTGAGGGTGTTGCCAAGCAGCATCAGAGGCAGCAAGGCCAGGTCGCGAACGTTCTGCAGCTGATCCACCAATGCCAACGCCGTCGTCAGCAGATACAGGGGCCGGATCAGGCGAGACATCAGCTGAGCCCGGGGCTCCGGGGGCATGAATCGGGCCAGGAGCCGATCCAGGGGCTTGAGGGCCTCCCACCCCAGTACCAGCAGCAGCAGAAACACGCTGAAGCCATGGGGTACGCCGGCCAGCTTCAAGGCCAGTACCCCCAGCAGCACCAGGCCCAGGCCGATGGGCCGCCTCCACGTCCCAATCTGCGCAGGTCTGCCCCGCCATCTGCGGATCCCGCTGGCCACCAGCAAGGGCAGGGCCACCACCAGCAGCTGCAGCCACACGCCTGGCCGCTCGAGGTAGCCCACGGAGGTGCCGATCTCCTGCACGATCGTGTTCATGGCCTGGCCGCCCTCGCCCCTGTGATCAGAGCCTCGAACAGGTGCTCGGTCGCTGTTTCGGGCGCGAGCGTCTGGAAAGCCACATCGTTGATCAGACGCTGGATCTGTGCCAGCTGCTCGCCGTCAATCTCCCGCACCACTTCGGCTACGGCGGTGCGGCCGGCCTGCTGCCGGGTGGCCTCCAATGTGCGCAGGATGGCCGAGCTTTCCACCGGCACCGGCAACACCTGATTGACCGGAAGGCTGCCGCGGGTCTGCAGGGTGAGGCGGCGCTGCACGATCGGCGTGACCGAGAAACTGGTCCAGCGCTCCGCCGTGCGCCGCTGACGGGCACTGGAGTTCCTGCCGAAGGCCCAGACCCGCAGCGTGTTGACCGGTGTGGCCTCCCCGCGGGGCCCGCGGGGCAGCCCGGCAACGCCGAGGTCGCCTGCGAGGCTGCGGCGCAGGCGGGTGAGATCGCTGCTGCGGCATGGGATCCACCCCAATTCCCCGGCCGCGAAGCGTCGCAGCATGGGCTCCTCGGCGGTGAACACCGACACCTGCTCCTGAAGGTTGGCATCCGCCAGCCACTGCAACAGCTGCAAAACGGCCTCCCGGCCCTGGGGGCTCGGCGCTTCGCCCCGGGCCGCGGCGGCGATCGCCTCATCGGCGCCAAAGCCCCCCAGCAGCCAGGCCAGCTCCCTGGGCATCAGGCTGAGGCCCACCGGCACCCCCGCGGCGCTGACCTGCAGCAACGCCTGCAGGTTCGTCGGGCTCTCGGGCAGCAAGCTGCGGTTGAAGCAGGCCTGTTCGGTTTCCAGCAGCAGTGGCAGCCCGGCCAGCTGGCCGTCCGCCTGTCGCAACCGCTGCACGGCCGTCGGGTCCAGCTGGCTGATCAGGTCGGCGGGGGCCGTGGCCGGGAGGCTCAGATCCAGGCGCCGCAGATCCAGGGCCATGCGGTCCGTCACCAGCAGCAGATCGGGTCCGAGTCCTTCCCAGGTCCGGCGATGCACCTGGCGGATCAGTTGGTCCTCCGCAAAGGGGATCAACTGGATCCGCACGGAGGGGTGCAACGCAAGGAACGGCTGGCGCAGCAGATCCAGGCGTTCGATCACCGCATCGATGGTTTCCGGCTGTTGGATCTGCCAAGCGGGCAGGGCCACGTACACGAACAGCACCCCGCCCGGTTCTTCCTGTCCCTGGGGTGCTGTTGCGCAGCTCGCCACCAGCCCCGCCATCAGTGCGGCCCCCAGGCTCGCCATTGCCGCCAACCTGCCCCGGATGCTCAAGCAGCGGTGCCAACGCGCAAGCTGGCGTCGTTCGGCCCGGGCCTGACCTGAGTTGGCTTGAATGGGAGGGGGAGCTCTACGCCATCCGCCCTGTCGCCGACCCCGCCGCTCGTTGCTCAACGCCGATCCATGCCCGCCCGTCTCGCCATCTTCGCGTTGCTCACGCTGGCCGGCGCCCTGCCTGCCAGGGCCGACATGATCAACCAGATCATCCGCAGCAATTGCGTCAACGCCGTGAACGCCGAGTTCAGGGAGTACGGCCGCCAACCGCCTGCCGGGATGCTCGACTACACCTGCGACTGCGTGGTGCAGCAGATCAGAAGCGGCAGCTCCATCTCCGCTGCTTCGGCCACCTGCAAGAGCCTGGCTACGACCCGCTTCGGTCTCTGAGTCCGCCGCCGGATCAACCCCCATCGCTCTGCTCCCGCCGCTGCCGGTAGGCCGGCCGGCGGGCCTCGCGGCGGCAGCGCTCAGAGCAGTAGCGCACCTCGTCCCACACGTCCTTCCACTTGCGCCGCCACTGGAACGGGCGGCCGCAGCAGGCGCAGAGCTTGGTGGGGCGGTCGGCGTGGTGGGGCACCGCCTCAGTTGGCTCCGATGAACACCAGCATGCGGTTGTTGGCCGGCATCGGCGTATCGGCCCCCAGCTCCAGGCCCAGGGCACGGGCCCGCGCCTGGAGCTCCCGGGCATCGCGCACCCCCATGGCCGGATCGATGGCCCGCAGGTGGGCATCGAAGGCGGCATTGCTGGGGGCGGTGTGCCCATCTCCATCGCGAAACGGTCCGTAGAGCAGCAGCAGGCCACCTGGGGCCAGCACCCGGGCCGCGCCCGCCAGCAGCTCGGGCACGGCCGCGGCCGGCATGATGTGGCAGGTGTTGGCCGTGAACACCGCGTCGAAGGGGCCGCTGGGCCATTGCTCCGGCCGGGTCACATCCAGCTCCAGGGCGGGGGCGATCACGGCGCCTTCGGCCAGGCCGCTGCGGCCCTCCAGCTGCAGGCGCTGCTCGAGGTCGTGGAGCGGCGGCAGGTCGCTGGGCTGCCAGTGGAGGCCAGCCAGGTGGCGGGCCATGTGCACGGCGTG
>REEV01000016.1 GCA_007694915.1 Cyanobium sp. PLM2.Bin73 | reverse complement strand
GACGGAATCTCGGCTGCCCCCTCCCGGACGGGAGGGGGTTTTTTCATGGCTCCATACAGCGGGCCATGGCGACGATGGGCATGGTGCTGGTGGCGGCAGACGGGCGCACTGGCCTGCCGCCGGCTCTCCTACGCTCGCCTCAACGGTTCCTCGCCATGGGCAGCAGCTTCGGCCAGCTCTTCCGCATCAGCACCTTCGGCGAGTCCCATGGCGGCGGCGTGGGCGTGATCGTGGAGGGCTGCCCGCCCCGTCTGGCCCTCGATCTGAACGCGATCCAGGCGGAACTCAACCGGCGCAAACCCGGCCAGAGCAAGATCACCACCCCCCGCAAGGAAGACGACCAGGTGGAGGTGCTCAGCGGCCTCCTCGATGGCATGACCCTGGGCACCCCCATCGCCATGCTGGTGCGCAACAGGGATCAACGGCCTGGTGACTACAAGGAGATGGCCGCGGCCTTCCGGCCCTCCCATGCCGATGCCACCTACCAGGCCAAATACGGCATCCAGGCCCGCAGCGGCGGCGGGCGGGCCTCGGCACGCGAGACCATCGGCAGGGTGGCAGCCGGCGCCATCGCCAAGCAGCTGCTGGCCAAGGCCCACGGCACCGAGGTGCTGGCCTGGGTGCAGCGCATCCACACGATCGAGGCCGCCGTCGATCCCGCCGCGGTCACGCCGGAGACGATCGAGAGCACGATCGTGCGCTGCCCTGATGCCGACGCCGCGGGGCGGATGATCGAGCGCATCGAGGCGATCGGCCGCGAGGGAGACTCCTGCGGCGGCCTGATCACCTGCGTGGTGCGCAGGCCACCGGTGGGCCTGGGGATGCCGGTGTTCGACAAACTGGAGGCCGACCTGGCCAAGGCGGTGATGTCGCTGCCGGCCACCAAGGGCTTCGAGATCGGCTCCGGCTTCGGCGGCACCCTGCTGCGGGGCAGCGAACACAACGACGCCTTCCTGCCCAGCGAGGCGGGCCGCCTGCGCACCGCCACCAACAATTCCGGCGGCATCCAGGGGGGGATCAGCAATGGCGAGCAGATCCTGATCCGGGTGGCCTTCAAGCCCACCGCCACGATCCGCAAGGAACAGCAGACCATCGACGCCGAGGGCAACCCCACCACCCTGGCCGCCAAGGGCCGCCACGATCCCTGCGTGCTGCCGCGGGCGGTGCCGATGGTGGAGGCGATGGTGGCCCTGGTGCTGGCCGATCACCTGCTTCGGCAGCAGGGCCAGTGCAGCCTCTGGTAGGCACTCAGGCCAGCCGCTGCACGAGATGGGCCAGCGCCGCCCAGGCCTCGGCTCCCTGGAGCTGGCCACCGATGGCCACAGCATCCACGCCGGCGGCCAGCCACGGCTCCACATCCCCCACCCCCAGGCCACCGGCGGCGATGCAGGCCGGCAAGGGGCCGAGGGGACCCCGCAGTCGCGGCCAGAAGCCTGGACCCAGCTGGACAGCCGGGAACAGTTTCACCAGCGGACAGCCCAGACGGCGGGCCCGGTGCACCTCGCTGGGGCTGAACACCCCCGGCACCAGGGCCAGACCGTCGCGGCGGGCGGCCCGGAGCAGATCGGCATCCAGCACCGGGGACACCGCATAGGCCAGACCCGCGGCCCGCACCCCGGCCAGCGCCGCCTGGGTGCACACCGAAGCTGCACCCAGGCTCAGGCTCGGAAAGCGCTCCACCAGAGCGGCGGCCTGCTCAGCCCAGTGGGGGTGGTCACTCCAGGCCAGCTCCACATGGCGCAGATCGATCTGATCGAGCCGCTCCAGCTGGGGCAGCAGGGACAGCGGTTGCTCAGCGCGAAGGACCACCAGCAGGGGCTGGTGGTGCAGGGCGCGACAGAGAGCCTCAGCGGGATCGTTCAGACGTACTCAGCGACATGCACATCGCGGCGGATGAGCAGCTCCTGGAGATCTTCGGCATCCACGGTCTCCTTCTCCACCAGCATCCCGGCAAGCTCATCGAGCACGGAACGGTTGGTGGTAAGCACATCGGTGGCCCGGCGGTAGGCCTCCGCCACCAGTTGGCCCACCTCCTCGTCGATGGTGGCGGCAGTGTCCTCGGAGAAGTCGCGCTCGGCCGTGATGTCGCGGCCGAGGAACATGCCGCCCTGGCTGCGGCCCAGGGCCACAGGACCGAGGCGGTCGCTCATGCCGAAGCGGGTGACCATCTGGCGGGCCACACGAGCCACCTGCTGCAGGTCGTTGGAGGCACCGGTGGTGACTTCATCGTCGCCATAGACAATCTCCTCGGCCACCCGGCCGCCTAGGGCCACGGCCATCTGGTTCTGCAGGTAGGCCCGGGAGTAGAGACCCGACTCCATCCGCTCTTCGGACGGGGTGAAGAAGGTGAGGCCACCGGCCTGACCGCGGGGAATGATCGAGATCTTCTGGACCGGGTCGTAGTCGGGCATCAGGGCGCCCACCAACGCATGGCCGGCCTCGTGGTAGGCCACCAGGCGCTTGCGCTTCTCGCTCATCACCCGGTCCTTCTTCTCCGGCCCGGCCATCACCCGCTCGATGGCGTCATTGACCTCGTCCATGGAGATCTCGGTGAGCTGGCGGCGGGCCGCCAGGATCGCCGCTTCATTGAGCAGGTTGGCCAGATCGGCACCGGTGAAGCCCGGGCTGCGGCGGGCCACCCTGTCGAGATCCACGTCCTTGGCCAGGGTTTTGCCGCGGGCATGCACCTGCAGGATCTGCAGGCGGCCGTTGTAGTCAGGACGGTCGACCACCACCTGGCGATCGAAGCGGCCGGGTCGCATCAGCGCCGCATCGAGCACATCCGGGCGGTTGGTGGCCGCCACGATGATGATGCCGGTGTTGCCCTCGAAACCGTCCATCTCCGTGAGCAGCTGGTTGAGGGTCTGCTCGCGCTCGTCATTGCCGCCACCCAGCCCGGCACCGCGCTGGCGGCCCACGGCGTCGATCTCGTCGATGAACACGATGCAGGGAGCGTTCTTCTTGGCCTGCTCGAACAGGTCCCGCACCCGGCTGGCACCCACGCCCACGAACATCTCCACGAACTCCGAACCGGAGATGGAGAAGAAGGGCACCCCGGCCTCACCGGCCACGGCCTTGGCGAGCAGGGTCTTGCCGGTGCCGGGAGGCCCCACCAGCAGCACACCCTTGGGAATCTTTGCGCCGACGGCGGTGAAGCGGTCGGGGTTCTTGAGGAAATCGACGACTTCGGTGAGTTCCAGCTTGGCCCCCTCGATGCCGGCCACATCGCCGAAGGTCACCTGGGTCTGGGGTTCCATCTGCACCCGGGCCTTGCTCTTGCCGAAGCTCATCGCCGGGTTGCCGCCACCGCCCTGGGCGCGGCGGAGGAGGAAGAAGAGACCACCGAGCAGGAGCAGGGGGAAGATCAGGCTGCCCACCGCCTGCTGCCAGGCCGCCGGTTCACGGCTGGGCTGAACGGCGATGTCCACGTCGTGGTCGGTGAGCAGCTTGAGCAGGTCCTGGTCGGGGGCCAGGTTGACCACAGCCCGGCGGCCATCGCTCTCCACCACCTGGGCGGTGCCGCGGTCGGGGGAGATCAGCACCCGCGACACCTCGTTGGCCTGGACGGCCTCCACGAAGTCGCTGTAGCGCAGGGTGCGCGGTGCGCTGGCGGGACTTGGGCGGTCGAGGAAGGCGGTGCCCACGGCGATCATCACGATCACCAGGAGCACGTAGAGCCCGGCATTACGCCAGCGTTTCTTCACGGCACTCGCCTCAGCTGAGAATCAAGGTAAAGGAACGTTACTCGCGCCGGGCTCAGGCCGCCGCCCGCAGCACCTCCACCACGCTGCGGAAGGCGAACCACTCCGGGATCTCCTCGCCACCGCGCAGCATCT
>REEV01000076.1 GCA_007694915.1 Cyanobium sp. PLM2.Bin73 | reverse complement strand
CAGCGGGCATCCCCTCACCCTGCGCCGCCGGGAGGGCTACGACCACAGCTACTTCTTCGTGGCCTCCTTCATCGACGACCACCTGCGTCATCACGCCGCTGCCCTGCTGGGAGCGGCGACCTAGCCTGAAGCAATGGCTTCGACGGCAGTCCCCAGCTCCTGTGACCCCGGCGCGGGCCTCCCCGACGCGGTGGGTGAGCCCACCGAAACCTTCGACGTGATCGTGGTGGGCGGCGGCCACGCCGGCTGCGAGGCGGCGATCACCTCGGCGCGGCTGGGGCTGAGCACGGCCCTGTTCACCCTCAACCTCGACCGCATCGCCTGGCAGCCCTGCAACCCGGCGGTGGGCGGGCCGGCCAAGAGCCAGCTGGTGCATGAGGTGGATGCCCTCGGCGGGGTGATCGGCCGGCTGGCCGACGCCACCGCCCTGCAGAAGCGGGTGCTCAACGCCAGCCGCGGCCCGGCCGTGTGGGCCCTGCGCGCCCAGACCGACAAGCGCCACTACGCCCGTCAGATGCTGCAGCTGCTGCAGCACACGCCCAATCTGGCCCTGCGCGAGGCGATGGTGACGGGGCTCGTGGTGGAGGGGGACACCGATGGCGGCGGCGAGCACTGGCAGCCAAGCCAGGGTGCGGCGGCCCGCGTCACCGGCATACGCACCTATTTCGGCAGCACCTATGGCGCCGGGGCCGTGATCCTCACCGCCGGCACCTTTCTCGGTGGTCAGATCTGGGTGGGCAACCAGTCGATGAGTGCCGGCCGCGCCGGCGAGCAGGCCGCCGTTGGCCTCACCGAGGCCCTGCAGGCCCTCGGCTTCCAGATGGACCGCCTCAAGACCGGCACCCCGGCCCGGGTGGACCGGCGCAGCATCGCCCTCGACCAGCTGGAGGAGCAGCCCAGCGACGCCGCCGATCGCTTCTTCTCCTTCGATCCAGCGGCCTGGGTGAGCGGCGAGTCAATGAGTTGCCACATCACCCGCACCACCGCCGCCACCCACCAGCTGATCAGAGACAACCTCCACCTCACGCCGATCTACGGCGGCTTCATCGACAGCAAGGGCCCCCGCTACTGCCCCTCGATAGAGGACAAGATCGTGCGCTTCGCCGACAAGGACAGCCACCAGATCTTCCTGGAGCCCGAGGGCCGCGACACACCCGAGATCTATGTGCAGGGCTTCTCCACCGGCCTGCCCGAGCGCCTGCAGCTCGAACTCCTGCGCACCCTGCCGGGCCTGGAGCAGTGCGTGATGCTGCGGCCTGCCTATGCGGTCGACTACGACTACCTGCCCGCCACCCAGCTCAAACCGAGCCTGGAAACCCGGCGCGTGGCCGGGCTGTTCTCGGCCGGCCAGCTCAACGGCACCACCGGCTACGAGGAGGCCGCCGCCCAGGGGCTGGTGGCCGGCCTCAACGCCGCCCGGATGGTGCGGGGCCAGGAGCCGGTGCACTTCCCCCGGGAGGGCAGCTACATCGGCACGATGATCGACGATCTGATCAGCAAAGACCTCAGGGAGCCCTACCGGGTGCTCACCAGCCGCAGCGAATATCGGCTGGTGCTGCGTGGCGACAACGCCGACCGCCGCCTCACCCCCCTGGGCCGGGAGCTGGGCCTGATCGACGGGCGCCGCTGGGGGATCTACACGGCCAAACAGGAGGCGATCGAGGCCGAGAAGCGCCGCCTCGAGAGCGTGCGCCTGAAGGCCAGCGATCCGGCGGCGGCGGCGGTGCAGGAGCAGACCGGCGCCGCCATCAAGGGCTCGATCACCCTGGCCGACCTGCTGCGCCGCCCCGGCTTTCACGCCGATGACCTGGTGGGCCATGGCCTGGCCGATGGGGCCCTGGCCGCCGACGTACGTGAGGGGGCGGAGATCGACATCAAATACAGCGGCTATCTGGCCCGCCAGCAGCAGCAGATCGAGCGGGTGAAGGAGCAGGAACACCGGCCCATTCCCAGCGATCTCGACTACGCCGCCATCGCCACCCTCTCCCGCGAAGCACGCGAGAAACTCAGCACCGTGCGGCCCCTCAGCCTGGGCCAGGCCTCCCGGCTCCCCGGCGTCAGCCCTGCCGATGTCACCGCCCTGATGCTCTGGCTGGAGCTGGACCGGCGCCGTCAGAGCCTCAGCAGCAGCCCATGCTGATCTGCCACCGGCACCGGTTCATCTTCCTGAAAACCCAGAAGACGGCGGGCACCGCCCTTGAAATCGCCCTGCGGGCGGTGATGGGAAGGGGCGATGTGATCACGCCGATCTCCCGGGAGGATGAGCGGCTCAGCCGCAAGCTGGGCCGACCGGGCCCGCGCCACTTCCGCGCCCCGCTGCAGCAGTATTCCGGCCGCGACCTGGCGCGCCTGGTCACCCGGGCCCGGCTCAAGAAGCGCTTCTACAACCACATCCCGGCGGCTGAGGTGAAGGCCCTGCTGCCGGCGGCCGTCTGGGATGGTTATCTCAAGATCAGCGTGGAGCGCAATCCCTTCGACAAGGCGATCAGCAGCTACTACTGGCGCACCCGCAAGCTGGCCCAGCCACCGCCGATCGGCGAGTATCTGCGCCACTGCCCCGCCTCGGAGCTCTCCAACTGGGCGATCTACACGATCGACGACAGCGTGATCACCGATGTGATGCTGCGCTATGAAAACCTGGCCTCAGATCTGCGGCAGCTCGGGCAACAGCTGGGCCTGGAGCATCCCCTGAGCCTGCCGGCGCAACGGCCCAAGGGCCAGCACCGCCGCGACCCGCGGCCTTGGCAGGACGTGCTGGACACCGCCAGCGAGGAGCGCATCCGCCAGGTGTGTGCCCGCGAAATCGAGGCCCTGCACGCTTGAACACCACGCGGCTCAACGCCGAGAGGCTGAACACCACACCGCCGGCAACCCCGAAGCTGGTGCTGTGCATCAAATGGGGCACGAAGTACGGCGCCGACGACGTCAACCGCCTGCAGCGGATGGTGGCCCGCCACATCACGCCCCCCTTCCAGCTGGTGTGCTTCACCGACGATGCCGCGGGCATCGATCCGGCCGTGCGCACCCTGCCCCTGCCCGAGCTGGGATGCCCGGAACCGCAGCGCACCCGCGGCAAGTGGCGCAAGCTGGCCCTGTGGGGCCCATCCCTGGCGGACCTGCAGGGCACGGCCCTGTTCGTGGACCTGGATTCGGTGATCGTGGGCAGCCTGGATCCCTACTTCAGCCACGGCGACCCGGAGGCGGTGATCCTGGAGCGCAACTGGTCACGCCCCCTCAGCGGCCTGGGGCAGACCTCGGTGTTCCGCTTTCCGATCGGCTCCCACCCCGAGATCCTGGCGCAGTTCCGCTCCAACCCCCAGGCGATCGCTGACCGCTACCGCTACGAGCAGCACTTCGTGACCGCCTGCCTGGGGCGGGAGCTGCGCTTCTGGCCCCGGGGCTGGACCCGTCACTTCCGGCTCCACTGCCTGGGCCCCCTGCCGCTGCGCTATCTGCGGCCGGCCCGGCTGCCGGCCGGCAGCCGGATCATCACCTTCCCCGGGGGGCCCAACCCGAACGATGCACGGCGCGGGCGCTGGAAACCCGATTCCCCCCCCTACGCCGGCCGGCGGGCCCATCTGGGCCGGGCACTGCGCCAGGGGAACTGGGGCGCCGTGCGCCGGTTCGCGATGCCGGTGCCCTGGATCGAGCGGCACTGGAGCTGAGGGAGGCCCGAGGCAGGACAGAACGATGCGCAGACTCTGGCGACCACCCCTGCGGGGGAGCATTCACGTGTGTGGCTGCGGCCACTCCGGCACCTCGATCCTCACCCGCCTGGTGGGAGAGCACTCCCGCATCCATCCGATCGCCGGGGAAACCGGCGTGGCCAAGAAGGAACGCTATGGCCGCTACCGCCTCGCCCTGGAGCAGTTCTGGCAGGCCACCGAGGCTGCGGGAGCTGATCTGTGGGTGGAGAAGACGCCCAAGCATGTGCGCCACCTCGGCTTCATCCTCGACGCCGCCCCCTCCTCCCGGATCCTGCTGATCTGCCGCCATCCGCTGGACACGGTGGCCTCCCTGAAGCGGCGCTACGGACGGCTTGGCAAAGGCCTGCGCCGCTGGAAGCAGGACAACAGCCGCGTGTTGCGCTGGCAGAACCACCCCCAGACGCTGCTGGTGCGCTACGAGGACCTGGTGCGGAGCCCCCAGGCCTGCCTGGAGGAGGTGATGGCCTTTGTGGGCCTGGAGTTTGAACCCCGGCAGCTCAGCTACCACCAGCAACCGGTTCGGTGGTATGGGCAGGCCGAAGCGGAGCCAGCGGAGCTGAGCCATGGAAACCACCGCAATCGCCAGATCAACCAGCCCCTTTTCGACAACAGGGGCAGCTACCGCCAGCACCTCAACACCACGGAGATCTCACGGGTGCGGCAGTCCTGCTCCAGGCTTGCGGGAGCCCTCGGCTACAGCCTGTGAACCTGGTGCCTGCGCTCTTGGCACCTGCAAGCCAGGCACGATGAACCCGTGTCGTCAGATCCTGCCGTCACCGGTATGGTGTGGCCCAATTTCCTGGTAGCCCGGCCGTGACCTCCGTACGTGCCATCCCCACCTCCCGGGCCTACTGGGAGCTGCGTGCGGAGCAGGTGCTGAACCGGGTGTTCTCCCCTGAGGCACCCATCGAGGTGGAGGTGTGTGACACCCCCGCCAGCAGCCAGGCCACACCGTTTCCACCCAGGCCCGCCGCCGCCTCGGCGGGGCGGGCCCAGGCCTCGAAGGCCCGCAGTCGGGTGGCTTCGGCCTGGACTGGCGGGCTGCAGCACCAAACCGCTCTGGTGATGGCCGCGGTGGGGATCACGGTGACCACCCTGGCCGGCAGCGTGCTGGTGGGTCTGAGCCTGTGGGGCCAGAGTCAGCAGGCGTTGCGTCAGGAGCGCAACATGCTGCTTGTGGAGCGCCTGCGGGCCATGGGACCGGCCACCATGCCGGCCCCCACGCCATCCGCCGCCGCCGCCGGCGAGCTGGCTCTCCAGCCCGTGGAGAACACCACCCTGACCAGCGCTGGCGATGAGCTGCCGGCGCCACCGGTGGAACCCTGGATGGAGGAGCTCGCCACCCTGCCGGGCAGCAGTGCCCCGGCCGCCAACGTGCTGAAAGTGCCGATGAGCACCAACGTCTCCCGGCCCGCGCCGGCGGCATCCACCGGCTCCGGTCCTGCCCCCGCCAGCGTGGCTCCCGCGGCGAACGATCCCTCCATGCCCCTGCTGGTGGGGGTGGTGCAGGTGCCAGGCCAGAGCCCCTCGGCCATCTTCCAGGTGGGCGGCAGCTCCACCAGCGCCGCCATCGGCGAGTCGATCGGCAACAGTGGCTGGCGGCTGGCCGGCGCCAGTGGCGATGCGGCGGTGATCGAACGCAACGGCCAGCAGCGGCGCATCAGCCTCAGCAGCGGCTCCTGAGAACGCGCCGCCATGGCGCTCAGGCACGGTGCCAGGGCCTGGTTTCTAGCCTGAAACCAGCCAGCCCACGTTGATGCCGAGCCTGTTCCCCTCCCCGATGGCATCGCCCGCGGCACCAGCCTCGCCTGCGGCGCCGGCCACCCCCTCGCCGTCAGGTTCACCCTCGCCGTCAGCTCTGTGGGAGCGGCAGCTGAGCGAGGGAACGCTGCAGAGCCTGGGCCAGGCCCTCAGCGGGCCCTGGAGGCTGCTGCTGCTCGGAGACGGCAGCCCCACCCGGCACCTGGAATCGCTCACCGGCCTGCCGGTGCGCATCGAGCTGATTGCCATGGCCCCCCAGGCTGTGCCGGACCAGGATGGGGCCCGGCCTCCCGTCGAGGTGGCCGAGCTGGCCCTGCCCCTGCTTCGCCGCCAGGTGTGGCTGCGCTGCGGCGAGCACACCCTGGCCTGGGCCGAGAGCTGGTGGAACCAGGCGCAGGCCGACGCCCACCTCAGCCAGCGGGAGCAACCGATCTGGCTCAGCCTCACCAGCAACCGGGCCGAGCTGTTCCGCGAGGTGGACGGCCTGGCCCTGGTGCAGGCCCCCTGGCTGGTGAGCCGCTTCGGCCATGGCGGGCCGTTCTGGAGCCGCCACTACAGGTTTTTCCGCGGTGGCGAGCCGCTCACCGTGATCCGTGAGGTGTTCTCGCCCGAGCTGGAGCGCTGGCTAGGAGCGGCCGCCGCTGCGGTGGCTGTCGGCGGATCAGCCGAGCCGCAGGGCCTCGGCCTGACGGGCGGCACTCTCCAGCAGGGTGCGTAGCTGGTCCTCGTCGGTGTGGCTGAGGTTGGTGCGCAGCAACCTGGCGTGCGGGGCGTGGGCGCGCAGCCGCTCGATCACCCGGTCGGCCGTGGCCTCGCGGATCAGCAGACACAGGGCTGCGGTGCCGCGGGGCAGGGTCTCGCCCAGCTCGCGCATGAAGGTGTCATTGATGCCGATGTCGGAGAGGGAGCCGGAGGCGGCGCCCACTCCGGCGCCGACGGCCGCCCCGAGCAGCGGGTTGAGGAACAGCAGGCCCACGAGGGTGCCCCAGAAACCGCCGCCGAGGGCGCCGGCAGTGGTGAGGTTCACGGCCTGCCTGAGGTGCACCTGGCCATCGCCGTCGTGCTCCACCACCACCGCATCCTCAAGGGCGATCAGCCGCTCCTTCTGGATGTCCACCAGCTCGCGTCGCACCTCCTCGGCCTCCGCCACCTTGGGGAAACCCACCACCACCAGGCTGCTCATGGAGCTTGCTTCAGTTGGCTTCAGCGTAGTCAGCCGGGGCGGCGGCGACTGGAGCGCGGCAGGGGCCTTGAGCGCTCCTGTCGACGCTCCGCCGCCTCGCGGGCAGCCTCAGCGCTGAGGTCGGGGGCTCTGCTGGGATCCCGCAGGGGACGCTGCCAGCGGGGCCGGGAGAAGCTGGTGTCGTCGGGCCAGTCGTCGCCGGCGGGGCGGCGGCGCTCGCCGCGGCGGGAGATGGCCTCCAGGGGGCGGCGGGCGCTGGCAGCTGACCCGGGCGCCGGGGAGGCGGGGCCGGGAGCGGGCCGGGAGCGGGCCAGGCGGGCGGGACGGGGCTCCTGCCAGGGTTCGCGCCAGTCGTCCCCGTCCTCGTCCTCGAGGATCCAGTCGAGCTTGTCTTCCACCCAGCGGCCCAGCTCGCCCAGGCGGGGTCGGCCAGGACCGACGGCGGTGCTCGGGCGTGGCCCGCGCTGGCTGCCGCGGGAGCCGGGGCGGGCGCCGGACACCCCATCGACGAGCAGGCGGCCGGCGCTCACCAGCCGGTCGAACCCCTGCTCAAGGGGCTCGGATCCACGCCGCGGCTCCGGGCTTTGGTGCTGGAGATCGGGCCGGCGGTCAGGCATGGGCCAACGCTACCGGCGGCGCAGCGCCAGCCGGCGCTCGCGCAGCAGGCCGACCACGGCGATGGCCACACCGGCCCACTGCAGGGTCCAGAGAAAGACGCTCATGGCATCGGGCGGATGCAGCGAACCTAGGCTGCCGCCTCCACGAACTCCAGCAGGCAGCTGGCATCCCAGAGACCGCCGTGATGGCGCTCGCAGCAGGCCCGGCAGGCCAGGTTGCGCACCCGGCGCCGGTAGGGGGCGCTGACGCCGCAGCGGGGACAGCGGGCGATCCAGCGGCAGCCCCGTTCCGCGCCGGCCGGCAGGGGATAGCGGTGGCGCACGCTCACCACGAAGGCGTTCTGGGCGGCGTTGATGGCCGCCATGCGCGCCCGGAAGTGGGGCCCGTGCACCTCACGGAGGCCCAGCACCCGGTCGACCCAGGCGTGGATCATCTCGTGGCAGAGCGTGGACAGCAGGGCCTCGCGGGGCAGCGGCTCCAGCAGCGGGCGCGAGAGCACGATCTCGCACAGCGCCCGGCCGCTGGCATCCCGGCCACTGCGGTAGAGCCCGGCGCTGCGGCGCAGGCGCCCATCACTCCAGCGCAGGCTCGCCAGCGGGCGGCCATCGAGGGCCAGTTCCCCGTCGAAGTGCTCGCGGTTGAGCCGGTGGAACAGCGGCAGCAGGGGTTCGAGCGGCACGCCGGGCGCTGGGGGGAGGGCTGGTCGGTCAGACTCTGGGGCCATTCAACACAGACACAGCCGCCCATGGACTGGCAACTGGCGCAAGGCATCGGCACCAAGGCCCTGCTGGCCGGTGCCGGTGTCCTGCTGCTCTACTGGACGGTGACGGCGGTGAAGCTGGTGCTCAGCGCCCGCGGCATCAACCCGCTGCTCAAGCAGTTCTTCACCCAGCTCGCCAGCGGCCAGGTGGACGGGGCCTACCTGCTCACCACCAAGAACTACCGCACCCACGTGAACCGCAAGCAGTTCATCAACTTCCTGGCCGGCCTCAAGCTCAACAAGTACCGCAACCTCAAGAGCGGCCGGCCGCGCCTCAACGACGGCCAGCTGATCCTCACCGTGAAGCTGCTCACCGAGGCCAAGGAGGAGCTGCCGCTCGACTTCACCTTCGTGAAGCTCGACGACCAGTGGCGGATCGACCGCATCCGCAAGCAGGCCGCCTGACGGCCTTGTCGCACCCGGCCGACGACGCCCCCTCCCCGGCCGCCCGGGAGCAGGCGGCCCGGGCAGCGGAGCTGCGGCGGCTGCTCAATCGCGCCGCCCACGCCTACTACGTGCTCGATGCACCGGTGATGGAAGACCCGGTGTACGACCGGCTCTACCGCGAGCTGCTGGAGCTGGAGACCGCCCACCCGGATCTGCAGACCGCCGACAGCCCCACCCGGCGGGTGGGTGGCGCCCCCGCCAATGGCTTCACCAGCGTGGAGCACCGCATCGGCCTGCTCAGCCTCGACAACGCCTTCTCGCTCGAGGAGCTGGAAGCCTGGTACGGCCGGTTGCTCAAGGTGCTCGACCGCATCCCGGAGCCCGGCGCGCCGCTGCCGGAGCTGGCGATGGTGGGGGAACTGAAGATCGACGGCAACGCCCTGGCCCTCAGCTACGCGCACGGCGTGCTGGTGCGGGCCGCCACCCGCGGCGACGGCGAGCGAGGCGAGGAGATCACCGCCAACGTGCGCACGATCCAGAGCGTGCCGCTGCGGTTGCAGCTGGAGCACCCACCGGCCTGGGTGGAGGTGCGCGGCGAGGCCCTGATCCCCCAGCCCACCTTCGCGGCGCTCAACGCCGAGCGGGCGGCCCGCGGCGAGGCCCTGTTCGCCAATCCCCGCAATGCCTGCGCCGGCACCCTGCGCCAGCTCGACCCGAAGGTGGTGGCGGCGCGGCGGCTGGATTTCTTCGCCTACACCCTGCACCTGCCGGACGACTGGCAGCCGGAACCCGTTGGAATGGGGCAAGGGGGAGATCCGCCGCGGCCCAGCAGCCAGTGGGACTCCCTGCAGTGGCTGCGGGCCGCCGGTTTCAAGGTGAACCCCGACACCGAACTGCTGCCCTCGCTGGCGGCGGTGGAGGCCTTCTTCGCCCGCTGGGAGGAGGGGCGCAAGGCGCTGCCCTATGCCACCGACGGGGTGGTGGTGAAGCTCAACGACCTGCGCCTGCAGGCCGACGCCGGCTTCACCCAGAAGGCACCGCGCTGGGCGATCGCCCTCAAATACGCCGCCGAGGAGGCCCCCAGCCGGCTGCTGCGGCTGGCCTGCCAGGTGGGCCGCACCGGCGTGGTGACGCCGGTGGCCGAGTTCGAGCCGGTGCCCCTGGCCGGCACCACGGTGAGCCGCGCCACCCTGCACAACGCCGACCGGCTGGCGGAGCTGGATCTGCACGCCGGCGACACGATCGTGGTGCGCAAGGCCGGCGAGATCATCCCCGAGGTGGTGCGGGTGCTGAGCGAACTGCGCCCCGCCGGCGCGGCGCGGCTGGAGCTGCCCCACACCTGTCCGGAATGCGGCTCGGAGCTGGTGCGCGAGCAGGGCGAGGCGGCCACCCGCTGCGTGAACAGCAGCTGTCCGGCGATCCTGCGCGGCGCCCTGCGCCACTGGGTGAGCAAGGGGGCCCTGGATGTGGACGGCCTCGGCAGCAAGCTGATCGAACAGCTGGTGGAGAAGGGTCTGGTGGGCTCGATCGCCGATCTCTACGGCCTCGATGCGGCCCTGCTGGCCAGCCTGGAGCGCATGGGCCAGAAATCGGCCACCAACCTGGTGGCGGCGCTGGAGGCGTCCAAGGCCCAGCCGTGGCACCGCCAGCTCTACGGCCTCGGCATCCACCATGTGGGCGAGGTGAACGCCAAGGCCCTGGCTCGGGCCTTCCCCAGCGCGGCGGAGTTGGCCGCGGCCGCCAGCGCCACGCCGGACGGCAATCCACCGCAGGCGATCACGGCGGTGTTCGGGATCGGCGACGAGATCGCCCAGAGCCTGCAGCAGTGGTTCGCCACCCCGGCCAACCAGGGCCTGCTCCGGGATCTGCAGCAGGCCGGGTTCTCCCTGGCCGCCAGTGATGCTGAGCGGGCCACTGGCGCGCCGGGGGCTGATGGGGGTGGCGCGGGAGCAGACGGCCACCTGAACGGCCAGACGTTTGTGCTCACCGGCACCCTGCCCAGCCTCAGCCGCCGCCAGGCCCAGGAGCGGATCGAGGCCGCCGGCGGCAAGGTCACGGGCTCGGTGAGCAAGAAGACCAGCTATGTGGTGGCCGGCGCCGAGGCCGGCAGCAAGCTCAGCAAGGCCGAGGGCCTGGGGGTGCCGGTGCTCGATGAGGCGGGGCTTCTGGCCTTGCTGGCTCCCTAGGCGTCGGGATCCAGCCGGTTGGCCAGCCAGGCCACCGGCAGCATCGCCACCATCGCCAGGGCGCACACCAGCAACTCCGGGCCGCCGATCGGGGCCGTCTGGAACAGGCGGTTCATCGGCCCCCACTGACTGAACACCACCTGCAGCAGCACCGCCACGCCCACGCCGAGCAGCAGCTGGGGGGCGCGGGCCATGCGGATGGCGGGATCCCGGAGGCGCTGCACCAGGGTGCGGCCCAACTGGCTGATGCTGAGCAGGTAGATGATCCGGGCGGCCACCAGGGCCTGGATGGCGGCGGTGCGGGCCAGCTCCAGGCTGCCGCTGCCACCGCGCACCCACTCGAACACCCCGAAGATCAGCACCCAGTTGTAGAGCGACACCACCAGGATCCGGCGCAGCAGGCGCTTGGTGATCAGCGGTTCGGCGGGATCGCGGGGCGGGCGGGCCATCGTGTCGTCAGCCTTGGGCTCGAACGACAGCGGCACCGTCATCGTGATCGAGTTGATCATGTTCAGCCACAGCACCTGCAGGGCCAGGATCGGCAGCTCCCGCGCCAGCAGGGCGCTGATCAGGATCGTCATCGACTCGCCGCCGTTCACCGGCAGCAGGAAGGCGATCGCCTTGCGCAGGTTGCGGTACACCGTGCGCCCCTCCTCCACCGCCGCCTCGATCGAGGCGAAGTTGTCGTCGGTGAGCAACATGTCGGAGGCCTCACGGGCCACCTCCGTGCCGCCCTTGCCCATGGCGATGCCGATATCGGCCTGGCGCAGGGCCGGGGCGTCGTTGACGCCGTCGCCGGTCATCGCCACCACCTCACCGCCGGCCTGCAGCGCCTCCACCAGCTTCAGCTTCTGGGCCGGCGCCACCCGGGCGAACACCTGCCCATCGCGGGCCGCCGAGGCAAAGGCGGCATCATCCATGGCCCCTAGTTCCTGGCCGGTGTAGGCCCGCAGCTCCTCGGCGCAGGCGGAGCCGATGCCCATGCGGGCGGCAATGGCGGCGGCGGTGGCGGCGTGATCCCCGGTGATCATGCGCACGGAGATGCCGGCCCGCTGACAGGCCTCCACGGCGCTGATCGCCTCCGGCCGCGGCGGATCGAGCATGCCCTGCAGACCCAGAAACACCAGCTCACCGTCGAGATCGGCATGGTCGAGGTCGTGGCGGTGATGGGGCAACACCCGCGAGGCGAAGGCGATCACCCGCAGCCCCTCCCCGGCCAGGGCCTCCACCCGGCGGTGGATGGCCTCGGCATCGAGGGGCACCACGGCGCCCTCGGCGGCGAGCATGCCGCTGCAGCGGGGCAGCAGCGCCTCCACCGATCCCTTCACCTGCAGCAACCGCTCCTCGCCGTCGTGGAGGCTGGCCATGTACTGGTATTCCGAGGCGAAGGGAATCGCATCGAGCCGCGGGAAGCACGGTTCCAGCCCCCCCCGGGTGAGACCGCCCTTCTCGGCGGCCGCCAGCAGGGCCGCCTCGGTGGGGTCTCCCTCCATGGACCAGGCGCCGTGCTGCTGCCTGAGGCGGGAGTCGTTGCAAAGCACGCCGCAGCGCAGCACCTGCTCCAGCGCTGGCGGCAGGGGATCCACCACGGCACCGTCTTCATCGAGGAGATCGCCGTGGGGGCTGTAGCCGGTGCCACTCACCTGGTAGCTGACCCCACCGGCCACCACCACCTGCACGGTCATCTGGTTTTCGGTGAGCGTGCCGGTCTTGTCGGAGCACACCACCGTGGCGCTGCCCAGGGCCTCCACGGCCGGCAGCTTGCGGATGATCGCGTGGCGGGCGGCCATGCGGTTCACGCCGATGGCCAGGGTGATCGTGACCACCGCCGGCAGGCCTTCCGGGATCGCACTGACCGCCAGGGCCACGGCCGCCTCGAACACCTCGGCGAAGGGCTGGCCGCGGCCCAGGCCGATGGCCAGGGTGAGAGCCGCCACCGCCAGGATGAAATAAAGCAGCACCCGGCTGAAGCTGGCGAAGCGGCGGGTGAGCGGGGTGCTCAGCGACACCCGCTTCTGCAGGGAGCGGGAGATCTCTCCCATCTCGCTGGCCTCCCCAGTGGCCACCACCACACCCCGGCCCTGGCCGAAGGTCACGAAGCTGCCGGCGTAGGCCATGCAGCGTCGATCGGCCAGGGGGGTGTCCTCGGGCAGGGGCTCCAGGTCCTTGGCCACCGGCAGGGATTCACCGGTGAGCCCCGACTCGTCGATCTGCAGGTCGCGCACCACCAGCAGGCGCAGGTCGGCGGGCACCTTGTCGCCGGCCGCCAGCAGCACCACATCCCCAGGCACCAGCTCCCGGGAGGGGATGGTGAGGGTCTGGCCGTCGCGCAGCACGGTGGTTTCGGTGCTCACCGAGCGGGCCAGGGCGGCGATCGCCCCCTCGGCGCGGGCCTCCTGGACGTAGCCGATCACGGCGTTGATCACCGCCACCGCCCAGATCACCAGGGCGTTGGTCCAGGAGGCCAGCAGGGCCTTGATCAGGCCGGCCACCAGCAGGATGTAGATCAGGGGCTGGTTGAACTGCAGCAGCAGCTTCATCCAGGCCGGCTGGCCGCCCACCTCGGGCAGTTCGTTCCAGCCGTAGCGCTCATGGCGGTGGGCCACCTCGGCGGCATCGAGGCCACCATCCGGAGTGCTGCCCCACTGGCTCAGCACAGCCTCAGCAGCCTGGGCATGGGGCTGCTCGCTGGCCTCAAGAGCGGTGCTGGGCGCGGCGGTGATAGCAGGCGGCATGGCCTTCGGTGTGTGGGGGGTGGCTGGGACAGCGATGGCCGCAACCTAGACAGATCCCGCCGGGCCCACCGACGCCACCGCGGCCGCCACACTGGGATCAGCAGACCCCCACCGGCAGAGCGGAGACGCAGCCATGGACGCCCCCGACGCTCCCGCCTCAGCCCGGCCACCGCGCTGGATCAAAACCGACTGCGGTCGCGCCAAGTACGCCGAGCTGGCCAGCCGTCCCGGTGCCCTGGCGCGGCTGCGGCTGGCCTGGTTCGTGCTGATCGCGGCGCTGCGCGACTGGCGGCTATCGGATCCGCCCCATGGCGATCAGTCCGGAGCCTCTGGATCCTGAAGCGCCCGCCGCGCCGCCCGGCCCGCCAGCACCACCGTGGCGGCGGTGGCCGCCACCCCCACCAGCCGCAGGGTCCAGGTGACGGCATCGGCCTGGCCGGAGAGCACCTCGCCGAAACGGGCCACATCGCCGGCCAGGGCCCCGAGGCTGCAGAACAGGATCGTGCCGGGCACGATGCCCACCAGGCCGATCGTGTAGTCGCGCAGGCTCACCTCGCTGAGGCCGTAGGCGAGGTTGAGCAGGCTGAAGGGGAAGGCCGGTGACAGGCGGGTGAGCAGCACCAGCCGCAGCCCCTCGCGGCTCACGGCCTGCTCGATCGCCTGCAGCTTCGGCGCCGCCGCCAGGCGCCGGCGGGCCCACTCCCGCAGCCAGCCACGGCCGAGCAGGAAAGCGGCCTCCGCCCCCAGGCTGGCCCCAACCAGCACCACCACGCTGCCCCACCAGGGGCCGTAGAGGGCCCCGGCCAGCATCGAGGCCCACACCCCCGGCAGCAGCAGCGTCACCCAGAGGGCATAGAGGGGCACAAAGGCCACCGCCCCCAGGGGGGAGCGCAGGGCAGGCAACAGTTGATCGAGCAGGTCTGAGAACGGCATCGCCTCTGCAGGGCGCGAGGAACGGGCCGGAAGCCCTGCCTAGCCTGCAGCCCCATGCACCCCGCCATGAGGCCCGCCCGCCGCCACTCCGGCCCTCGCGCCCCGTGGCTGGTGCGCCTGCTGGCGGCGCTGCTCGCCCTGGCTCTGGCGTTGGCACCGCTGTGGGGCGGGCTGGATGCGGCTGCCGCCAGGGCCCAGGGCCTCACCCCGATGCTGGCGGGCACTGAGGCATCCCGGTTGCCGGCGCCGATCGTGCTCGACGGCCGCACCCTGTTCCGCATCTGGCCCTCCAGCACCCTCAGCGCCGAGCAGCGCAGCGACACGATCAACCAGCAGCTGGCGGAATCGGCGGCAGGTGAGGACGCGGTGGTGCTGGAGCTGGCGATGAGCAACAACCTGCCGGTGCTGGTGCTCAACGGCCGCACCCTGCTCACCGTCACCGAACGGGACGTGCCCGAGGGCATGGAGGCGCTGGAGCAAGCGGAGGCCTGGCGTCAGCGGCTGGAGCAGGCCCTGGCTCGGGCCCGGGCCGAACGGCGACCGGAACACCTGCGCCGTCAGCTGCCGCGGGGGCTGGCGGTGCTGGCCCTGGCCGCCGCCCTGCACTGGGGGCTGCAGGCCTTCTGGCGCCGCCGCTTTCCCCACGCCTGGGCAATCCAGCCGGCGGAGAGCGCCGACCCCCAGGTGAGTGCCGGGCGGCTGCTGCAACGGGCCGCCCTGGTGCTGCTGCAGGCCGGACTGTGGATCGGGGCGCTGCTGTGGATCAGCGATCAGTTTCCGCTCACGCGCAGTGCACGCACCGCCGCACTCCAGTCAGCCAGCCGCTGGCTGGTGGTGCCGTTCATGCCGCTGGGAGCGCGCAGCTATTCGCTGCTGGATGCCGTCATCCTGCTGGGGATGCTGCTGCTGTTGGTGCGGGCCGTGGGGCTGGTGCTGCGGCTGCTGCGCACCCGGGTGCTGCGCTACACGGGCATGAGCCTGGGGGGGCAGGAGGCGGTGGCCTTCCTCACCCGCTACGGGCTGCTGTTCTTCGGTGCCCTCGTGCTGCTCCAGCTCTGGGGGCTCGACCTAAGCTCCCTGACCCTGTTCGCCAGCGTGCTGGGCGTGGGTGTCGGCCTGGGCTTCCAGACGATCAGCAAGAACCTGCTCAGCGGCATGGTGATCATCTTCGAGCGGCCCGTCCAGGTGGGCGACTTCGTGGAGATCGGCGATCTGCAGGGCACTGTGCAGAAGCTGGGACTGCGCAGCACGGTGGTGGAAACCCTCGATCGCATCGCGATCATCGTGCCCAACTCGGAATTCCTCGATTCCCGGGTGGTGAACTGGAGCCACGGCAGCCCGGTGTCCCGGTTGCGGCTGCCGGTGGGGGTGGCCTACGGCTCCGACACCGAGGCGGTGCGGGAGGTGCTGATCCGGGCCTGCGAGGGCCAGCCCTCGGTGCTGATCGAGCCGCCACCGCGGGTGCTGTTCAGCGGTTTCGGCGACAGCGCCCTCAACTTCACCCTGCTGGTGTGGATCCGCGAGCCCATGCGCCAGTACCAGATCAAGAGCGACCTCAACTTCCGCATCGAGGCCCTGCTGCGCGAGCGGGGCATCACCGTGCCCTTCCCCCAGCGCGATCTGCACCTCAACGGCGAGAACCTGGAGCTGCGCCTCTCGCCGGAGCTGGAGCGCCGGCTGGCGCAGCAGCCTCAGCACGGCGATGCCGGCAACAGCCCCGAATCCGGCAGCCCCAGCTGACCCCATGCGGGCATGGCTGGCCAGCGCCGGCCCCGGCGTGGACTGGCCTCAGGAGAAAGCCGGCGCCACCTCCTTGATGACGATCTGGGTGACACCGGTGACCATGAACTGCACGCCCATCGCCGCCACCATCAGGCCCATCACCCGCAGCAGAAGATTCATCCCGATCGGGCCGATGATGGCCTGCAGCCAGCGCCCGGAAAGAAAGATCACCAGCACCGACAGCGCCAACACCGCAGTGGCAGCAACGAGTCCGGCACCAACCACATGCCCCTCGCCGGCCCGACTGGAGAAGAGGATCACATTGGCGATCGCCCCTGGACCGACGATCAGCGGCATCGCCAGGGGAATCACGATCTTCTGATAGATCGTTTCCGCTTCCTTGAGCTGATCGTTTCCCTCCGCGCAGCCATGAACTGATCTCCCGAATCGGCGATGCCACCAGAGATGATCTTGAGCCCCGTCACCAGGAGCAGAATTCCGCCTGCAATGCGAAAGGCATCGATCGACACGCCAAAGAACCGAAGCAGCGGATCACCGATGAACAGAAAGATCAGCAGCAGTCCAAGCACCGTCAGGGACACAAATAAGGCCACAAGCCGCTGGACCGTCTTGCCTTCTCGTGCGGTGAAACCGAGAAAGATGGGCAGGGCCCCCAATGGATTCATCAACGCAAAAGACGTGATGATGAAATTCAACAAAATTGACGTTTGCATGCACGACTGCCTATCCCTGGATTGAAATCGTCTCAAGATTAAACGCGCTGGCTGCAGCAACACCCGACCCAGATGGGCGTCGTGCTGTCTTCGAGAACGATCCTGGACTGGCCGATCTCGGCAGCACTCGGGCGGCGGATCTGCATGATCCCCAGCGTCGAAACCTTGCTTAGGGTGCTGAGCCATCAACCTCCCCCCGCTGCGATGGCCAGAAGCGCACGCCCCCTGCGCACGGTGGCCTCAGCTCCGGAAGGACCGGAAGCCCAGCTCGTGGCCAAGTTGCAGCGCATCGAGGCGCTGTACGCCAGGGCCGGCAGCGCTGGTGAACGGGTGGCCACGGAACGGGCGCGCGAGCGGATCCAGGCCCGCCTGGAGCAGCTGGACAGCGAAGAACCGCCGGTTGAATTCCGCTTCTCACTCGCCGACCAGTGGTCGCGCCACCTGTTTGTGGCACTCCTGAGGCGCTACGGCATCCAGCCCTACCGCTACAGCCGGCAGCGCCGCACCACAGTGATGGCCCGACTCAGCCGCAGCTTCGTGAACGACACCCTCTGGCCGGAGTTCCTGGACCTGCAGACCAGCCTCTCGGCCCTACTTCGACGCCCTCACCGACCGGGTGATCGAGCAGGCCCTCGAGGTGAAGGCCGGCGAAGCTGAGGAGCGCCGTGAGCAGGGGACCAAGCAAGAGAACCAGGCACGCCAGCTGGATCCCGCCGACCACCAGCCCTCGCTGCTGTGAGCCCAACTCCCGGGCTCGGTGCTGGATGCTCAGGCCTTCTCAGCCCTGCTGGGCGGGGTTGATCAGCTCTCCACCCAGTTCTCAATCCGCAGCTCCGGGTAGGCCTGGAAATCCGAGGGATTGTTGGTGACCAGCACCACCTCCAGCGCAAGCGCATGGGCGGCGATCAGCTTGTCGAGGGCATCGCGGCGGCGTAGGCGCGTTGCCCAGCGCACAGGGCCATAGGCGCAGGCTGCGCTCCGGTCAAAGGGCACCACCGGCACCTCCAGCAGGAACTGCTGGAGGGCCTCGCGGTTGCGATCAGCCTCCGCGCCGGAAGCCACCACACCAAACTCCAGCTCCGCCGCGGTGATCGCCGAGATCACCACCTCCCCAATCCGGCAGGCGGCGAAGCGATCGGCCACCCGGGGCGGCTGATCCTTCATCAGATAGATACAGATGTTGGTGTCCAGCAGATAGCGGGGCCGGATGGTCACAGGGCTTGCCGATCGGCCTGCTCCTGATCGCCGCGGCCATCGACCATGAAATCGGGCGAAAACCGAGCGAGGGCCGCCAATGCGCCGCGAATGGGATGCCCGGCCGGCCGGATCCGCAACTCATCGCCCACCCGCTCGATCTCAAGCTCCAGATCACTGCGCCCATAGGCCAGCTCTGCAGGAATACGCACGGCCTGGGAGTGACCGTTACGGAAGAGCCGGGTGATAGCCATGGCGCCACAGCCCATGTGTACATGTAAATCCTAGGCAGACCCGTCAGCCCAGATCCGCCAACCGTTTGCGAGCCAACTCCGCCTGGGCTTCGGACTCAGCCAGGTTGGCGCGGCACTCGGCCACCACCTCCGGCGGGGCCTTGCCGGCGAAGTTGGGGTTGGCCAGGCGGCCGGCCAGGCCGGCGATCTCCTTGCCGGCCTTGGCCAGATCCTTCTCCAGGCGGCCGCGCAGGGCGTCGAGATCCACCAGGCCCTCGATCGGCAGCAGCACCTGCAGCTCGCCGCTCACGCCGGCCAGGGCGCGCTGGCCGGAGCCGCTCCTGGTGGCCTCCAGCTGCTCGGGGCTGAGCACCACCACACTCTCGGCGCGGGTCAAGGCGGCGATGTCGGCGGTGGCCTCCTGCAGCAGGTCCGCCAGCTCAGCGCGACCGGTGACGAACTGCACCGGGGCGCTCTGGGCCGGCTTGAGGCCGGCCACGGCCCGCAGGTTGCGCACCACCCGGATCGCCTCGATCAGCTCAGCGAAGCTGGCCTCCAAGGCGTCATCAAGGGCGCCGGCATCGAGCGCCGGCCAGAGCTGCAGGGCCAGGAAGTGGGGGGAGCCAAAAAGAATTTCGATGTCACTAGCCATCCCGCCTTCGCCATTGAGGGCATGCCAAAGCTCTTCGGTGATATGCGGCATCAGCGGATGCAGCATCGCCAGCAGCTCCTGCAGCACCTTGGCCAGCACCTGGCGGGCGGTGCGCTGCTGGGCCGGCACCTGCAGGCGCCGCTTGATCAGCTCCACATACCAGTCGCACACCTCATTCCAGGCGAATTCATAAAGCCCCTTGGCGGCCTCGCCGAGGCCATAGCTGCCGTAGCGCTCGGCCGTTTCCTGATTGACGCGGGCCAGGCGTGACAGGATCCAGCGGTCGGCCAGTTGCAGGGCAGAGGGGTCCGGCTCACCCAGGGAGGCGGGCGTCTCGCCGCCCAGGTTCATCAGGGCGAAACGGGTGGCGTTCCAGAGCTTGTTGGCGAAGTTGCGCGAGGCCTCCACCGTGGCGGAGGTGTCGCTCTTGCGGTCGTAGTCGAGGCGAATGTCCTGGCCGGCGCCGGCAACCTCGCGCACCAGGGCGAAGCGCAGGGCGTCGG
>REEV01000017.1 GCA_007694915.1 Cyanobium sp. PLM2.Bin73 | reverse complement strand
AGGATCGCGATGCTTCGGCTCTGCAGGTTCTGCTGGTAGCGAAGGTTGGTGTCGGTGGTGATCAGGAGCTCATAGCCCTCCTGCTCCGCCAGGCGGATCAGGTCCCCGTTGGTGACGGTGGACCAGCCCAGTTCGTAGGCCGTGGCCACCACGTGGTCATTCAGTGCACGGCGCAGGGGAAAGGGCGTTCCCTGGTCAAACAGGATCCGCACTCAGGCCACGGCTGCCGCCGTGCTGCGGGCGGCATGCTCCAGCACCAAGCGGGCTTGCTGCTGCGTCACGCCAGGGAAGAGCTCCACAAATTCAGCCAGGGAGATGCCGTCTTCCAGGTTTTCGAACAGGGCTGCCACCGGGACCCTGGTGCCGCGGAACACCCAGGCACCACTGAGCCGCTGCGGATCACGCTCCACCGCGGTGCAGCCAGCCCACCCGAGTTCGGTTTGCGTGCTCATGGCCCCTTGGTGGCCGGACCGCTTCACGGTAGGCAGCTTGGTGGTTTCAAGCTGCCTGGGCCCCCCCGTCGTTCATGCTGCGTCTTGGTGTTGCACCAGGAACGCCTCGATCCAGTCGTGGTGACGGCGCTGGGTGATGCGATCGGCGATGGTCGTGGCCTCTGGCGGCACCTGGAAGCGCTTGCGGAAGGCCTTGGTCAGACCCTCCAGCAGCGGACGCAGCAGGGAGCGGATGGTGTCGTGCAGCTGCTGGATGGCGGCCGGATCGAGGGGCACCAGGGCCGGGTCGATTGGATCGGCCTGCTTCGGTGCTGGCGCTGCCGGTGCTGCCGGTACTGCCGGCTGCTGGCCCTGCTGCGACCCCTGCCCCTGAGCCGAGCGGCTGTGCGGCCGTCGTCCCTGGATGCTGCGCACGACGGATTGGTGGCCGGCCGGGGCTGGACCCCGACGGCCCTGCTCACCTGCTGCTGCCGTGGCAGTGCTGGTGACCTCTCGCTGCTGCTTGTCGTAGAGCGCTAGGCCGAAAGGGTTTCCAAAGGTCATCAGCGCCCGCTTCATGGCGTCGGTTTCGGCTTCCTTGAGCGCCGATTCATGGGCCTGGCCGAGATCGACGTCGATGCCGTGGCCGGCCCCGCACCCCTCCCGGATCAGCGCTGGCTCCCCGGACGGGGTGGTGATGGTGATGCGCACGCGGGCGGTGTAGGTGACGCCCCAGCCGGGCTTGGGCTCGCGGCCGTTGGCCCGGCTGCCGATCAGGCGTTCGGCCTGGTGGATGCAGCGCAGCTGGAGGGTCTGGCGCTGCCAGCCGTCAAAGCCAAAGATGCGGTTGGCCTCGGCGATCGCCTGCCAGCCCTCGATGTAGCTGACGGTGGTGCGGCCCTGCTCGCGCTGACGGACCTTGGCGCGATCGAGGGGAGCGGAGAGGGCGGCGATCTGCTCGGCGGAGAAGGCGGTGGCCATGGCGATGGGGACGGAGGCGATGGGACTGGGGACTGGCGCGGTCGTGTGGTGACGTGGAAGGGGCATCAGCCCCCGCCGCTGGGCTCAGCGGGATCGAGGGGCTCGATCAGCAGCCAGCAGGGCGGCTCGCTGCAGAAGATGTGATCGGGCGAGGGACGGCGGCTGTTCTTGCGGAGGATCGGCACCACCCAGCTGCCCAGCCGTGTGGACCAGATGTGGCCCTTGGGCCGGAGCGTGGTGGGTGTGGTGTCAGCGGCGTTGGCGCTGGCGTAGAAGGAGAGATCCATGGCGTCTGGGTGAGTGGGAAAGGCGGTTGTTGCTGTTCGGTGTGGATCACCTGGGCCCGCTCCTGCAGCGGACCCGTTGCAGGGGGGCCTGTGGCCCGGGGCTCTGCCCCCCCTCAGGTGATGCGCCAGGAGCGGCGGCAGAGGAGCTGGGCGCCATCAATGGCGTGGCCAGCCTTGAGGGCGGATTTGATGGCGGCCTTGTCGGGCTGGGCGCTGGTCTTGAACGTCAGCCACTGGGGATCAAGGGCCTCTGGATCACCGATCTCGACGGCCTCAGAGCGGCGACTGGTGAGCTCGTGATTGGGGAACGAGAAGCGGGTGGCACCCGGCTGCAGGCGGGTGAGCACGAGAACGAGGGACTGCTCGAGGGCATCGGCCCGGCCGGCATCGCCGCGGGCCAGATCAGTGAGCCGCTTGGCCTGCTGCTGGCGGTAGGCGGCCTGACCGCGCAGGTGCTCGATCACCCAGCAGGTGGCATCGGCCTTGGCAGAGAGGGCCTGGCGGTTGCCTTCCTCTGCCAGCAGGGCGGCCTCCAGCTCGGCCAGAGCCCGGCTGCGCTGCTCGGGCTCATCGGCCTCCAGCTGCTCGGCCAACAGGGCGATGGCAGTGGTGAGCTCCTGGGCCTCGATGCCCAGCTGCCAGAGGGAAGGAGATTTGCCAGGCGCACCTTGCGGTGCGACGCGCTGCAGGGCACAGGCCGGACCGCTGGCTTCTGGGGCCTCCGCCATGGGGCCAGCCACTGCAGAGGGAGCAACGGCAGCTGCAGGGATGGGGGTGAGAACAGGCATGACGATCAGAAGGGGACTGGCAGACGGCGGCGCCACCAGGCGCGCACGGCTTCACGGGAGGGCTGGAGCACCAGCAGGGGCCGGGCCAGGGGCCACCACTGGACCCGTGCTGGGGCCTGCTGACGAGCTGACCTCGACCACGGCGATCGGCACCGGCGAGCGGGGAGCCAGGCGGCGGGCCTGCTGCACCAGCGAGGCGGTGCCGGCGCCACCGGGAAAAGCCACCACGAGCACGGTGACCGGCAAGCCGGGAGAGGAGAGGGAACAGGCGGAACTGATCGCCAGCTCGAGGAGCAGGCGATTGCGGATCGGCCCGGCGGATCGGCCATGGCGCCGCCAATCGGCAACGAGGGCCTGGACCTGCCAGCCCAGCTGATGGCCGGCGCGGGCGATGGCGGCATCGGCACCACGGGCACCGCCATGGAGCAGCAGATGCACAGGCCGGCCGCCGCTACGGCCGAGCAGCTCAGCGGCAATGCGCTGATGGGACCAGGCCAGATTGCGGCCACCACCGGCGACGATCACCCGCGAGGGGTACGGCCGCAGCTGGACGGGCGGCATCGCCACCAGGGGTGGCCGCCAGAGGGGAATGGGGGCAACAGGGCCCAATGCGGCGGCGTTGGCCACCACAGCAGGGGATGAATTCACGAGCGGAACAGCAGACGAACGACGCGGAGGTGTGGAGCGATTTCGTTGCCGCCGGCGATGGGCTCGTGGCCTTTGGCGCAGCCCTGATTCTACCAGTACAGGTGAGCTAAAGGACGGCAGAACGGCTGCTGCAACGGCCCTTTTCGCCAATCAGCTGCCTGCGGCGAAGCGTGAGCAGCGCATAACAAAAAGCCATCACCTGCAGGCCTGAGGATGCACTGCACCGTGCAGCCGCGCGAGGCAGGCCGGTGCCCGTCATCGGCTGATCAGCGTCTTGCGGGCGCCATGCCACCGCAGCCGCGGGCATGCCCTTCTGCCCTTCACCACCACACCACAGGACCGGCAGAGGGCGGCGGCGGCTGTCTGACGTCAGCCGCGGCGAAGCCGTGGCATGTTGAAGACGGCCGTCGCCGACCGGACCGGTTTACAGCGTCCTGTTCCAGCAGCGCAGTGGGCTCTACCAATCCACTGCGGAGGGTGGGAATGACAGCGCCGAGCTGCCGGTGAACCTGCAGTCGATGAGCAGGCGGGTGCTGTACATGCAGGCGATGCGCTCCACCACCCCGCGGGTGCCGGCCCGCACCTGAGGGGTGGGTCGAGGGCAATGGCCTGGTACCTGGTGTTCTGGCGGAACCGCAGCACCGCGACGGTGCTGGCCGCCGCCAGCGCCAGCCAGGCCCGCTCCCGCGCCCTGGCGAAACGCAAACGCGGCTACGGGGCGATCGTTGCTGCCCGCCGCGCCAAAGCCCAGGACTCACGCCTGATCCGCCGGGGCACCTGGGTGCGGCGTCGGCGGGACGGCAGCAGCCCGCAAGTCGGCAGCCGGGCGCAGAGATCTTC
>REEV01000047.1 GCA_007694915.1 Cyanobium sp. PLM2.Bin73 | reverse complement strand
GAACTGCTCGACGGCGTGCGCCGCTTCTCTGACCTGCAGCGGGCCTTGGCCGAGGCAACTGGTTGTTCGCCTTTGGCGGGGGCATCCGCATCGAAAGCCCCGATGGGCTGAGGCAGGAGCTTGTGGAGCGGTGCAGGGAGGCGATGAAGGCCCAAGTGACGGGTGAAACCCAGGCGGCTGGGCTCCGATCCAGGAGACGTGGCAGGCCGGATGAGCTTCAAAACCGATGACAGGTCGCCTGCACCCCTACTGGCCAACGGTGTGGCAGGACACAACGGTTTCTCCGCTGAGGTCTCAGGATCAGTCTCTGAGGGAAGGCAAGTGATTCAGGTTGGTTTTCAGCACACCACCACGCAGCGGGTCTATCGCTTGATCGACAGCTGCTGTGATCCTCACCAGCAGCTGGACAGCGACTACTCCAGTCTTGATGACGCAATCGGCGATGCCGTCGCCTGGGTTGAGCAACGCAGTGATCCGGATCCCCAGGTTTCTCTGATCGGAGTTGAGGTGCGCTCGGGCAACGGCGAATGGCGAACCTGCCGGCTTCCGAGCCTGCTGGTGTGTCCACTGCTCTGTGTTCTACCCGGCTGAACAGCCTGATATCAGCAAGACCTGTTGCCCTGGCCAACAGAAAACCCCCGCCTGGCGCAGGGGTTCTCCGGAGCTGCCGTGGCGGATGGACGGCGCTCATGCCGGCGTCGGGTGAACGCTGACGCCTGGTTTCAAGTGTGCTGAGAATCGCGATCGGGCGATCCCGACCTTCACGAACGATCACGCGGCAGCCGCCCACCCAGCCCACGTTTCATTCCTCGACGCCGTGGGCCACCAGCACCCTGGCAAGCGCCACTCTGGGAGTGTCCTGGGTGCGGGGCCACGCTCAGCAGCCCCTGCCGATGCCTGATCCGGTCAACCAGCAACGCCATGCCCTGGAGCGGCTCTTCGCTGCGCCCGCCGCGCAGCCGGCGCCCCCTGCGGATCGGGCTGCCGCGCTGCCTGTGGATGCCCTCGGGAGGGTGATGGTCTCGAAGGCTGTAGCCGCAGGACCGATCTTCCAGCGGTTTGACCTCAGCGAGTGGCGCCGCCGGGGGGTGTCGATCCCCCATCCACCAGCCAGGATCGCGGCCCGCTACCGGCGGATGTTCGGCCAGGAGCCGAAACGGATCGGCCAGGTTCCGGCTTACTCCCTGCACGAATTCGTGGTGGTGAATCTTGTGGTCCTGCCGTTCTGACGCACGCGGATCCTGTGGCCGTCGCCCCCATCGCCGCCACCGGAGTGCTGCGGTTCTGGTTCGAGCAGAGCCAGCCGCGGCAGTGGTTCAGCAAGGACCCGGCCTTCGACGACCAGGTGCGGGAGCGCTTCCTTGGCCTCACCCGGGCGGCGATCCAGGGCCAGCTGAGCGGCTGGATCATTTCCCCCGCCAGATCTGGCGCGGCAGCGCCATGGCCTTCGCCGGCGACAGCCCGGCCCTGGCCCTCAGCCAGGCGGCGGTGGAACGGGGCTGGGTGGCGGCAGAACCGGAGCAGCCGCGGCGGCAGTTCTGGCTGATGCCCCAGATGCACAGTGAGGAGCTGGCGGTGCAGGAGGCGGCCGTGCCGCTGTTCGAGCAGTTCACCGACGCGCGCACCGCCGAGTTCGCCCGCCGCCACCGCGATGTGATCGCCCGCTTTGGCCGCTTTCCCCATCGCAATGCCGCCCTGGGGAGGGTGTCGAGTGCCCAGGATCTGGCCTTCCTGCAAACCACCGGCTCAGGTTTCTGAGCCATCGGGACCCACGGTGGCGGGCAGCATCAACGCGTGAACCTTTTGCCCGATGCTGCTCTGATGCGTGAACTGCTGCACTTCGCCACCGGCCGCCCCCAGGAGCTGCTCGACATCACCGAGTCCGTGGCAGCGGTGGTGAGGCGCAGCGGCATCAGCAATGGGCTGGTGCACGTCTATGCCCAGGGCGCCACGGCGGCCGTGATGATCCAGGAGAACTGGGATGAGAGCGTGCAGGAGGACGTGATCGATTTCCTGGCCCGGCAGATCCCCAAGGGAGTGTGGAAACACGACGCCCAGGACGGCAACGGTGACGCCCACCTCAAGGCCGGCCTGGTGGGGCCGTCGGAAACCATCCCGCTGATCGACGGCCAGCTGGGCCTGTCGCGCTGGCAGAACATCTTCTTCTGCGAATTCGACGGACCCCGCCAGCAACGCTCGGTGGCGGTGACGGTGCTGGCTGGCTGATTCAGAACGGACCGGAACCAGACCATTCCATGGGGAAGGCGCCCCATGTGGGGGCGCCTTTGCACCGGTTGCGAGTGGTCACCCTGGCATTTCGGGCGCCCTCGGTCGGGTGTCTGGTTTTCCACGGTCAACCTGTCTGGGGCCTGGCAGGCAAGGAAACGGTCACGACGCTGTGGAGAGATGCTCGAGGCTTGACCTCCTCAGTTGTGACCGGGACCCGGGTTATGCAGCCCGGGGTGTCAACGGACGGGACTCAGAGATGGCATGTGGCTCGACACAGTCGGGGTGGCGTTCTCGCTGCGCCACCGGGGTGATGATCAAGTGCTGCACCTCCTTGGCTGGCACCGGCTCGGGCGAACCTGGCCGGACTCTTCTGAAGGGGAGGGTGGGGATGGCCCCTGCCTCCCCTCAAGTTCAAGTTAAGCCTCTGGCCCAGCTCTGTGAGGGTTCATGGCGTTCCTGTTCCCGTACAGCGAGGTGCTCCAGCTGGCATCTCTCCACCCACTCCCGGCCGAGGGCGACCAGGTCATGGACATGCTGCGGATCGGCAGCTGGCCGCTTGCCCTGGGCCACGGCCCTGTAGAGGTCGGCCACGCTCCAGGCGGCCGTGCGGGGGTCGGAGCTGCAGCGGGGGATGAGGTGCAGATGCAGGTGCGGCGCTCCCTCACCGAAGGCAACGGCATACACCCGATCGCAGCCGGTGAGTCGCTGCACCAGCTGGCTGGCATGCCGCACGGCCTGGCCCCAGCTGAGTGCCTCCCGGTCGCTGAAGGCCAGCGGGCCGGCCAGGTGGCGGCGGGCATCGAGCAGCAGCCAGCCAGCCAGGGGGGCCGGGTTGGGATGGTGCCGCAGCAGCCAGAGGTCGGTGCGGGCGATCTCGTAGGCGCCGGCACTGGCCGCATCAGCGTGAAGCCGACAGATGCCGCAGGGGGAACTGGAATCGGTGGGGGTTGTGGTGATCAACATCGCGTTCGACCCAGGCTGAAGCCATGGTGCAACGGCCGGGTTTTGGACTCGCACCGCCCGGGTCGGGGCCTCTGATTCATGAAGACACCCGCTGCTGTGATGTGTCAGTGAGGCAAACCGTACGTCGGCGCTGCCGATGGGGATCACGTCGCCACTCTCGCTCGGGCACCAGTTCAGACTTGCCGGCTTCGCTGAGCTCCTTGACCTTGGCGAGCAGATTGGGCGAGCAGATTGAGACCCTTGAGCCTATCCGGCAATCACATCGTTGGTCCATGGGCAGCGCTACGAATGGTGACTCCCCGGCGACCGAATCCAAATCGAAGTTATGCCCTGGCCCACTTCAACCAGCCCTGATCAGAGTCACCACGTCGAATTGTGTCGCAAGCCCACAGGCGGGGATGGCGGCTTCTTGCATGGAGAAGCGATTCAGGGAAGGCACCTTCGATGGCGAAGACAGAAGATCCAGTCCCATCTCTGACCGTGGGTGAGCTGGAAGCCAACTACCCGCTCTATTGCAAAGCGATGCGGATCCTCGCTAAGGAGGGCAACAGTGCTACCAAGGCCCGCCGCACCGTCTGCTGGCAGCGGCTGGAAATGTTGCACCACTGCCTACCCAACCAGTATCGAGATCCCGACTATCTCTATCTGCTCCTGTCTCGCGAGCTGGCACCATCCTGACGGTCCCTCGATCCTCACCAGGTGGTAGCCGTTGATGGCGTTAGCCTGGCCTGCCTGACATGGGGCGATGATGGAGAGACGACCCCGGACCTGGATCTGGTGCTGGAGCGTCTGGCCCAGGTGAATCAAGATGTGACCGCCCTGCGCCAGGGCAGCCTGGATCGCGAACCATGTCCCTCGATCAGTTGAAGGCCTTTCTGGGCCGGATGCAGGATGATTCAGCCCTGCGCCAAGCGGTGATGGCGGCTGCCACCGCCGACGATGTGGCCCAGATCGCCGGGGCCCTGGGCTACCAATTTTCCGGCGATGAGCTGCTGCGTCTGTCAGGTCAGAAGGTGGGCCGCGTCACGGTGACCAAGCAGGACATTCCAGGCGAATACAGCTGAGCCAGATCCAGACCGCCGTTCCTAGGCTGGTATCACTCTGAGAAGGAGGCCCAATGGCCACCTGCGATCTGCCGGTCCACGAGGCCGTGAATCCATCCACTGCAGCCCTGCACCAGCTGAGGGAGTTGCTCCAGCGCGACCCCGCCTTTGCCCAGGACCTGCGCACCACCCCCTCCACCGAGGCTGCGGCCCGACTCGCCTTCGAGCACGGCGTTCAGGTGACTCCGGAGGCACTCTGGCGTAATCGCGGCACCCTGGTCAGTGGCGGCCTGCCCACCTGGCGCGGCTGAGGCGACACGATCGTCCCCATCCGGGAGGATCGCTCCAGGTGAATCCTGTATCACCATGGCTGACTCCTCCCTGGAATCAGCCATTTCTCATGGCAGCCCGGAGTCCCCAGTCGGGCTCAGGGACATGCATCAGCGTATTCAGGCGCATGCCGCCAAGTGTTGATCACAGCCTGCAATGGGCCTCTATCCTTTCCACACTGATCAGATAGTGGAGTTCTTTCTGATCGACAGCCGACAGGACCTGCGAGTTGCGCTAATTCACGCAACAGAACAAATTCGCCTGGCTGCTGGCGAGATAACGGGATAGTGGTTCACCAGCCCCATCAGCAACCCCTCCCCCGGGGTGCTCTGCGATCGAAACGCCCAGCGTTGCTTCAACCACCAACCCTGATCGGTCCAGGTGGGGGTGAGCCTCCTGGGCCGCCACCCTGACCGCGACTGGAGCGACGTGATCGCCGGACATCCCAGGGCCTGGTGATGCCCCCATCCACCTGCCAGATGCCAAGTCGGCGCCGCCTGGCGCGCTCTTCTGCCTGCAGATACTCGCGCCTGTCGCACTGATCGAGGTACTGGCGGTACACAAAGGCCTGGCCGTCCTCCACCAGGACCAGGCCGATGTTGCTGCCGCTGAACACCTCCGCCACGGTGCGGCCATAGCGGTCGGTGGTCTTGACATCGAGCCTCACCTCCCGGCCGATGGGGAGGCGCTGCTGCAGGACCTCCCTGGCCTGCAGACCATGGGGCCGCTGGGCCATCTCCGGGGCATCGATGCAGGCCAGCCGCACCGTGATGGTGTCCTCGCCCTGGCGGACCCGGAGGCTGTCGCCATCACCCACGGACACCACGGTGGCCCTGGGTCCCGGTGCCGCGCAGGCCGGGGCCAGGCTGAGGGCGACCAGGGCCAGGGCGACAGCCAAGGCTCTGGCGGCGTGAACACGACGGGGCATGGAAGCGACTCTGCCCCAGGCAGGCGGGGAAAGCCGCTGATCGCTGATGCAGAACCTGAATGCACCCCGGGCGGAGGCATGATCGCTGCCAGCCGCTCCGCGGATGACGATGAGTGTTCCCTCGCGCCAGGAGAAACTGGGCCGCTTTCTGCTCCGCGGCCTGCGCATCGGGGCCAGCACGGTGGCGGTGCTGGAGCTCCTGCGCAACGACTGGACCGGCGGCATCAGCGCAGCGCTGGCCTGGGTTGTGTTTCTGCTGGTGGAGCGGCGGCTGGCGCCGGCCAGTCCTGATCCTGAGGACTGATCTGCAGCTCGTCCTCGCTTGATTCCAGTCCCAAGGGCACCACGCAGCCTCAAGGGCACCACCTTGATTGAGCCGGCCCCTCCACCAGGCTCTGCACCATCACCAGCGCATCGACATAGCCCAGCCGCTCGTGGCGAAACGCCCCGGGCAGGGTGCCCACCACCTGAAAGCCGTTCTGCTGCCAGCAGCGGATCCCGGCCGTGTTGGTGCTCACCACCAGGTTGAACTGCATGGCCCGGAAGCCCAGCCGCCGGGCCGTCTGCAGCGAGTGCTGGCAGAGGCGGCTGCCGATGCCCTGCCGGCGGCAGTGTTCGGCCACGACGTAGCCGGCGTTGGCCACGTGGGCGCCCAGGGCCAGGGAATTGGGTTTGAGGTAGTAGGTGCCCACCAGCAACCCAGCGTCATCGGCGGCCACCATCACCGCCTGGCTCTGCTCCACCCACTGCATCCAGGCCTCGGCCTCCGTGATGGCCGGATCGTGGGGGAAGGTCTCACCGGCGCGGAACACCGGCTGCAGCAGCGCCCAAAGCGAAGGCCAGTCGGCGGCGTCAAAGGGGCGAATCTGCAAGGGCGGAATCGGCGGGGCCAGCAGAGGGGTGCATCGTCAGGGCGATTGTCTCGCCCTGCCTGAGGTAGGACATCGCTGGTGCCTGTTGCCTGCAGACCCGCTGATCACCATGCCCTTCCGCTTCCGCCGCTCCGCCCGCCTCGGCCCGCTGCGGTTCAACTTCGCCAAGAGCGGCCTGAGCTCCATCTCCGTTGGCGGCCGCGGTGCCAGTTTCAATATCCCCGTGGCACGGCCGGGTGGAGCGCGCAGCACGCTGGGGCTGCCGGGCACGGGGCTGAGCTGGAGCGTGCAGGCGCCCGCCGGTACGGCAACCGGACTGCCCAACAGCCGCAGGCTCAGGCCCGGCCAACTGGAGGCGTTCAGGCACAGCGTGCTGGGGGTGCTGCAGAGCGAGCTGTTCGCTCCCGGCACAGCAGGCCAGCGGCTGTGGGAGCAGGGGGCGGTGAGCCGGCTGCTGGCCGATGGTTCCCTGGGCGGCCGCCTGGCCGGGCTGATGGCGGTGATCGAAACGCCAGAGGCGATGGAGGCCTACATCACGCGCGCCGGCAGCCAGGACGATGCCAAACGGCGCGCCCATCGCTGCATTGAGGCGGTTCAGGAGGCTTCACAACTGGCATCAGCGCGGGGCTGGTTGGCCTGAGGCCTGACGGTCTCGCTGCTGGGCCGGTTCCCCGTATCGCACGGCACGCTCCCTCCGGCGGCAGCGGCACCAGGATGAAATCGAAAAGACAAGAGAACCAGCTGCATGCGAGAGGTCCTGTTCCGCGTTCTTGCCGAACACTCGGGCCACCTGGAAGCCCAGGCCGAGAGCATGCCGATCCGGATCTCGGCTCCATCGCTGGAGGAGCTGCACCATGAAGCCCGGGAAGCCCTGATTGAGCACATCGGCCCGGCCCACTGCACCTACCAGGTGCGGATCCGTCGCCTGCCGGGCCAGCCCGTCAGCGGCATCCGGCCGCTGCGGCGTCGGCCCATACCCTGCCCCTGAAGCCGGCTCAGACTGGGAGCGCGCCTCAGCGGCAGAGCTGCTCCGTCATGGCTGATCCCACTCCCCCAACGCCTGGGCCGGAGCCGCTGCCCCTTCCGGCCGGCGTGCATCAGCTCTGCAGCTGCGGCCGCAGCCATCAAGGCTGGTTCTGCGATGGTGCCCACCTCGGCACGGGCCGCATCTCCTATGGGGTGCGGCTCAGTGAGGCGACCACGGTGCTGATGTGCCGCTGCGGTCGCTCCCGTCGCTATCCCCTGTGCGACGGCAGCCATGAAGCGTCAGCTCGCCGGCCCTGGTGGCGGCCATGGGGGTTTGCTGTGCTACCGGCACTGCTCAGCCCAGCCCGCCCAGCCGGATCAGGGCACCCACCACCACAAAGGCAATCGCCAGGGCGGTGATGCCGCGGATGTGCCAGGCCAGACCACCAAGGCTGTCGTCGGAGAGGGTGGGAACTAATCGCAGCCGGGCATGCAGGGCCAGGGCGGCAGTGCCGGCCAGCAGCAGCAGCTTGACGCCCAACAGCATCCCGATCGGGTTGGCCGGGCTGAACAGCCCCTGAAAGCCAGGCAGATAGATCCCGCCCATCCACAGGCCCGTGACCACCTGGATGGCAGGGCGGTGAGCCCCAGCGGCTCCCACGATGGGAGCAATCGAGCGGGGCTGACCGTGAAGGTGATCGTGGATCTGTGCGTGGTGCCGATCGGTGTGGGCGTGAACCTGGCGCCCTACATCGCCGCCTGCGAAAAGGTGCTGATTGAGGCCGGCCTCAAGATCCAGCTGCACCCCAACGGCACCGCCATTGAGGGCGAGTGGGGGCCTGTGTTCGCCGCCATTGAGGCCTGCCACCAGGCGGTGCATGCCATGGGCTGCCCCCGGGTCTACACCACCGTGAAGATCAACACCCGCACCGACAAAGACCAGACGCTGGAGGACAAGGTGGCGAGTGTGCAGGCGCTGCTCTGACAACGAAACAGCAGCAGCCAGACGGCATGGAAACCGCGGGTGGTTCAGCAAGGAGCTGGCCGTCCTGCAGTCCCCCGGCTCAGGCTTCTGAGCCATCGGGCCCCAGGGTGGCGGGCAGGTGGCCGGTTTTGACCCAGATCGTGCAGCCAACCTCGCTCCAGGGCCGGTGCACGCTGCCGGGTGGATTGCGCAGCCAGCTACCGGCCGGATAGCTGCCCTGCTCATCCTGGAACACCCCGTCCAGCACCAGGATCTCCTCGCCGCCGCCATGGACGTGGCGCTCAAAGCGGCTCCCCGGTGCATAGCGCACGATCGAGGTGGCCCGCGCCACTTCCCCGCCGCGGCGATCGAGCAGGCGCCGCTCCACACCCGCCATCGGTGACGGCATCCAGGCCAGGGCACTGGTGTCGAGCAGTGCGCGGTGGCTGAGGTCGGCATGAAGCTCCATGGCCCCGATTCTGAACGGAGCCCAGCCCTGGGAGCGGGCAGGTGAGCGGTGGGCCTGACGTGACGCTGGAGCAGGCTTCAGTTGCCAAACTTGCGGTCAAGCCACTGGGTGAGCACGTAGACACCGATGAACATCGGCAGATAGGCAAGCCACATGTTGGGGAGGTTCAGCTCTGAGTTGTTAATCAGAACCAGTCCGCCATAACTGATCAAGCCGTAGATCAAAGCGCGACGCAAGGGTGCGGCAATCTTGTTCACGTGAGTTGGACATGCTGCTTGAGGCCATGGTATCCACGTCGGTGATGTTCTCCGAATCACCGGTGCCTGTTGAAGGCCTGACCGCTGATGCCTAAATGTCCAGAAAGCTCACCAGGCGGTTCACGATCTGTCGCTGTTCTTCACACGGCTTGTAGGACAGCAAACGCAACTGTCGGCCATTCCTGAGAATCACACTGGCACTGCAGGGTCGGCCCCGCCCGGACACCCGCCGTCTCAGCTCAATGGTGCGAATCTCGCCCACCTTGCAACAGATCCTGTGGGTCAGCCCCAGGCCATTCACCTGGAAGATCGTGAACCGGGCCGCCGCACGGTCGGCCAGGCAGCCATAGGAGGTCCTTTCCAGAAAGACAAAGGCTGTGATGCCCACGGTGAACACCGCGAACAAGCTGTTTCCTGATCAGCAACAAAGCTCCTCAGACCGGAGCTGGCGCTCTGGCTTCGGTCTGCAGTCGATGCAGGCATTGAACCCGGGGGCCGGCTTGCTCAGCCTCATAACGCAGGCGGGCGCCGCAGAGGGCGGTTGGTGCTCACGGGCCTCGTGCTGCAGGTCCTCGAGGGTGGGAGCGGTGATGCGGAGGTGAAGGCTCTCGGCTCGGGCTTCCAGGGGTGGCCGGGGCGTTCAGCCAGAACCCAGCACGCACCTTGTTGCAGTGAATGGATGCCAAAGGAGCCCTTGGCCAGCACGATGAAGGTGGACGTGACGGCATCGGGCGGGATGGCAGATCAGCAGAACACCAGCAGGCAGATGCCCACCAACGTGGGTCGGGCCAACGTCAAGACCAAGCGCACCCTCCAGGACGCGCTGGCGGGGATGGAGGAGCAGCTGCGACGGCACTCCGCCCTGGAGGATCTGGGCCCCTTGTTCGGGCCCAAGGCCCAGGGCCGCCAGTCCTCAGGCCAGCCACGCCCTCGTTGAAGCCAGCCGTGAGGCCTCCGCCGCCGCCTCGATGCAGCGCTGGGCCCGGCGTTTGGCATCGTCCTGGCTGCGGGCGCGCGTGATGTAGTCCGCCATGGCCTCCGGGGTCTCGATCACCGCCAGCAGACCGGCCAGTCGTCCGCCAAGCGTTCCATTGGTCAGCAGCCGGCTCACCGTCCCCTCATCCCAGAGCTGCAGCCCGGGCGTTCCAGGCCCGAACACCTCGCTCTGCAGCACCGCCAGCACGCTGCCGCGAAAAGCATCCAGCTGCCCTGGCCGCAGCCGTCGGCTGTTGGGTAGCCCCGCCGCGGGCCCGGCCCGGCCGCGCCACCGGGATGTTGAAACTGGCCCCGCGGCCGCCCACGGAGATGGAGCTCAGGCCGCTCCTGGCGAAGTTGAAGCGCAGCGGGCCGAGGCGGGCAGAGCGGCGGAAGCGAAAGGGCATGGTGATCAGCGGCTTTGCACGCAGTAGGCACCAGAGCTGGAATAGCCCAAGGGGCAGCCCCTCCCGCTTTTGTGGATAACCTCGCGCTCGTTACTGGGACTGCTGATGCAGTAGTTCCCTGACGCGTAGAAGCCCAGCGGTGGCGCAGTGGGACGCACTCTGCCAAGGGACCTCTTGGTCAAGCCCAACCGGCGTGCAGCCTTGGTTCAAACCAAAAGCCACCAGGGACAGCTTGGTGAGCTGCTGGTACTTCATGGGGGGGTGGGCTGACGGTAAGGGCAGCTGTCCTTACCCTGAATCTGGCGTCGCCCCAGGCCCGTGACCACCCTCACCATCACCTCCAAAGGCCAGGTCACCCTCCGCCGCGATCTGCTCCGCCACCTCGGTGTCGGTCCGGGCGAACAGATCGAGGTACAGGCTCTGCCAGGGGGCCGGATTGAGGTGCGCGCCGCACAGGCGCCCGGCTCGATCGACGCGTTCATCGGCGCACTGGCCGGTCGCACCCCCAAGGTCGCCACCCTTGAGGAGATCCAGCAAGCCGCTGCGGCCGGATGGGCCGCCACGCCACGAGGATCACGGCAGACACCAACGTTCTGATCCGAGCGGTGGTCGCTGATGACCCAACCCAGGCTGCGGCAGCCGCCGCCGTCCTGCGGGATGCCGAGCGGATCGCGGTCACCCTTCCCGCCCTCTGCGAGTTCGTGTGGGTGCTACGCCGGCTCTACTCCTTTTCAACGGCCGACATCGCCAGCGCCCTGCACTCGCTGATGGCTGCCGCCAGTGTCTGCCTGGATCGCCCAGCCGTTGAGGCCGGCCTGGCGCTGCTGGAGGCCGGTGGTGATTTCGCCGATGGGGTGATCGCCCACCAGGGCCAGTGGCTGGGCGGCGACACCTTCGTGTCCTTCGACCGTCAGGCGGTAGCTCTGCTCGACAGCCAGGGCGTGTCCGCCCGGGTCCTGAGCTGATAGCCCTCCGTCGTCGCCCGTGAGCTGGAGCACGCGGCGCCGTGCTCACAGGTGGTGGTCACCGACAGTGGCAAGCCCCCACCGTTCCTTGGCAAAAGGCTGGAAGTGACGGCCCTGCACTGGAGATGAAGCGATCGCCAGAGCCATCCGTCCGGCCGTAGGGGCTCTGCTGCCATGAGGCCAACACCTGACAGGTTCGGCGGCGGCCTGCCTCAGCGTGCGCGGCGGGGCAAGGGCGGCCTCCCCGCGCCTTGCTTCGGCGTCCTTCGCCGGCTTCGCCATGGCGTCCACACCGTTCCCGATCGTGCTTCGCGATCACACCAAGGCCGGCATCCGCTGGCGCGTCTCCATCCATCCCGAGCTCGGCGCTGAGGGCACGGTGGTGCGGTTCCTCAAGCGCGGCAGGTCCGGCAGGCTCCTCGATCAGCTCTGCCGCTGGAGCCCTCAGAGCGGCTGGGCACCAGGCCATGCCCCCAGCGCCCGGGTGCCGAAGGTCCTGCGGCAGCGCATCGAGGCGGAGCTGCAGCGGCGCCATCGTCGCCGGCGGGGATCCTCAGCGGCGGCAGCCACCCAGGCGCCGGCCCATCGCAGCAGCATCCTCGGCGTCAGCGAAGCGATCAGCTGCGGCCGGATGAGCGTCCCGGCCTTCCTGGCGATGGAGCTGATCGAGGCCTATCTACCCCTCTGGCAGCCGCAGCCCGCGGCGTCCCAGGCCCGCTGAGCGGCCGAGCTGGGGGAGTGGGCGGCTGCGGCTGGCTGCTCCCCTGTGAGGCGTGGACGGCTACCGGCCCTTTCCGGCTGCGCCGCTCGGTGATCTGGCGCACGCACCAGCACGGGCGGGGTGGGGGAGAGGCGCTCAGCAGCGCTGAAGCGGCGGTCCCTGCCGCTCGGCGCACACCTCCCCCATGGTGCAGCGGGTAGCCAGCAGCCGCGCGCGCGCTTGCGGGCTGGCGGTCGCCCACATCATCGCCGTGATCTGGCTGGCGAGCGAGCTCAGTTATCGCGCCGGGTTCGCGGACGGCTCAGCTGTCCATCGCCTCAATCACTGGCTCGCAGCCAAGGCCAGCAACACCCACCCCACCAGCCCCGAGCTGCAGGCGGTCATCACCGGCTGGGAAAAAGCCGTGGCAGCCGGCCAGTGGCAGGAGGCCGAGCCGGTCGAGCCCCTCTGCCGAGGCGCCTGGTGGGATCTGATCGATCCGGGCAGTGCAGCTGAGGCCGATCCTGAGCCGCCACTGCGCTGGGCCGTCTGAGGCCGGCCAGCATCGCCGCCCCCCGGCTGGGGCGGCAGCAGCCCACAGGGCGAGGCCATGCTCAAGGGCTTGCTCCGGGCCTCTCCATAGCCGCGCTCTCATCTGCCGCTTCTCCGTTCTGCAGGCCAGAGGAGGATCCGTTCCTGCTGCTGAGGTCCTGCGGCAAGGCCATCGAATCGATCCTGCGGGACCATGCCGGCCGGCCGCTTCGGCGCACCTGGATTGATCGGCCCTATGGAGAAGAGGAGATCTCGCGGCTGGAGGAAGAGGTGTTGCCTGCGATCCAGCTGTGTCTGGCGCGGGTCGGTGAGATCGATAGCGCCCTGGCCGCAGAAGCCGAGCTGAGCTACCGCCAGCAGGTGGAGGCAGAAGCCTCGTTGCGCCGCGGCGAGCTGCAGCGCAGCGGGTCCGTGCCGGCTGTCTAATCCGATGGGGACCCCTGGGCCCCTTTCTGCTCTGGCTCTGGTTCGCCGTGCAGGTGGGTGGCCGCTTTCGGCCTGCGTCGCTCCGCCTCTCGCGTCTGCTCGGGCTCCGCGGCTCCGGCCAAAGGAAGCAACAGCTGCAGTAGGGGACAGCCACCACGGACGGCCCTTCAACCAGACACGCCGGGCCCTATGCAGTAAACGAACGCTGGCCGGGGCTCTGCAGAGCGGGCAGCAAGAGTGCTGCAATGCGGCAGGCCGCATCAGCTCTGACGGGTGTCCGGCCTGCTGGGCAGTCTTCGATCCAGGGGGTGAAGGAGCAGCTTGCCCTCAGGCGCAGTGAGTGCTCAGCACGGAGGTGCATCCATGCCCGTGGGGCGTGGCTGGCTGGGCGGATCGAAACCCCTCCACAGCATGCCCCTGCGGCTCGCCCTGGCCAGGGCTGACGCGAGGCTCGCTTTGCTCGCCCCTGTGAGGTCGAGTTCTTTGGCCGCCGCGGCAAGCCCGTCAAGACGATGCGGCTGATCCCTGCCCAGAAGGCCTTCGACTTTGCGCGCAAGCTGCAGGGCACCCCCGGCTGCACCGTCTCGCTCTACTGAGGCCTCGGGCTCTGGCCCGGCTGCCGGTTGGTGGCCGGGCTTTCCAGCTGCGGGTTACCCCGGCAGACCGTCAGCCTTGGCTGAGCAGCTCAACGCCCTTGGAGGCGGAGAAACGCCGGTCAAAGCTGAGCACTGGCAGGGCACCGGCGGCGGTGGCCCTGGCCAGGATCAACTGATCGGCCAGATCGCCACCTGCCCGAAACTGCTCAAGAGCATCGATCACGGCGTCGATGTCCTCCACCACCACCCCCCGGGTTCGCACCAGCCGCTCAAGTAGCTGATAGCGCGTGGAGCGGTCGAGGTCATAGCCACGCAGCACCCACGCCACCTCGGCCAGCACCACATCAGGGAGGTAGACGCCGCCACCGGCGATGGCCTCGAGAAAGGCCTGTTCCGCGATCGGGGTCTGCTGCGGATCGTCACCGATCAGCAGGCGCACCACCACGTTGGTATCAAGCGTCCTCACGGCCTGCAGAGCGAGCAATCGCCTGGTCCATCTCCTCCACGGTCAGCACCCGATTCACCATGGGGCGGTGGCTGAACAGATCCTGCGGCTCGTATTTGGCGGGCACGAGAATCAGTCGGCCATGCCGGTCAATGGAGGCCTGCAGCCTGGCACCGGGCGCCAGGCCGAGCGCTTCCCGCAACTGCCGAGGGATGGTCAGCTGCCCTTTGCTGGTGAGCGTCACGGTGGCCATCATTTCAGTGTAAGGCGCTCCGCCTTACTGAGCAGGTCACAGCCAATGCCGAAAGGCACTCCGCTGCTGCCGAGCCCTGGCCCTGGAGCGAGCACCGCCGAACTGGGGGCTGGATCCATCACGCAGCCGCCGCACCCAGACGCCGCGGCGAATCAGCCGGGCGTCCTGGGGGTTGGCGCGGCGGGCCGCCAAGATCGAGCCATAGCCCCGTTTCTGCTTGTGCTGGGCGCGGGAGCGAGCCTGCCTGGCGTTGGCAGCACGCACCACCGTGGCGGTGCTGGGGCGGGACCAGAAGGCGAGAAACCAGGCCATAGCTCGCTGGCCCGGTGGTCCGGGCCGCGGTGGATCAGTTGCGCGAGCCGGCCGGCTTGCAGGCGTAGCTCGCCCGGTACAGCTCCGCCGGGCTCATCGCCTGCAGGTTGGTGGCGTTGCCGTTGCCGTCGATCTCCGCAATCGTCGCCGGGTGGGTGCGCAGGCTCTCCACATGGTCAGCCGCGCTCACCTGGCCGTCATCACCCAGCAGCGGGTTGCCCTTGCTGTCGATCGGCACCAGCGCATCGCGGCCGCTGGCGTCCTTCTCCAGCCGGAACTCAGCTCCCACCTGCTGCTTGAAGATCTCAAAGAAGCTGCCGCGGTTGTCGCCACCGGGCCGGCCCTCGGCATCGACGAACAGGCGCTCGAGCAGCCGTTCCTTGCGCAGCTCATCGATCTGCCGCAGCGCCTCATCGCGCTCCTTGGCCACGGTGCGCAGCTTGCGATCAGCGCTGAGCTGCAGCTGGCGTTCGCGGTTGGCGATCTCGCGCTCCAGGCGGTTGTTCTTCTGGCGCTCCGCCTGCAGCGCCCTGGCGCGGGAGTCGTCACCGCTGTCGCCCTCCTCCCCACTTACACCCTCATCGGGGTCTGTCTCAGCATCCGCATCGGCGTCGAGGTCCTCATCCAGGTCGAGCTCTGAATCCAGCTCGGCCTCGTCACCATCGTCAGCAGCAGCATCAGCGCCCTGGTTGGGCCACTGCTGTTGCTGGCGGTAGCTCACCAGCGGTTGCTGCCCGGCCTGGAGCTGATCAAAAAAGCGCTTGCTCATGGGTCCACCCTTCGCGGCTGTGGTTGACGCGGGCACCCCTGGCGGCTGTGCCCACGCCTCCTATTGCCACCGGCCCCAGTAGCCCAGCCTCAGAAGCCCGCGCCGCTCGGCATCGGCACCTGCTGCCGCGGGCCCCGCAGCCGCGGCAACGCCAGCCAGCTGCCGGCCTCCAACGGCTCAGTGGGCAGCAGCACAGGCACCACCAGCGCCTGGCCCGGCTCCAGCGGCGTGTGGGTGGCGATCGCCGGGGCCCGCAGCACCATCCCCGCCGGCAGCGGATCGTCAAAGCCGTAGGCATCGAGCTCCGGCGCGTTCGCCTCCCGCAGCACCGGTGTGGTGAGGCCATAGCGGGCTGCCAGCTCCTCAACGTTGTCGCCCTCGGCCGCGATCAGCTCCAGCTGCTGCCTCAGCCAGCCGTTCAGCCGCCGCAGCACGGTCACGGTGGTGCCGTGGCGGCCCGCCAGTCGCGACGGCGTGTCCCCAGCAACCGTCAGCACCGTGGTGGGGGCCTGCAGGGGCGGGTTGTGCAGCCGCAGGCTCTGCACCGTCTCCCCATACCGCTCCGCAATCGACAGGAGCGTGTCGCCGGGATCGATCACCAGCACCCGGTTGAGCTTCACCACGATCGAGATCGCCTCCCCCAGCTCCGGCTGCACCTCAGCGCCGATCCCACCGGCGCCGTAGTTGCCGCCGGCCAGCACCAGGCTCGTGCCCGCCAGCAGGCCGTGGGGCTCAGCCGGCAACACCCCAGGGCTCTGCAGTAGCGACAGATCACCCAGCCAGCAGGCGCCAAAGCCGGCCGGCTGCTCGATCACCCGCGGCCGCATCGTCAGCGGCTCGCCGCCCTCCGGGTCCGGCAGCGGCGGCGGCTGGTAGGCCGGCCGCAGGCCCGTGCTCTGCCAGGCGATCTGCCGATCCAGCCAGTCCCACGGGTTGGCCGTGCTCAGCGGCAGCACCGCCCCGCGGGTCACATAGCCGTGGCAGAGGATGTCGCCGGTATCGACGCCCGGACCGTTCTCACGGCTGGAGATCAGCCGGTCGTAACGCACAAACGCCTCCAGCAGATGGCGGGCGATGTGCACCGAATCGATCGCATCGGGGTGCCCTCAAACGGGTTGCCGCCATCGGCTCGCCACAGCTGCAGGCGGGGGAAGATCAGCAGCAGCGCCCGCAGGTGCCGGCTCCGCTGCTGGGCTGGCGGCAGCGCCATGGGGTCCGGGGCCGGCGGCAGGGCGTACTCGGTGCTCACCTCCTCCAGCAGCAGCTCGGTGGCGTACTCGATCACATCGAGCTTCTTCTTGGGCAGCGGATCGCTCACCGGCCCGGCGGCACCCTTGCGCGTCACCTTGCGCACCACCGGCTCCACCGCCAGCGGCGGCTCGCCGGCCCGCAGCACGACCCGGGCGGGCTGGGGGCTGCTGCCGGCGCAAAGAACGCTGCTTTGGGGGGCGGGATCAGTGGTCATGGCCATCGCGGTGGCTGCGGCTGTGGCTGCGGCTGTGGCTGTCCTCCGGCAGGTCCAGCGCATCGGCGCTGCCATCGCCCACCGGGTTCACCACACCCGGCATCACGCTCAGCGACAGCTGGTGCCGCAGTCCATCGCATCGCCAGTCAGGGAGCACCCTTGCTGCAGCAGGGTGCCGAACATCGACGACTTGCGCGTCGCCAGCGTCTGCAGCAGCGCGAACGACGGGCCTGCCGTCAGGCTCACTTCCGTCTCGGTGCGGCCCGATCCCCGATTCTCGGTCGGCACCAGCGCGTCGCGGCGCATGGCGTCATCGAGCTGCATCAGGTACGCCCGGTGCTCCGCAAGGGAGCGGGCGCGGATCTCCTTCCAGTTGAAGTCCGCCCCATCGGGCAGATCCATGAACGTGTTGGTGGAGAGCACCAGGGGCTCGGGCGGCAGGTCGCCCTCGCCAAAGCGCGCCCCGTCGGTGGCGTACCAGAGCGCCGGGATGCGGTGCTGGCGGCTCAGCAGCAGGGGCTTGCCCACCCGCCGGGCGGCGTAGCGCGAGGGTTCGCTCGCCGATGGCACCGCCCGGTAGCTCTGCACCAGCAGGTCGGCGATGAACAGGAACACCCCCAGATCGGTGCCCATCCCATCCACATCGCCGATCACCTGCTGCAGGCTCCCAGGCAGGCTTCGCCAGTGGATGGTCGAGAGCATCCCGGCGTAGGTGCGCAGTGCATTGCGAAAAAAGCCCGTCGGCCGCGACTGCTCCAGCCGCGTGCACTGCACCCTATCGGGCTCCTTCTTCCCCTGCGGCAGGTACGCCTCCCGCCACGGCTCCACCAGGCCGCTGGCCTGCTGCTGCTCCTGCTGCTGGCACAGCTCCTCTGAGGGCTCAGGCGGTGCCACTTGTTGCGTGAGCGGCTGCGGGAGGGCACATGCGAAGCGCGGCTTGCCAGCTATTGCCAGCGGCGTTCAGCCCCATCCGACGCTGTCAGGCGCTGACGGGCGCGTCCTCGCCAAGCTCCGCACCGTGACTGGAGGCGTCTGGAGAAGAAGCGTGAGCAGCGCAATCAGACCTAATGTGGTCACAGGATTGGAATGATCAATGGCGGATGTGGTCGCACGCCAGGTGTCCGTGCGGGATCTCAAGACCCACCTCTCCGAATGGCTGGCCCGTGCCCAGGCGGGCGAGGTGGTGGAAGTCACATCCCATCGCAAGCCCATCGCCCGGCTCACCGGCATCAAGCAAGCCGACTCCACCTCCACCAACCCGTTGCAGAAGGCGATCGATGCCGGCGTGATCAGCTGGAATGGCCAGAAGCCTGTCCTGCCATCTCCCGTGAAGTTGAACGACGGCGGGCCGCTGATGAGCGACATCGTGATAGAAGACCGGGGCTAGATGCAGTGATCCTTTACTGCGACACATCGGCTTTTCTCAAGCTGTTTGTCGATGAGGAAGGCAGCGATTGGATGATCAAGGCCCGTGATGCCTGCCAATCGATCGCTGTCTGTCGCATCACCTGGGCTGAGTCCATGGCCGCATTCGCCCAGCGAAGCCGCTTCAAAGGAGCCAACAAGGCCGCATTAGATCAATCAAGAACTGCGTTGCAGCAGGCATGGCATGGTTTTGCGATCGTAGATATCAGCCAGCTGATTGTTGAACAGGCAGGTGTCTACGCCGAAGCCTTCGCCCTGTGGGGCTACGACAGTGTGCAGTTAGCAGCGGCCCACAACCTGCAGGAGCAAGTCTCACTGCCACTGACCTTCGCCTGCTTCGACCGACGCCTCAACCAGGCCGCTCAGCTCCTCCGGCTTGAGGTGTTGTCATGACCAGCGCACCACTGGCCACCACCAGCGAGTTGGACCAGCTCGATCAGCTCGGTACCAAGTGCTTTGATGGCTTCCTGGTGGTGACCGAAATCGGGCTCCTTCAGCCTCTGCGGCAGATACACCTGGCGCCGGCTGCTGCCAGCAGCGAAGCGCTGCGCCGTGACCCTCAGCCGCTCCGGCACCGCCGCCGGCGGCACGGCCTGAAGCAGCAGCTTCTGGCCACTGGCGTGCAGGTCCCGCCAGGGCGGCGGCACCTTGATCGCAAAGCCGCAGTCCCGCAGGTAGTGCATGATCTCGCCGTTGGCGTAGGTGCGGGTGTAGGGCCGAAATGGCCGCCCGCCCGCCGGTGAGTAGCGGGCCGAAGCCTTCAGCAGGCCGATGATCGCCACCTGCCGCAGATCCTCGAACGGGTGGACGGTGCGGCGGGCGAAGTTGCCGGCGATCGCATCGGCCAGGTCCAGGTGCTGCAGCGCCAGGGCGTGGGCCGCGGCGCGGGGATGGGGCACCCGTCGCCGGCGGCACCGGCCCGGGCCAGCCGCCTTGCGCGGTGGTGGGCAAGCCTGAGCACCACCATCGTTCGGGGTTGTCACCCCCTCAATCGGCGCCTGGGGATGGGGCGGTGCCAATGTCGGCGGTGGTTGTGCCGAGGCCGGTAACAGCGGCGATGGTGCCGATGCAGAGGCGGCAAACAGGCTCAGCTGCTCCATCGGCTCAGCGCGAAATCAGCAGCGGCAGCCACTAGGTCCTTGCTGCCCCTTGGAAAGCGCGGCAGCTCCTCCGCCAGCGGCGCCACCGCATGGGCGCGCAGTTCCTTGATCAGCACCGCATCGGGCCGCAGCTGCTGCCGCTCCAGCGCCGCCAGGGCGGTGAGCAGGAACTGGATCGTGCCCGGCAGCCCCAGGCGTTTGCGTACCGCCAGATCACCTCCACTGGAGCTCGCCCGCCTGCAGCGCCGTCCGCTCCCTGGTCTGGCGATCGGCGGCTTCTACCGCCTCCATCTCGATCCCGGCCAGTGGCTGGTGGGTACCGGCAAGGCCTTGAGCTGGCCAATCGAGCAGCCCAGCGCCGGCATCGGCGCCGTGTTCCCCTCGATGCGCACCGACATCAT
>REEV01000018.1 GCA_007694915.1 Cyanobium sp. PLM2.Bin73 | reverse complement strand
ACCGTTGATGATCGCCGCCTCCAGCGTCAGCCGCATCGAGCGCACCTTCTGCTCGCTCTGGCTGGCTCTGGCCTCCAGGGCGTTGAGGTCCACGATCGAGCGATCCACGTCCAGGTCGCCACCGAACAGGTGCACGAACTCAGTGTCGTTCTTGATCGCACCCACGCTGCGGCGGGTAGCCCTCGTTCACCGCCCGGAAGCCGACGCGCGGCATCTTCACTTCCTTAGCGAACTTGAGCGCGCCACCGGCCAGGTTGCGGAAGGGGAGACGGCGAAGCAGTTCGCCCTCGGCGAAGGTCTTGGTGACAGCGAGCCGATCCACCCGCGTCTCGTGCTTCATCGCCTCGATCAGGGTGAGGCCCATGGTCACTCCCGGGGCCACGGCCCCAGCAACGTCACCACCTATTGCCACGGGGCTGGGCAGCGATGACGGGAGAGGGACCGGCACGGGCGCGACCGCATTATGGGCATTTATAGATCAGCCATAATTAGTTCTCAGCAGTAGAAGTCTGTAAGTCGTGGCCGAGGTCTTCCGCCGTCCCCATCTCGCGGCCGAGCTCGCCACCCGGCTGCTCAGGCCGGGAGTGCTCGATGAAGGCCTGCGCTCCGGCCTGTTCCTCTCCGGCCTGCGCCGCACCGGCAAAACCACGTTCCTGCGCACCGACCTGGTGCCGGAGCTGGAAGCCCAGGGGGCCGTGGTGATCTACGTGGACCTCTGGAGCGACACCAAGGTCAGCCCGGCGGCTCTGGTGCATGCCGCCTTTCGCAGCACCCTCGAGGAGTTGTCACGCCCCACCTCCCCGCTGCTGGGGCGCTTGCGCAGGCTCCGAGGACTCGATCTCGGCGGCATGGGCTTTCGCTTCGGGTTTCAGCTCGAGCAGCTCGGCCAGGCCGGTGGCGCCACCCTGGCCCAGGCCTTCACCGAGCTGGTGGATCAGGCCGGCGGTGATGTGGTGCTGATCATCGATGAGGTGCAGCAGGCCATCACCACCGAGGAGGGCAACCAGATGCTGCTCGCCCTCAAGGCCGCCCGCGATGCCATCAACCCCAGGCCAGACACGCCGGGCCACTTTCTGTTTCTCGGCACCGGCTCCCATCGCGCCCTCGTGAGCGAGCTCACAGCACGGCGGAATCAGGCGTTCGCCGGCGCCACTTCCCTTCCCTATCCCGTGCTGGATCAGGACTACGTGCGCCATGTGCTGCAGCGCCTCAGCGATGCCGGCATGGCGCAGCTGCCGTCGCTGGAGACGGCCTGGAGCGCCTTTGTGGCGCTGGGTCACCGGCCGGAGGAGTTTCTGCGGGCCCTGGCGCAGCTGGAGACCAGCAGCAGCACCAGCTCCGGCCTCCAGCCGGACCAGCTCCTGCCCGTGATCGCCGCCACCCTGCGCGGCTCAGCCGCTGATCTGGAGCTGCAGAAGGTGGAGCAGATCGGCGGGCTGGCCGTGGCCATCTTTGATCGGGTGGCCCAAGCGGAAGGCCCTGCCCGCGGCGTCTTCTCTGCGGAAGCCGCGGCGGCTTACAGCGAGGCCATCGGCCGTGAGGTGCGGGTGGAGGAAATCCAGCCAGTGGTGAATGAACTGCTCGCCGCCAACGTGCTCATGCGCCTCGGCCACGGCCTCTACGGCGTCACGGATCCTTTTGTGCAGGAGATCTGGCGGGAACGCCGGCGCTGAACGCTCCACCGCAGCCGCCCATCACCTGTGGCACAACCGAGCGGAGACGACGCTGCGCCAAGTTGGAGGCAGGTAAGGAAGCTGCAGGCTAGTCAGGCCTTTCAGGTCCACAACGACCCTCGAGCGGCAAGCCATCCTGCTCACCACCACCGCAAGCGAACCCAGGCAGCAGCGGCGAAGCACCGATGCAGCCACCGCCAAGGGTTTCAGCAGCAGCGCGGGCAAGAGCAGAAAGCGCAAGGCGGGCGGCAAACGCAGCCACGCCCTCAGCAAGGCCGACTGGGGCCCGTTGGGCAAGCACCCCGACCTCGATGCGGTCGTCGCCCGTCAGCGGCTGCACCTGCTCCTGGGCCGTTCCCTCAGCTGAACGGCACCCCACCATCAGGCCTGAGCAGCGCCGCTGGTCATGGCCGCGCAAGGGGAGGCGGCGGCCTTCCTCATGGTCTGCGGCGGCGCAAGGGCTGCGCAAGCCGCTCCTCCGCTGAGCGCACCGATCGGTGCTACGCGGCCCTTGCCCTCCCCGCGCGGGGCTTCGGGGTCCTTCGCCGGCTTTGCCATGGAGGCCCCATCCCAGTCCAATCCCTCCCTCAGCCCCATCCGCTTCAATCCCCTGCCGCGGCGGCAGTTCCCAGGGGTTCGTGAGGCCATCAGTGGTGGCGGCCTGAGCTTCTCGGCCCTGCTCGCTATGGGGTCGTCGGGGCTCAGGCTCAGGCCAGCGCCAGTCCCAGCCCACAGCGCGGCTGATCTGCAGCGAGGAGTGGCCTGGTGCGGCTGGCTGCTCCCCCTTACGGCGACCGTTGATCCGACGGCCCCGGCGCCCCCAGTTGGGGAGGCAGCAGGAGTAACTGCTCCTGCTCTGGTCGCTGCTGGGGGCGTCCCGCATCATCTCCAACAGCGATGGCGATGAGGAATCGCGAGGGTTGATCAGCTCCTGCGACCAGGGTGATCAACACGCAGCTGCTGGACCCTGGTGGTCAGCCACCCAGCGGCTGAAGGTTTCACGATCCAGCTCACCACTGGCAACGCCCACCAACACTGCCTCCACCGCGTCGACAGAGGCGGTCAGTTCGCGGCCGTTGAGCACGAGCGTGGTCTCCATCGCAGCATGGCCGATCCGCTTGTTGCCATCCACAAAGGGATGGTTCTGAATCAGGGAGAACCCCAGCAAAGCTCTGATGGATGGGGCTGGGCGAGGGAGCTCTCCAATAGCCCCAGGTCCCGTAGGCCGTGCATGCCGAGGGACTGCTCGATCAGGCGGCGATGCAGCTCCAGCACCTCCCCCAGACTCAGCCAGCGCATCAGGCCAAGCGGCGGTACAGCTCCTGGTTTTTGGTCAACACCCGATCAGCTGCAGCCTGGAAATCAGCCGACCGTCGCGTCACCAGATCCCGCACGGCTGCGGCCGCCAGTTCGTCCTCACTGATGGCGAGGCGTCGTGCCGTTTCACTCAGGGCCTGGGCCTGCTGATCGCTGAGTTCGATGGCAATCCCCATCGGCACTCTCCATCGGTAAGGGTGTTGCCATCCAGGTTGGCACCTCTGATCCGTGACGGCCGCACAGGGGCTGGGTCCCGCCAGTCTCTGCAGGTTGGCTTGCTTCGGGAGGTTGGGCTTGCTCCGATCACCATGGCCACACACTCTGCTGCCGCTTCAGCGTTCGGGCGAGCCCAGGAGGATCCCTTCCTGCTGCTCCAGTCCTGCAGCGCCGCCATCGCGTGGATCCTGCGCTCCCATGCCGGCCGGCCCCTGCGCCGCAGCTGGATCGAGCACCCCTACGGGGAAGAAGAAATCACCCTGCTGGAAGAGGAGGTGCTGCCGGCGATCCAGCAGTGCCTGGCGCGGGTCGATGCCATCGATGCCGCCCTGGCCGCTGAGCAGGAGGCCAGCTGCCATCTGGTCAGCAGCTGAGCCATCGGGCTCAGGCCCGGCCGCTCTGCAGGGGCCGGGTTTGCGTTGCTCGCCTGGGCCAGACGCCGCCAGGATGCTGGGCAAGACCGCCTTGAACGCCCTTGGCCCAGGCGCAGCACAACTCCCACGGATCGGTGCGGCATGGCTGAGTGCAACCGCTTTGTCTGCAGCCACTGCGAGCAGACGATCGAATCCTGGTCCGATGGCAACCCCCTACTACCGCGATGCCAGCGGCGCCAAGCACTACGCCTACCACCCCGACCATGAGGCTCTGGCGCGCTGCATCGGCAACGACACGCCCCATCTCTGCCCGCAGTGCGGCCACCGCTGCGCTGGAGGGCAGCCCTTGCCTGATTGCCGTTGCTGCCGGCCAGCAGCTGAACCATCAGTCCTCCTGAAGGATCGACTTTTCCC
>REEV01000108.1 GCA_007694915.1 Cyanobium sp. PLM2.Bin73 | reverse complement strand
GCCCCGGCGCCGCCGCCGCCGCCACCACCGCCACCGGCCGCCGCAGCACCGCCACCACCGCCACCACCCCCCGAGCCCTGAGCTGCCGGCCCGGGGCCTCAGCCTCCTTGGCCTCAGGCTCCCGGGGAGATCAACCGCGCTATGAAAAAGCCGTCGCCCGGTTCCTCACCAGGCCACCACTGCTGGCGCTGCTGCTGACGCCAGGCGGGGTGGGCGGCCAGGAAGGCGTCGATCAGCTCGCCGTTCTCGGCCGGGTGCACGGTGCAGGTGGCGTACACCAGCACGCCCCCCGGCCTGAGCAGCGGCGCCACCCCCTCCAGCAGCCGCCGCTGCAGGTCCACCAGCTCGCCGATCGCCGCCGGCTCGAGGCGCCAGCGGGCATCGGCGTGGCGGGCCAGGGTGCCCAGCCCGGAGCAGGGGGCATCCACCAGCACCCGGTGGAACTGGCCGCACCACTCGGGCCGGAGCGCGGCCAACGCGGTGGCATCGGCGGCCAGGGTGCGGATGCAGCCCAGACCCAGCCGGGCGGCGTTGCGCTCCAGCCGCTGCAGGCGCTTGGCGGAACGGTCGAGGGCCCACACCTGGCCCCGGTCGCCGATCAGCTCGGCGATCTGGGTGCACTTGCCGCCCGGTGCGGCGCAGGCATCGAGCAGCTGCTCGCCCGGCTGGGGATCGAGCAGGGGGGCGATGCGCTGGGCGCTGCGGTCCTGCACGCACCAGTGGCCGTCGCCGTAGCCCGGGAGCTGGCGCAGGTCGCCCACCCGGCCGCTGAGGCTGAGCCCCTGCTCCAGCCCCGGGCCGCCCAGGGGCTCGGCCGCTACCCCCGCCGCCGCCAGCGCCGCCAGCACCCCCTCGCGGCTGGCGCGCAGAGGATTGACGCGCAGATCCAGGGCCGGCGCGCGGTTGCAGGCCCGACCGAAGACCTCGGCCCGCTCCGGCGGCAGCCACTCCAGCAGCAGCGCCGCCAGCCAGGGGGGCAGGGAGTGGCGCAGGGCCAGGGCGGCGGCGGGATCCTCGGGCAGGGGCAGACCGCACCAGGGTTCCAGCGCGAGGCCCTGGCGGCGGCGCAACAGCTGGCGCAGCAGGCCGTTGGCCACCGGCGCCAGCCGGCCCAGCCCGCCGCGCTTGGCCAGCTCCACGGTGGTGCTCACCGCCGCCGCGGCCGGCACCCGCTGGCTGAACAGCAGCTGGTAGAGCCCGAGGTGCAGCAGCCAGCGCAGCCTGGGCGGCTGGCGGGCCGCCGGCACCCGGCCCAGGGCATCGAGCCAGGCATCGAGCAGCAGGCGCTGGCGGATGGCGCCGTAGGCGAGTTCGGTGGCCAGGGCGCGATCGGCGGGCGCGAGCCGGCTGCGCTGCAGCTCCCGCTCGAGGGCCAGATCGGCGTAGGCCCCGCCGCCCACCGCCAGCAGCACCTGCCAGGCCAGCTGGCGCGGTTCCAGGCCGACGGCGGCTGAGGCGGCGGCGGATTCAGCCTCAGGCTCGGCTGGCGGGAGGGGCAGGGCTGGCGGGGGGGGCGTCGTCAGGGGGCGGCGGCTCGAGGGGAGGCACCCAGAGATAGCGCCTCAGGGGCAGGCGGCCCTCGTCGTCCACGGCGATGCCCTCGGCCAACAGCAGCTGCCGCTGAATCCAGTCGCTGCCCTCGCGGCTTGGGGTGAAGCTGATCCGCCCCTGGGCGTTCACCACCCGGTGCCAGGGCACCGGCGAGGGCAGGGCCAGGCGGCGCAGGGCCCAGCCCACCTGGCGGGCGCAGCCATAGGCGCCGATCAGCTCGGCGATCTGACCGTAGGTGGCCAGCCGGCCCGCCGGCACCAGGGCAACGGCGGCGTAGACGCGCTGATCGAAGCCAGCTGCTGCTGGTTGTGCAGAGCGTTGAACCCCAGTGGGGGCCCGCCAGGCGCGGGACTCAGGACTCCCTGGTGTCATCGCCCGCATGAACAGCCGTGGATGATCCTGGCGCCCCAGGGCAATCCAAATGGCTTAGTGTTTGATGTTTGATGCGTCGCATCAGATGCGCACCACCCTCACCCTCGACGACGACGTGCTGGCGGCGGCGAGGGTGCTGGCGCGGCAGCAGCGGCAGCCGATCGGCAGCGTGATCAGCGCCTTGGCCCGGCAGGCCCTGGCCACACCCCCCCATCAACCGGCCGGCCCTGCCCAGGCGCGGCGCAACGGCCTGCCCCTGCTGCCGCTGCAACCCGGCGGAGCTCCTGTGGATCTGGAGCTGGTGAATCAACTGCGCGACGAGGCGCCATGAGCGGCCCAGGGGATCGCCGCACCGCTCTCCTGGATGTGAATGTGCTGATTGCGCTGATGGATCCGCGCCACGTGCACCACGACCTCTGCCACGGCTGGTTTGCGGAACGGGGCGAGAGGCCCTGGGCCACCTGTGCGATCACCCAGAACGCGGTGCTGCGGATCCTGGGGCATCCCCGCTATCCGAATTCGCCGGGCTCACCCGCTGTGGTGAGCCTGCTGCTGCGCCAGCTGGTGACGCACCCCCAGCACCAGTTCTGGTCCGCGGCACCGAGCCTGCTCGACCATCTGGCGGTGGACACCGCCGCGCTGCTGGATCCAGGGCAGATCACCGATGCCTATCTGCTGGCCCTGGCGGTGCACCACAGCGGCGTGCTGGCCACGCTCGACACGCGACTCAATCCGCAGAGCGTGGGCAACGGCCCTGAGGCCCTGCACGTGCTAGCCGGAGCCAGCTCCGGCTAGGGGAGCGCTGATCGAAGCTGGGGGAACCCAGCTCCTGACCCCTCACCCCGCATGCCGCTGCTGCCACGCCGCTACGAACGCCTGCGCCGCGTGCTGGATGCGCGCATGGGCGATCTCACCCTGCTGCTGGAGCACGTGGAGAAGCCCCACAACCTCTCGGCGATCCTGCGCAGCTGTGATGCGGTGGGGGTGTTGGAGGCCCACGCGGTGTGCCTGCAGGGGCGGCTGCCCACCTTCAACAGCACCGCCCAGGGCAGCCAGAAGTGGGTGCCGCTCCAGATCCACACCAGCAGCGCCGCGGCGATGGCGGCGCTCAAGGGCCAGGGCTTCCGGCTCTACGGCACCCACCTCAGCGCCGGGGCGGTGGACTACCGCCAGTGCGACTACACCGGCCCCACGGCGTTCGTGCTCGGGGCCGAGCGCTGGGGCCTGAGCGACGAGGCGGCGGCGCTGGTGGACCAGGCGGTGATGATCCCGATGCGGGGCATGGTGCAGTCGCTGAATGTGAGCGTGGCGGCGGCCACGCTGCTGTTCGAGGCGTTGCGCCAGCGCCAGGCTGCGGGGCTGGTGCCGGGCGGCGGCGAGGGGGTGGCGCCGGAGCGCTACCGGCGCCAGCTGTTCGAGTGGGCCTATCCCCAGGTGGCCGCCTGGTGCCGCAGCCAGGGCCGGCCCTACCCGCCCCTCGACGCCGAGGGCGCCATCGCCGAAGAGCTGCCGCGCACGCTGCGGCTGCGCTGCTGAGGGTCACTGGGGAGCGGCGTGCTGAGCCGGCTCCAGAGGTTGGGGCTGCTGGAGCTGGGCAGATAGAGCGCCAGGGTGAGGGCGAGCAGCTCGAGCAGCACCTGGCGGCCGCCCAGCAGCACCACCATCAGGGCCACCACGGCGAACAGTTTCAGCAGCAGGGACCACACGTCGTCGGCCTCGCGGCTGGCCCGCACCCAGAAGGCCGTGGCGCTTGTGAGCAACAGCAGATCGAGCCACCAGGGCATGGGGCGCTGCGGCGAACAACCTCAACTTCGATTGTGGCTCAGGGCCGGGTGGCTTGGCTGAGGAGGTCGTGCAGGCGCTCTTCCAGCAGGGCGTTGAGCCGGTGGAGCTGATCGCGGCCGCCGGGCTCGGCCGGCACGGCGATGGGTTCGGCCACCTGCAGGCGGGCGTGGCGGCGGCCCAGGCGCGGACGGGCCGGCAGGGCGCCGCCGCCGAGGCGGGCCAGGCCGTCGTGGAGCAGCAGGGCCACATCGGCGCAGCGCTCGAAGCTGGGCTCACCGGCCGGGTCAGCGGCGGGCGGATCAGCGCAGGCCGGGTCGAGGTAGCCGGCGGAGACGGCCACGAAGGTTTCCACCAGGCGCATGTGCTGCAGGGCCAGGGCGGCCTCCACCGCGGCCCGATCGGCCAGGGCGCGCTGCAGGGGCGCCAGCCGGTGGCGGGGGGGCAGGTCTTCGCGATGGATCCACTGCCAGGCCACCTCCTCCAGGCGGCGGCAGCGGTCTGGGGCAGTGCCGGCGGCGCGCACATCCAGGCGGGTTTCCGCCAGCTGCAGCACCCGCTCCCGCAGGGCGTCGATGCGCTGGTCGCAGCTGCCAGCAGCCTCGGCCCCGCCGCCCTCCCCGAAGCGCCCGTAGAACGCCTCCAGCTCCGCCAGCACCCGCTCCCCCAGCCGCAGTAGCCGCTGCCGGCAGCGCTGCGCCTGGCTGCCCGCGGGCGCCTGGGGGTGATCCAGCGCGGGGAGGGGCGCCAGCCCCATCTGCGCTTCCAGGCGCCCCAGCAGCCGTTCCAGCCGCGGCCAGGGGGCATCGGGGTAGCAGTAGTGGATGCCGATCGGCACGATCCACACGGTTTCGGAGCGGCCGGCGCGGCGCAGGTCGTCGCGGCACCAGAGGGCCAGCCGGGCGCTGCCCGGCTCCAGGGGGCCGAGGCAGTCGCCCAGGCCGTTGGTGGCCCCCTCCGGCGCCACCGCGAACGGGAAGGGGCCGTTGCGCATCAGCTCGCGGGCCTGGCGCAGGGCGCTCCAGTCGGGCTGGCGGCCGCGGCGCAGCGACACCCCGCCCAACGCCGACAGCAGCCAGCCCAGGAGCCGGCCGGCCCACAGGGGCATGCCGCGGTCGTAGAGGAAGTGCACCGGCTGGGGGCGCAGCCGCGGCGGCAGGCCGCGGGAGAGCAGCCACAGGCCGCAGAGGGGATCGTCCACGGCGCTGTGGCGGAAGGCCAGCAGCAGGCGGCAGCGGCCCTGGCGGAACTGCTCCAGCAGCGCCACCAGCACGCCGCCGTTGTGCAGCTCCAGGTGGGTGATGCCCGCCGGCAGCCAGCGCACCAGCCGCCAGCGCAGCACCAGGGGCAGCAGGGCGTGCACCAGGCGCAGCACCAGCGGCCGGTAGGCGGGCCGGATCGGCGCCAGCGGCGGCTGCAGCCGGGCGAGGCGCTCAGCCATGGGTCCGCAGCCAGGCCAGCAGGTCGGCGGTCACGGCATCGCGCTCGCGGTCGTCGAGCAGTTCGTGGAGGCTGTGGTGATAGAGGATCAGGGTGACATCCGGACGGCTTCTGGCAGCCCCCTGCCCCACACCACCGTCCCGCACCGCCCGCACATAGGCCTGCACGGCGGCGGCGCTGATCACCCCGTCGGCGCTGCTCTGCAGCACCAGCAGCGGCAGGGGGAAGCGGGGGGCGTCCGCCATCAGCGCCCGGCTGCGCCGCTGCCAGGCCACCGCCAGCCGGGCCGAGCAGCGGTCGTGGCGCAGGGGATCGGCGGCGATCCGCTCGCGCACCGCCGGATCGTGGGCGGCCGCCTCCAGGGTGATGCCGGTGGCCAGGGTGAAGCCCGGCCAGAGGCGGGCCAGCAGCCGGGCCAACAGCAGCCGCAGGCGCAGCGGACCGGTGGGCTCGACCGCCAGGGCCGGGTTGCTCACCACCACCCCGCCCAGGCGCCCCGACAAGCGTTCGGCGGCATCGAGCGCGATGGCGGCGCCGAGGCTGTGGCCGAGCAGGAAGCAGGGCAGCCCCGGAGCCTCCCGCCGGGCCCGCTCCAGCAGCTGATCCACCGCGTCCTGGAGCGCCTCCCAGCTGGGCGCATCGCCGCGGCGGCCGGGGGAGCGGCCGTGGCCGGGCAGATCCACGGCGGCCACGATCACACCCTCGTCCGTGAGCGCCTCGGCCAGGGGCGCGAAGCTGCCCCCGTGGCTGCCGATGCCGTGCACCAGCGCCAGCACCGCCCAGGGGGCCGGCCCCCCGGCGGGCGGATGCCAGCCGTGCAGGGCCAGCGAGTCTGGGGCAGGGGGAGCGGTCACGTGGCGGGCTAGCGGGCGGCGCGGGAGGCCCGGCTCGAGCCGCTCAGCCAGCTCTCCAGGCCCTCGCCCATGAAGGAGAGGCCGAGCACCAGCACGAACATCGCCAGGCCGGGGTAGAGGGCAGTCCACCAGATGCCGGTGGGCAGGGCGGTGAGCGCCTGCTGCAGGTCGCCGCCCCACTCGGGGATGGTTTCCGGCAGGCCCAGACCCAGAAAGCCCAGACCGCCCAGCACCAGCACGGCGTCGGCGGCGTTGAGGGTGAGCAGCACCGGTACCGAGGTGATCACGTTGCGGAACAGATAGCGGCGCAGGATCCAGGCCGGCCCGGCCCCCAGGGAGCGGGCGGCCTCCACGTAGAGCTCGGCCTTCACCTGGGCGCTCTGGTTGCGCACCACCCGGAAGTACTGGGGGATGTACACCACGCACAGGGCGGCGGCGGCGTTGGGCAGGCCGCGGCCGAGCAGGAAGGCCAGCACCACCGAGAGCAGCAGCACCGGCAGGGTGTAGAGGGTGTCCATCAGCAGCACCAGCAGGCGGTCGACCCAGCCACCCAGGTAGCCGCTCACCATCCCCAGGGGCACGCCGATCACCAGCGCCACCACCACGGCCAGCAGCACCACCTGCAGGGCCACGCCGCTGGCCGAGAGGGTGCGCACGCACACGTCGCGGCCGAGACGGTCGGTGCCGCACCAGTGGGCCGGCGAAGGGGCGGCGTAGATGGGGTTGTCGAGGCCGGCGTTGGGGTCGGGCAGCCAGCCGACCTGCACCAGCAGCGGCGTGACCACGGCCACCAGGGCGTAGGCCACCACGATCACCACCCCCCAGCGGGCCATGCGCTCCGAGAGGGTGCGGGCCGGTGAGAGAGACATCAGGCCGCGCGCCGGCAGGGGTGTGCAGGGCCGATCCTGGCAAGCGGCCCGGAGCGGGGCAATGGTGGGGGGGGGCAGCCTGCATGCCTCAGCCGGGCAGCCGCTGGATCGGGCAGCGGGGTCCCGGCGCTGCGGCCAGCCGGCGATCGGCGGTGAGCAGGGCGCAGCCCAGCGCTTCCGCCAGGGCCACGTAGGTGGCGTCGTAGGCGCTGAGGTTGGCGCGCAGTTGCCACACCCGCCCCAGCAGCGGGGCATGGGGAAAGCGACGGATGCCCAGGCGGCAAAACACTGCCAGGGAATCCACCGGCAGGTCGCAGGGCAGGGCCTGGCGCCGATCGAGGCGCCGCAACACCGAGGCCACCTCCACATCGAGCAGATGCGGGGCGGCCAGCGTCTCCTGGCCCAGGAGGCTGCGGGCTGCTCCGGCCTGCAGCAGGGCGGCCACCACCGCAGAGGCGTCCACCACGATCACCGTTCAGAGCGCGCCGCGGCGAGGGCCTCCACGATCTCGTCGGTGGAGACGCTGGTGTGCACGAGCCCATCGAGGAGGGCGGCGTTGTCCGCCCGGCGGGAGGCCTCCGCCAGCTCCCGCACCGCGAAGGCGGTGAGGGAGAGGCCGGCCTGGGCCGCCAGCCGCTCCAGCCGCTCCACCACCTCCAGCGGCACGTTGCGGAGGTAAAGGGTTTTACCGGGCGTCGAGGCGTTTGCTGGCATGGCGCAAGCTCCCAGCAAGCACTGTATGGGAGCCAGAGGGGCCCGCGATGATGGGCGGCGCAGCTGCAGAGCGGTGCATGCCAGCCGATGTGCGCTGGGAACAGCGGTTTTCGAACTACTGCCGGGCGTTGGAGCAGCTGGAGACGTTCTTCCAGCCTCCGGAGCTCAATGAGCGGGAGGAGCAGGGGCTGATCAAAGCATTCGAGTACACCTTCGAACTGGCCTGGAACACCCTGCGCGACCTGCTCAGCAGCGAAGGGGTGGCCGATCTGATCGGCTCGCGGGACACCCTGCGAACCGCCTTCCGGGTGGGCCTGGTGGAGGACGGCAGCGCCTGGATGGCCATGATCCAGGACCGCAACCTCACCAGCCACACCTACAACCGCGCCACGGCCCAGGACATCGGCGCCCACGTCCGCGAGCGCTACCTGCACTGTTTCCAGCAACTGCGCCGCACGCTGGAGCAGCGCACCGTTGAGGGCCGCCAGCCGTGAGCCGCCCGATCCCTGGACTGCCTGCGGAGGAGAGCCAGCGGCTGATGGCGGTGCTGGAGGGCCATCCCGCCGTGGAGCAGGTGTGGCTCTACGGCTCGCGGGCCATGGGCCGCCATCGCCGCGGCTCGGACATTGATCTCTGCATTGAGGGGCCCCAGCTCAGTCACGCCGACCGGCTGGAGCTGATGGGCACCATCGACGATCTGCTGCTGCCCTGGCAGGTGGACCTCTCGCTCTGGAACGAGGTGAATGACGACCTGCGGGAGCACGTGCGGCGGGTGGGCCTGCCCCTGCTCACACCCCGTTCCAGAGCAGTTCCAGCCAGCGATCGCCGCTGAACATCCCCTGGCCCCAGGTGGCCTCGAGATCGGCCAGGGGACGGGCTTCCAGCACCTGGGGCAGGGTGAAGCCCTGGGCCTTGAGGGCGTTGAGGCGGCCCTGCACGGTGGCGAGCATGGCGCGGTAGGTGGCGAGTTCCTCGCGGCCGCCCACCGGGCCGTGGCCGGGGATGATGCGGGTGTCCTCGCCGGCCAGCAGCAGCACCCGGTCCACCCCGGCGATGGCGCCGGCCAGGGTGGCGCCGTGGCGGGTGTCGATGAAGGGATACATGCCGTTGAACCACACGTCGGCGGCGTGGATCACATCGGCGTTGCGGAAGCGCACGATCAGATCGCCGTCGGTGTGGGCGGCGGGCAGGTGCTGCAGGTCGATGGTTTCGCTGTTGAAGCGCAGGCGCAGGTCGCGCTCGAAGGTGACCGGCGGCAGGTTGGCCGGGGCGGCCGGCGGCGTCACCAGCTGGAAGGCCTCCAGCATCGATCCCTCCGCCAGGCGGCGGTGGGTGTTCTCGTGGGCGATCAGCAGGGCGCCGCTGGCCACGAAGCCGGCGTTGCCGTCGGTGTGGTCGGCATGGAAGTGGGTGCTCACCAGCAGGCGCGGATCGGCCGCCTCAGCAGCGGCCAGGGCAGCGATGGCGGCGCGGATCGGCTCGGCCTGGCGGGCGAAGCCGGCGTCCACCAGCAGGATGCCGTCGGGGCCGCTGAGCACGCCGATGTTGCCGCCCTCGTTGCGGATCACCCCCACCGGGCCGCGCACCACCTCGGAGGTCACCGCCTTGGGATCAGCCGCCGGGGTGGCGGGCTGGGCGGCGGCGGGCTCGGTAGCAGCGGGAGCCTCGGCGGGGGCGGCGGGCGGGGCGGGCGTCTGGGCCCGGGCCGGCCACCAGGCGACCAGGCCGATCAGCAGCACCAGCGCCAGGGCCAGGGCGGCGGCGCGGGGAAGGCGGGGCATGGAACCAGGCGGCAGCGCCCCCAGGATGCCGCGCCGCAGGGCCTCAGGAGCCGAGGGCGCCGAACACCCCCACCAGGGCCATCAGCCACAGCACCACGCCGGCCAGAAAACTGATCCCGAAGCCTGGGCCGCGCTTCTCGGGGGCCTGCAGGTAGCCGGCGGCGTAAGCCACCCGGGCGCCCACCCAGATGAAGCCCAGCAGGCTGGCCCAGCGCTCGCTGGCGAACAGGGCCGCCAGCCACAGCGAGGGCAGGAAGAACACCAGCTGCTCGAGGGTGTTCTGCTGCACGCGCACGGCGCGCTGGAAGGGCTCGGGACCATCGCTGGCGGGCGGCAGCACGCCGTGGCGGAAGCGGGCCCGGCCCACCAGCAGGGCGGTGGCCAGGTAGAGCAGCAGGGCCAGCAGGGTCACCAGCGCCGGCAGCGGCGGCACCAGGGGCGGCAGCGGCGGCAGCACCGGCAAGGGAATCGGCATGGCGGCGGGGGCGAAGGGACCCAGCATGCCGTGATGGGGAGAGGCTGCCGAAGGCTCAGCAACTATGCGCATTAAAATGCGCATCACATCCAGGGCCGCGGATCGGCGACCACCATGCGCACCACCCTCGACCTACCGGATCCCCTGTTCGCCCGGCTCAAGGCCCGCGCGGCGCACGAACGCATCACCCTCAAGCAGTTGCTGCGCCTGTTTGTGGAGCAGGGTCTGGATCAGCGGTCGGCCCCAGCCCGCGAGCGCCGCTCCGCCGCCGCATTGCCCAGGGTGGAAGGTCGGCTGGCGATCGCCCCTGAACAGCTCAGCAATGCGGGGCTGGCTGCTCTGCTGGAGGAATGAGCCCTGATCCCGCCCATTCCCCGGGCGCCGATCTCCCCGACCTCAACGTGTGGCTGGCCCTCATCTGCACAGGCCATCCGCACCACCAGGCCGCCCTGGGCTACTGGGAAGAACTGGCCGCCGGTGAGGTGCACTTCTGCACAGTCACAGCCATCGGGCTGGTGCGGCTGTTGTGCCAGCCGAAGGTGATGGGAGAGCTGGTTTACACCCCAGCGCAGGCCTCGGCGGCGCAGAAGGCCCTGGTGGCCCAGCCCGGGGTGTCGTTCTGCGAAGCGGAGGGACCTGCCTGGGATGTGTTTCATGCCCTGGTGCGTGAGCCAGGCCTGAGCCACCGGCAGTGCACCGATGCCCATCTGGCGTCGCTGGCGATCAGCGGTGGGCTGCGCCTGGTGACCTTTGATCGGGGATTTTCCTGTTTTCCGGAGCTGACCTGGCTGCGGCTGGGTTGAGCCAAGGGCCAGCCCCAGACAAGGGCGCATGCAAATTGCATGCACTAGGGTGCAGCTCTGGCGGGAGGGTGGAGAGCCGTGCCATCGCTGCAGATCCGGGATCTGCCCGAGCCCCTGCATCAGCTGCTGATGCAACGGGCCCGGGCCCACAAACGCAGCCTCAGCCAACAGGCCCTTGTGGACCTCGAGACCGTGGTGGGCGGCGACCCCCGGGCCCGGCGGCAGCAGGTGCTGCGGCGCATTCAGGAGCGCTGGCAGGGGAGTGCAGCGGTGCACTGGGAGGTCCCGCCGGAGGAGCTGATCCGCGCAGACCGCGAGCGCTGATGGCCGCGGTGCTGGTGATCGACGCTTCGGTTGCGGTGCGGCTGGTGACCAACAGCTGCGGCCAGGCGGACTGGGCGGATCAACTCGAACGGGCTGCCCTGGTGATAGCTCCGGAGCTGATGCTCACCGAAGTGGCGAATGCCCTCTGGAAACTGCAGCGATCCAACGCCCTCAACACGATGGATCCGCAGGCCCTGCTGGCGGACGCGCGGCAGCTGGTGGATGCCATCGAGCCTGACCGCACCCTCCAGGTGGAGGCCCTGGCCCTGGCCTGCCATCTCAATCACCCCGTCTACGACTGCCTTTATCTGGCCCTGGCACGACGCGAAGCCGCCGCCTTGCTCACGGCCGACCAGAAACTCCGGCACCTGGCCAGCCAGACGCTGCCATAACAATCCACCGCGCTGCCGGCCATAGGGTTGGAACCATGGCCACCGCCACCCAGCCCTGGACCCATCCCCAGCCCCTGCCGGCCCGGGTGGAGCTGGGTCCAGGGCTGGAGCCGGAGCGGCTCACGGCCGCCCTGCGCCGGCTCTGCACGGTGCCGGGGGTGCAGGCGGTGGTGGCCTTCGGCTCGCGGGGCCGGGGCGATGCCCACAGCGAATCCGACCTGGACCTGGCCGTGATCTGCGCCGAGCCCCAGCTCCCACCGCACACCAAACTGGAGCGCTGGCGCCAGTGCCGCCAGGCCCTCGGCCTGCTGGGCCGCGACGTGGATCTGGTGGTGCAGGGCCAGGCCGATGCCGAGCGGCTGGCAGGCTCGCGCTGGCATGTGATGGGCGATGTGGCCCGCGAGGGGAGGGTGCTTTATGTCGCCGGCTGAGGACGCCGCCCTGCTGCTGACGATCGTGAGACGCCACCTCACGACGCTGCGGCTGGCGCTGGATCCGGACTACCCGGAGGAAGACTGGGGTTTCACCGCCCAGCAGGCGGTGGAGAAGATCCTCAAGGCCTGGATCGTGCTGGCCGACCGGCAGCCGCCCCGCCGGCACGACCTCGGCGAACTGGCTGAGCTGGCCGGCCTGGAGCTCGATCCAGCCCTGCGGGAGCTGCAGACTTTCGCGGTGGAGGCCCGCTACGAGGAAGGGCCCTTTCCGCTGCCGGAGCCACGGGAGGCGCTGCTGGAGCGGATCGAGCGGCTGTCTCAGGAGTGCCTGCAAGCCGTTGAGGCGGCAGGCGATTAGACCGCTAGGGCTGACGGTTGGAACCTCGAGCGAACAGCGCACAATGGCGCGGGATCATAACGATCGCTGCTACGGCCTGCGGGCTGGTCCCAGACACCGTGGCGTGATCCCGAAGACAACTGGATGGTTTCGATTCACCTCAGCGGGCAGCGCTTGATTGAAGCCGCGTGTTCCGCTTGTGGAAACCATGTTTTTGATCGAAGCGCTGCATCCCGACGGATGGCGGCCTCAGGGCAGAGCCAACCTGGAGTACTGGGCTTATCAGGAAGCGCAGACACGCTGCTGCTCCGATGGCCGCAACTATCGGATCCTCAACGAGGACACCAACGAGATCGTCGCCCTGATCAGCACCAGCAGCTGCAGGGCCATCAGGGAGCCAGCTGGTGTGCCCCAGCGCAGCCATGCGGGTGGTGCGTAGGCGCTCCACGGCGGCTTGGATGTGCTGATCGTTGAACGCCGGCACGGCTTCTTCACGCACGGTTGCACCGCCACCGGCTACCGGCTTTCTGGCAAGCAAACTGGCAACAGCCAGCCCCGCCGCCCGTGAGCCCGCCACCACCCAACCTGCTGATCGTCGACGACGATCCGGAGCTGCGCCGCTTCCTGCTGGGTGAGCTGGAGGCCGAGGGCCATGGGGTGGAAACGGCGGGCACGGGGCAGCAGGCGCTCACGCGCATCCGCGCGGGCGGGCTGGAGCTGGTGCTGCTGGATTGGACCCTCCCGGATTTCAGCGGCCTGGAGGTGTGCCGGCGCATGCGCGCCGGCGGCATCACCACGCCGGTGCTGATGCTCACGGCCCGCGACGCGGTGAGCGAGCGGGTGGAGGCCCTCGATGCCGGCGCCGACGACTACCTCACCAAGCCGTTCTCGATCGAGGAACTGCTGGCGCGGGTGCGAGCGCGGCTGCGGCGCGACGGCAGCGGCAGCGAGGGGGCCAGCGAGGTGCTGCAGTTCGCCGACCTCAGGGTGAACACGGCATCGCGGGAGGTGCGCCGCGGCGGGCGCGAGATCCAGCTCACCGTGCGCGAATTCAGCCTGCTGCTGGAGCTGCTGCGCCAGCCCAATCGGGTACAGGAGCGGCTGAGCCTGCTGCATGCGGTGTGGGGCGAGCCGTTCGTGGGCGACGACAACCTGCTGGATGTGTACATCCGCTACCTACGCCGCAAGCTGGAGCTGCAAGGCGAGGCCAAGCTGATTCACACCGTGCGCGGTGTGGGTTTCATGCTCAAGGCTCGAGAACCTGGGGCTTGAGGGAAAGATCGGCAGCCTGGCGGAGCAGGGAGCGGTCGAAACTGATCAGGGCCTCGCAACCCTCGCTGCGGGCCAGGTGGAGGGCATCGGCAAAGTCCACCCCCTGCCGGTGCCACCCCAGGACGCGGCGCACCAGCTCCTCCTGCTCCAGGTGCACCTGGCGGATCGCCATCAGCCCCTCGAAGGCACGAATCACCGCCTCTCGCGGCAGCTTGTAGGCACCGCGCAACACCCACTCCAACTCCAGCACCACGGTGATCGGCACGAAGCAACCGGCGCTGGCATCGATCAGATCGGCCACTCTCTCGGCCTGCTGAGGATCGTCATTGGTGAGGAGCCTCACCAGCAGATTGGTGTCGAGAGCGACGGGAAGGCTCATCAGAGCTGAGGGGCCACCGCATAGAGGGCAGGATCCATCCGCTCCAGGGGCACGGGAGGCCCTGCATAGCCTGAACAGCCGATCAGCTCACGGGCCGAGGAGGTTTTGCCCATCGCCTGGGGGGTGAGGCGGAGCCCATCCGGCTCGATGCTCAGGGCGAGGCGATCCCCAGGCCGCAGCCCGAGCAGCTTGCGCAAACGAGCCGGGATCACCAGCTGGCCCTTGGAGGACAATGTGAGCAAGGCATCCATGAGCAAAAACCCAGGGCTGGCTTACCAGCGTAAGGCAGGCATCACCGTGAACTGAGGGCGGCCGAAGGGTTGTCTCAATCAGCAGGCTGGCAGCAGCAGCTGAAAGTCGGCGCCACCGCCGGGGGCATCGGCCACCCTCACCGATCCGCCCATGCGCTCCATCAACAGCCGCACCATGGCCAGGCCGATGCCGCTGCCGCTCACTGAGGCCTGGGGTGCCGCCATGCCGCGTTGAAACAGCGCGAAGATCCCCTCCCGCTCGCCGGGGGGAACGCCTGGGCCGTGGTCGCGCACATGCAGCACCACGGTCTGGTCCTGGCGCTCCACCGCCAGCTCCACCGGCGTGGGCGACGGGGTGTACTTGAGGGCGTTCTCCACCAGGTTGGTGAGGCACTGGCAGAGGCGGTCGGGATCAGCGAGCACACGCAGGTCAGCGTCCTCGTGAGGGAACTGCAACCGCAACCGGCCGGCGGCCATGCTCTCCAGCCGTTCGTAGGCCTCCAGCAGCGCATCTGCGGCATCGAGAGCCACCACCTGCAGCTCCAGGCGGCCGCCCTCGCGGCGGGCCAGATCGAGCAGATCGCGCACCAGCCGCGTCATGCGGTCGGCTTCGGCGTGGATGGCCTGGCCGGCCTGGCGGAGCGGCTCGGCATCGGCCTCGGGCGGGTCGGCAACCAGCAGCCGCTCCAGCCGCTGGGCGTTGCCGCTGATCAAGGTGAGTGGCGTACGCAGTTCGTGGGCCACGCCATCGATGAAGGTGCGCTGCTCCTGGTGGCTGGCCACCAGCCGCCGCTGCAGGTCGTTGAAGGCATGGGCGATCGGCTGCAGTTCAACCGGCTGCTCGACCTCAGGGATCGGCTCCGGCTTGGCGGCATCGGGATCGGCAGCCCCCAGGGCTCGGGTGAGCCGCTCCAGAGGGCGCTGCAGCCCAGCGCGCAGGACTGGCTCCAGCAGGGTGCTGGTGACAAGGCTGGAGAAGCCCGCCACCGCAACGAGCAACAAGGCGGCGGTGCGTTGGGCCTCCAGGTCTGCCGTGATGTTCTGGCGCACCTCTAGCCCCCCGCGCGTGCTCACCAGCCAGCGCTGGGACCCCACCTGCTCGATGCGGGGCGACTGGGACTCCAGGGTGGCCGCCGGTTGTAACTGATCCCCGCCTGACAGGAGCAGCGGCCCGGCGGCGGGCATCTCCAACCTGCCTATGTTCAGCTGTTGCCACACAGCCTCCACCAGATTGGCGTGGGCAGCGCGGCGCTGCAGCACCAGCAGGCCTTGGTTGAGGATCAGCAGGACTCCATAGCCAGCTAGCACCGCTAGGAAGGTGGTGCGCTGCAGGCGCTCACGCAAGGAGCGCTCGGAAGGCCTAGACCCGGGGATCATTCTCAGGAAATCCTAATCAAAAGCTAGTGGTTTTCAAGCAACCTAGAAGTTGTGGCGCGCCGCTGCTATTGTGTATTGTCATATTAATACGAACTTCTCCCCGGAATGAGCATGCATATTTACCACCACAAGTCGGCCGGGAAGTTTATGGTCAAGGCGCAGAAGCTCGAAGGATTTACTCTTCTAGAGCTTCTGATTGTCATAGTCATCCTCGGCGTTTTGGGTGCTGTGGGAGTCCCCGCCTACTTCAATCAAGTTGATATCACCCGAGAAAATGCGGCCAACCAAGCTGTGATGGCAGCCGCCAAGGCATGCAGCGCCCTACGCATCACAGGCGAACATGGCCTATTTGAAAAAGTCTCAGGAGTTGCTGAGGCCACATGCTCTGATCAAGGCACAGAACAATATTTCACCTCCGATATGGAAAACTTGACTGACCAAGCTCAAGCCACGGTATCAGCAGGCGGGGGAGTTCAGCTTACGCGACCTGCGGCTAGATAATACTCCAAAGAAGAGAAAACCCGTCACCACCCTTCATTTCTACCAATCATTTCTACCGAGCGTGGTGGCCACGCTCCCAAACTTTGCCATCTTACCATCCATCTGACCATCCCATTTCTATTCAATCAACCTCGGCCTAGAACAGCAGTGAGCATCATGCCTTGATGGTCTCCAGCTGACATTCTACCAAGAGGTATTTGGCGGCCTGCAGCTCACCTTACTGGCATTCGCCATGCCGGATCCTGAGCAGGCCCCGCCCAACCTCCTCGTCAACAATTCAGGCTTGCTGTTGCAACAGAGAACTGTTGGGAGATATCCTCCTAGAGGCTCTCCCCGTGCATCTCGCACTAGCCTTGCCTACCTGGCTCCCCCCGGGTTCGATTCTGATCCTCGGTGTACTGAGCGACTGAGAGCCCATCAGCAGGAAGGCAAGACATCACAGCCTTCCACGCGTATGCCTAGTCCGCGATGCAGGCTTTAAGGCTGAATTGTTTGAAGCGCAACATCAGCAGCTCCACTCAGCGATATTGAGAAGCCAGTGTCCGCATGCAGCAGCGTGGATCTGCTGGTCAAGAAAGTAACCTGTACCAGAGCTGCAGCGAGCTCATAGCACTTCATCCCGGCAGGACGACGTGTACACCGGCGAATTCTTTCGGGAATCGGCGCCCACGGCCTCGGCCTGGCCCAGCGGCTGGGTCTCACAAACCTGCAACGGCTCGAGGCCGACCTGCTCGAGCTGCAGGCCGATCTCGCCGCCCGCCGCACGCTCCTGGGCCCCGTACCCCTTCGCCTATGTGGTGAACCACGGCGTGGCTACCTGGGTGGTGGAGCCGGTGCAGCAGGCGCTGCTGGCGGTGGCGTCGGCGTCGCTGGTGCCCGATGGGCTCTTCTACTGCTCCCCAACAGGTTGGTGGAGCTGGCGGGTGCTTTCGAGAAGCTCCGTGGCGCCAGGCCTGACCCTCAGGAAGCTGATCACCGCCGGCCTTAGCCGCCACTGCCATTTGGCCCCGGGTTCACTCGTCTGGGGCCTGCAGGGCTAGCGGCTTCGGCGGCGCCAGCGCCACCTGCTCCTGGCGGATCGTCTGGCCGTCGGCCAGCTGGCGCGTCAGCTCCAGCCGCAGCACCCCCGCCGCGCTCGGCGTCACCGTGAAGCCGGCGCGGCCCGGCAGGGCATCGATCAGCACCCGCGACGCCGCGGTGCCTTCGCTCCACTCGCCATCGAGGCCGTAGGCGGGGCCGCAGCGCACCAGCACGTCCCCGCGCCAGATCGACGAGGGCGCCGTGCCCGTGGTGTAGGTGACGGTGCGCAGCGTTCCGGCGCCATCGCGGCCCTGGAGCTGCAGCACCAGCTGGCGACCGGCGCGGCCGCAGCCGGCGGGGATGGTGCCCACCTGGGCGGCGTTCTCGGCCCGCTGCAGCTCCTCACGCAGCAGCTCCAGGGCCCGCTCACCGGCCTGGCGCTCCCGCAGCCAGCGGCCCAGCCGCCCCACGTGGCGCAGGTCGCCCACCAGCAGCTGCAGCATCACGCCGAGCACCAGACCGCCGAGCAGCAGGGTGATCAGCAGCTCCGGCAGCGTGAAGCCACCGGCTTGCGCACCACTGCCCTTGCTGAGACGACGGCGTCCAGCCCAGCGATCCAGCAGAACCCGCGCCATCACGCCCTCTCGTCGCGCACGCAGCTGTTGGCGCTCACGCCACCGCCGCCGCCCTCATCGCGGCCCAGGCGCAGCACCCCCAGCGGCAGCGCCATCACCAGGCAACGGCGCAGGGGCGTGCCGGCACTGGCCACCACCACCGTGCCGCCATCGATCAGCAGGCCGTTGGCCGTGAAACGCAGCTCCAGCGGCAGGTTGTGGTTGATCTCCAGCCGGCCGCCGGCCACGCCTGCGGCCTCCAGCAATCCGCCGGGGCCATCCACCGCCAGGCTGCGGCCGCGGCCATGGCGGATGGCCAAGTCGCGCTCGCGCTCGATCGTGCTCACCAGCTCACGGGCCGCCACCTCCACCCGCTGGCGGGCCAGAAACCCGTGGCCCGTGATGCCGGCCACGGCCAGCAGCAGCCCCAGCACCACCACCGCCACCAGCAGTTCGTGCAGGGTGAAGCCCTCGCTGCCGCGCCGGCCCGCGCCCATGGGCGGCACCCTGCACCTGGTCATGGCGCACCTCCTGCCGCCGGGCAGAGGCCGTACACCGCCAGGTCGAACACCCGGGTGCGGCGATGCCGCTCGTCCACCTGCACCGTGACGGTGAGGATCGGCCCGGTGGCATCGAGGATCACGTCAGCCGCCTCCAGCCCCAGCTCCTGCACCGCCGGACACGCCTGCACCTCCTCCCCGGCCACGGCACCCTGGCGTCGCTCGGCCGCCAGGGCCTGCAGCCGCGCCTGCACCGCCAGCAGGCGGGCATCGGCGGCCCGCTGCTGGGCCAGGAGATCCTCGGCACCGCGGGTGGCGCGGGCCGTGTTGGCCCAGATGCCCAGCGAGCCGGTGGCCGAGCCCAGCACCAGGCTGCCGGCCACCAGCACTTCCACCAGGTTCATGGCGTCACCTCCCGGGCCACCTCACCGGCGGCGCGCAGACCCCGTTCCTCGATGCCCACCAGCTGCGGGGGGCCGGCCAGCGCGTCCTCAGCGGCCAGCTCCTGCCGCCAGTGCAGCGCATAGGCGCCGCGCGGCGCGGTGCCTGAGCCGGTGAGCTCCAGCACGAGCTTGCCGGTGCCCTGAGCAGGGCTGTCCTGCTGGGAGCCGCCACCCGCCGGGGCGTAGCTCACCAGCCGGTAGCCGTCTCCGGCTGCAACGCAGGGCGACCCGCCCACCAGCGCCTCGGGGCACTGGCGCTGCACGCGGCCGGCCCAGTGCTGGGCGGCGCTCATCAGCTGGTCTTCCGTGTGCCGGCGCTGGCGCTGCACGGCGGCCTGCAGCCGGCTCTGCAGCGCCAGGGTGAGCAGCAGCAGGCTGCTGAGCATCAACAACAGCGCCACATTCAGCGCCAGGGGCAACAACAAACCCGCCTGCGGCGGCGGGACACCGCGACGGCCACACCGGGCCCGTCGCCACAACACAACGCCAGGCATCCACACACCTCGGCAACGACCGCTTCAGCGTTGCCCCAGCGAGCAGCAACGCAACCATCCGCAACACAGGCCCAGCGGCGCCGGCCAACCTGGCCGGCACCATCGCCGCCCTGGAGGCCGGCCAAAGCCAGGAGCGGAAGCTGCTGCAGCGCAGCAACAAACTCATCGCGGAGATCAGCCGCGACCCTTTCCACGAGATCGGTAAACCGGAACCGTTGCGTCATGCCCTGGCTGGCTACTGGAACCGGCAACGAGGAGCTCCTGATCGCGCAGTTCCGGTATCACGATTGAGCTCAATAGAGCAGCGCCACCTCACTTTCTGGGTAATCCTCCCGGAAGTGCGGCGTCAGGGCCAGCAGCTCCACTCCGTCATTTGACGTAGGGAACCAGAACGGTGGCCAGCATCGGAAAGTGGCGGCGGTTGAGGGTCACCAGCGTGCCGCCTGCGCCCTCCGCCGTGGCGGCAATCAGGGCATCAGCCAGCCCTGTGCCATGGCTGCGGCCGTAGTGCCGCCGCCACAGCCCGGCCTGCACCGCCGCCGCAGGTCCAACGTTCAGGAGCTCAAACGATGAAACGAAGGCATCCAGGTGCTGCCGCTCATCACCGTCGCGCACGCCCACGTAGAGCTCGGCGACGGTGATCACGCAGGCCGCCAGCTGCCGCTCGCTGCCCTCCAGGAACGCGACGGCCTGGGGCTGATCTCTCAGATAGTCGATCAGCACGTCGCTGTCGATCACCAGCAGGCCATCCACCAGCGGGCGATCGTTCACGAGCAGGCACGATCCAGTTCCTGGCGCAGCTCTCGCCAGTCGGGCAGATCGTCGCGATGGGCCCAGAGACCTCGGGCCTGACGCAGGCGCGCCAGACGGCCCTGGGGCTGGTGCTGCTCCAGAAAGGCATCGATGGCCTCCCGGATCAAGGCGCTCTGGCTGCGGCCGCTGCGCTGAGCCAGGGCCAGCAACCCCTGCCGCTCGGCTTCGGAGAGATAGATCTGCGTACGCCGCATCGATCGCCATGCGATGTATGCAACGTACATCAGGCCAGCCAGCCTTGTGGGCTCTGTATGGGGCGCGCATCAACTGATGCCAGAATTGATGATCCCTCCGGGGCCCCGCCCATGCGCACCACCGTCACCCTCGACGACGACCTGCTGCGGCAGGCCGAGCAGCTGAGCGGCATCCCGGAACGCTCCCGCCTGCTGCGGGAAGCCCTTCAGGCCCTGGTGGCCCGCGAAAGCGCCCGGCGGCTG
>REEV01000029.1 GCA_007694915.1 Cyanobium sp. PLM2.Bin73 | reverse complement strand
GGCGAGGCCCTGCTCTCCCACAACGACGCCCACGCCGCCGCCCTGCGCCGGCGCTTCGCGGCGGCCGGCCTGCCGGTGCTCAACCTGCTCTCCTCCCCCGGTTCGGGCAAGACGGCCCTGCTGGAGCGGCTGGGACGCGATTGGAGCGGCAGCGGCCGGCTGGGGGCGATCGTGGGCGATCTGGCCACCGACAACGACGCCCGCCGCCTGCGGGCCGCCGGCATCGAGGCGGTGCAGATCACCACCGGCCAGGCCTGCCATCTGGAGGCCTCGATGCTGGAGCCGGCCCTGGAGCGCTTCGACCTGGCTGCCCTGGAGCTGCTGGTGATCGAGAACGTGGGCAACCTGGTGTGTCCCGCCGCCTACGACCTGGGCGAGAGCCTGCGGCTGGTGCTGCTGGCCGTCACCGAAGGGGAGGACAAGCCGCTCAAATACCCGGCCATGTTCCACAGCGCCGATGTGGTGGTGATCAACAAGATCGACCTGGCCGCGGCGGTGGCGTTCGACCGCGAGCACGCTCACCGCCACATCGCCCGGGTGGCGCCCGCCGCCCGGATCGTGGAGGTGTCGGCCCGCACCGGCGAGGGCATGGACGCCCTGCGCGCGGCCATCGCCGCCGGCCTGGCGGCAGCGGCCACTGCGGCGCCGGCGACTGCTGCGCCGGCCACTGCGGCGGCGGCTCCGGTCTGAGCCGGGCCATGGGCCCAGGGGCCAGCGCCCGGCTGCTGCTGCACTGCCGCGGCACCGTGCAGGGGGTGGGCTTCCGGCCCTTCGTGCATCGCCTCGCCAGCCGGCTGGCGCTGAGGGGGGCGGTGGAGAACGTGGCCGGAGCGGTGCGGATCGACCTCCAGGGTGAGCGCCGCGCCCTGCAGCGCTTCCTGCGCGGCCTGCGCAGCGAGCTGCCGGCCCCGGCCCGCCTGGATCCGCTGCAGCCGCGCTGGCTGCCGCCCCGGCCGCGGCGGCCCGCTGGTCTGCGCATCGCCGCGGCGGCTCCCCGGCCCCTGGGCGCCGGCCTGATCGCCCCGGCCCTGGTGGCCGATCTGGCCCCCTGCCCCGCCTGCCGGGCCGAGCTGGCCGATCCCGCCAGCCGCCGCCACCGCTACCCGTTCATCAGTTGCAGCGCCTGCGGCCCGCGTTACTCGATCGCCACCGCCGAGCCCTTCGCCCGCGCCCACACCACCCTGGCGGCGTTCCCGCTCTGCCCCGCCTGCCGGCGGGAGTTCGAGGACCCGGCCGATCGCCGCTTCCACGCCGAAACCATCGGCTGCCCCGCCTGCGGGCCGCGGCTGCAGCTACTGGCCGCCGATGGCCGGGAGCTCACCGGCGCTGATGAGGGCGAGGAGCTGCCGGAGCCGTCCGACCCGATCGCCGCGGCGACCGCGCTGCTGCGCGACGGCGGGATCCTGGCGCTGCAGGGGGTGGGGGGCTTCCAGTTGCTGGTGGATGCCACCCAGGCGCAGGCAGTGGAGCGGCTGCGGCGGCGCAAGCGGCGTCCCGCCAAGCCCTTTGCCCTGCTGGTGGCCGAGCCGGCCTGGCTGGAGGCCGCGGTGGAGATCGGTGCGGCCGAACGGCAGCTGCTGAGTTCGCCGGCTGCCCCGATCGTGCTGCTGCGCCGCCGGCACCCCTGGGCGGCACCAGCTGCTGCTGGGGATGGGGCTGCGGGAGATGGGGCAGGGATGGGGGTGGCCGAGGTGGTGGTCCCGGGCAGCGGGGCCCTGGGGGTGATGCTGCCCGCCTCGCCCCTGCACCAGCTGCTGGTGGAGGCGGTGGGCCGGCCCCTGGTGGCCACCAGCGGCAACCCCAGCGGCGAGCCGCTGTGCATCGATCCGCTGGAGGCCCGCCAGCGGCTGGGGGCGATCGCCGATGGCTTCCTGGTGCACAACCGCCCGATCGCCCGCCCCCTCGACGACTCCCTGGCCCAGCTGATCGACGGCCGGCCGGTGCTGCTGCGCCGGGCCCGCGGTTACGCACCGGCCGCCCTGGAGCTGCCGGCCCCACCGGCTGCCGGTGCTGCCGCCCTGGCCCTGGGCGGCGACCTCAAGGCGGCCCCGGCCCTGGCCCGCGCTGGCCGGATCTGGGTGGCGCCCTACCAGGGCGATCTGGCCGGGGCCCGTCAGCAGCGGGCGCTGGAGGCGGGGCTGGAGGAGCTCCTGGATGGGGTCGGCGCCCGCCCTGGCGCCAGCAACGGCTCTGCACCGCTGACGCTGGTGGCGGATGCCCATCCCGGCTACGTGGGCCGGGCGCTGGCCGAGCGGCTGGCCGGCGCCCATGGCCTGCCCCTGCAGCTGGTGCAGCACCACCGCGCCCACGGCCTGGCCGTGGCGGCGGAGCATGGCCTGGAGGGTCCCCTGCTGGTGTGGGCGGCCGATGGCCTGGGCTACGGCCCCGGCCCGGGCCACCAGCTCTGGGGCGGGGAGCTGCTGCTGCTGGAGGGTCCCGCCCTGGCGGCCCGGCGGCTGGCCTGCCTGCGGCCCTGGCCGCTGCCGGGGGGCGAGCGGGCGATGCGCGAGTCGCGCCGGGCGGCCCTGGGGCTGCTGCTGGCGGCCGATTCGGCCCTGCTCGATCACCCCGGCGCCGCCGCCACCCGCCACGCCTTCGAGCCGGCCGAGCGCCGGCTGCTGGCGGCGGCGGTGGCCAGCGGCTGCAACGCCCCCCTGAGTTCGGGCCTGGGGCGGCTGTTCGATGCCGTCGCCTCCCTGCTGGGGGTGGTGCAGGCCCAGAGCTTCGAGGGGGAGAGCGGCCTGCGGCTGGAGGGCCTGGCGCGGCGCTGGTGCCAGCAGGCCACCGCCACTCCGGCCTCGGCTCTGCCGCTGGCGCCCCTGGTGCCCGTGCCCCCGAGGGCTGCGCCCGGGGCGCTGCTGGCGGCGGGAGAGGCGGCGGATCTGCCCCTGGGCTGGCTCGACTGGGAGCCGCCGCTGCGCCAGCTGCTGGCCGCCCGGGCCGCCGGGCGGGAGGCGGCATGCCTGGCGGCCGCGTTCCATGACGCCCTGGTGGCGTCGCTGGTGGCGGCGGCGCGGCGGGCGGCCGAGACCAGCGGCTGCCGGCGTGTGGCCCTGGCCGGCGGCTGCTTTCAGAACGCCCTGCTGCTGGAGGGTTGCATCGCTGGCCTGCGGGCCGTGGGGCTGGTGCCCTGCTGGTCTTTACAACTGCCGTGTAACGACGGCGGCCTGGCCCTGGGCCAGCTGTGGGCAGCCCTGAAGGGCACACCTATAACGAAATCAGGAGCCCCCTCCGCTCACCCGGCTGCGCCCCCCGCGCTCCCTGCAGCCCCGCACTCCGCCTCCCGTTCCCATGTGTCTGGCCACGCCCGGAGTGATCCTGGCGATCAGCGACGGCCAGCCCCCGGCCGGTGAGGCGGCGGCAGCCGATCCCCTCTGGCGCTGCGCCGAGGTGGACTTCGGCGGCGTGCGCCAGCAGGTGAGCCTGGCCTGCCTGCCGGAGGCGGTGGTGGGTGACCGGGTGCTGGTGCATGTGGGGGTGGCCCTGAGCCTGGTGGACAACGACGACCCCCTGATCCCATGACAGCCACCCCGATCAGTCCCGGCGCCGAGGCCGGCGCCACCACCGCCACGATCACGGTGGATGGCAACGAGGCGGTGGCGCTGGTGGCCTACCGCCTCAACGAGGTGATCGCCATCTACCCGATCACCCCCGCCTCGGCGATGGGGGAGTGGGCCGATGCCTGGGCGAGCGAGGGCCGCCCCAACCTCTGGGGCTCGGTGCCGGCGGTGGTGGAACTGCAGAGCGAGGCCGGGGCTGCCGGCACCGTGCACGGCGCCCTGCAGGCCGGCTCCCTCACCACCACCTTCACGGCCAGCCAGGGGCTGCTGCTGATGATCCCCAACCTCTACAAGCTGGCGGGGGAGCTCACACCGGTGGTGCTGCACGTGGCCGCCCGCTCCCTGGCGGCCCAGGGGCTGTCGATCTTCGGCGACCACAGCGACGTGATGGCCACCCGCGGCACGGGCTGCGCCGTGCTCTGTTCGGCCTCGGTGCAGGAGGCGGGCGACTTCGCCGCCATTGCCACCCGCGCCAGCCTGCGCAGCCGGCTGCCGTTCCTGCATGCGTTCGACGGCTTCCGCACCTCCCACGAGATCCAGAAGCTCCACCCCCTCAGCGACGCGCTGCTGCGGCAGCTGATCCCCGAGGCCGAGATCACCGCCCACCGGGCCCGGGCCCTCACGCCCGACCGGCCGGTGATCCGCGGCACCGCCCAGAACCCGGATGTGTACTTCCAGGCCCGCGAAGCGGCAAACCGCTTCTACGACGACGCCCCCGGCCATGTGCTGGAGGCGATGGAGCGCTTCGCTGAGCTCAGCGGCCGCCACTACCGCCCCTACGACTACGTGGGGCCGGCCGATGCCGAACGGGTGCTGGTGCTGATGGGCTCGGGCTGCGAAACGGCCGAGGAAACCCTGGAGGTGCTGCAGGCCGCCGGCGAGCGGGTGGGCCTGCTGAAGGTGCGCCTGTTCCGGCCCTTCGCCGTCCGCCTGCTGGTGGAGGCCCTGCCGGCCAGCACCCGGGCGATCGCCGTGCTCGATCGCTGCAAGGACCCCGGCGCCAGCGGCGAACCCCTCTACCTCGACGTGCTCACCGCCATCGCCGAGCAGTGGCTCGCCGTGCACGGCGAGGGCGGGACGGGGCCGTTGCCGAAGGTGCTGGGGGGCCGCTACGGCCTCTCCTCCAAGGAGTTCACCCCGGCGATGGTGAAGGCGGTGGCCGATCACCTCAAGGCCGCCCTGGTGGGCGGCGCCTTGCTCAACCACTTCACGGTGGGCATCGACGACGACCTCACCCACCTCTCGCTGCCGCTGGACGAGAGCTTCGTGACCGAACGGCCCCTGGGCGGTGGCGACGGGGCCGGCGCCGGCGAGGTGCGGGCCGTGTTCTATGGCCTGGGCTCCGACGGCACCGTGGGGGCCAACAAGGCGGCGATCAAGATCATCGGCGAGGGCACCGATCTGTTCGCCCAGGGCTACTTCGTCTACGACTCGAAGAAATCCGGTTCGGTCACGGTGTCGCACCTGCGCTTCGGGCCCCGGCCGATCCGCTCCACCTACCTGATCCAGCGGCCCACCTTCGTGGCCTGCCACCAGTGGGACTTCCTGGGCCGCTTCGACCTGCTCGACGGCATCGAGCCCGGCGGGGGGTTCCTGCTCAACAGTCCCTACGTGTCCGCAGAGAGCTGGAGCCGCCTGCCGCAGGACCTGCGGCAGCAGATCCGCGAGAAGCAGCTGCGGGTGTGGGTGATCGACGCCAGCCGGGTGGCCCGTGAGGCCGGCATGGGCTCGCGCATCAACACGGTGATGCAGGCCGGCTTCTTCGCGGTGAGCGGGGTGCTGCCGCGCGAGCAGGCGATCGAGCGCATCCGCGCCTCGATCCGCAAGACCTACGGGCGCAAGGGGGAGGCGGTGGTGGCCATGAACCTGGCCGCCCTCGACGCCAGCCTCGACCATCTCCATGAACTCGACTGGCGGCAGCTCGATGCCGCTGGTGCCGCTGCCACTGGCGCCGAGGTGGGTGCCGAGGCTGCTGGTGCCGCCGCCGAGCCCTCCATGGCCGAGCGGCTGGCGCAGGCGCCGGCCTTCGTGCGGGATGTGATCGCGCCGATGCTGGAGCGCCGCGGCGATGGGCTGCCGGTGAGCGCCCTGCCCTGCGACGGCACCTGGCCGGTGGGCACCTCGCGCTGGGAGAAGCGCAACATCGCCGCTGAGGTGCCGGTGTGGGAGAGCGATCTGTGCGTGCAGTGCGGCAAGTGCGTGATGGTGTGTCCCCACGCCGTGATCCGCGCCAAGGTGGCCGAACCCCAGGCCTTCGGTGCCGCGCCGGCGGGCTTCCGCACCGCCCCGGCCCGCGACCACGCCTTTGACGGCCAGACGTTCACGATCCAGGTGGCGGCCGAAGACTGCACCGGCTGCAACCTCTGCGTGGAGGTGTGCCCGGCGCGCGACCGCAGCGAGCCGAAGCGCAAGGCGCTGAACATGGCCCCCCAGCGGCCCCTGCGGGAGCAGGCCCGGGCCAACTGGGATTTCTTCCTGCAGCTGCCGGAAGCGCCGCGGGGCGGGCTCAACCTGCACAAGATCGGCCAGCAGCAGCTGCAGCAGCCCCTGTTCGAGTTTTCCGGCGCCTGCGCCGGCTGCGGCGAAACGCCCTACCTCAAGCTCGCCAGCCAGCTGTTCGGCGACCGGATGCTGATCGCCAACGCCACCGGCTGCAGTTCGATCTACGGCGGCAACCTGCCCACCACCCCCTGGAGCGCCAACGCCGAGGGGCGGGGGCCGGCCTGGAGCAATTCCCTGTTCGAGGACAACGCCGAATTCGGCTACGGCATGCGCGTGGCCCTCGATCAGCAGCGCCGCATGGCCCTCGATCTGCTGCAGCGCCTGGCCGGCGAGCTCCCTGCCGAGCAGCTGCCCCCGGCCCTGGTGGATGCCCTGCGCGACGCCGACCAGGGCGATGAGGCCGGCATCGCCGAGCAGCGCGAGCGGGTGGCGGCCCTGAAGCAGCGGCTGCAGGCCGTGCTGCAGAACCCAGCGGTGCGCAACCTGCTGGAGCTGGCCGATGCCCTGGTGAAGAAGAGCGTGTGGCTGGTGGGCGGCGACGGCTGGGCCTACGACATCGGCTTCGGCGGCCTCGACCACGTGCTCGCCGCCGGCTGCGACGTCAACGCCCTGGTGCTCGACACCGAGGTGTACTCCAACACCGGCGGCCAGGCCTCCAAGGCCACACCCCTGGGCGCCGTGGCCAAGTTCGCCGCCTCCGGCAAGCCCGCCGGCAAGAAGGACCTGGGCCTGATGGCCATGACCTACGGCACCATCTACGTGGCCAGCGTGGCCATGGGCGCCCGCGACGAGCACACCATCCGCGCCTTCCTGGAGGCCGAGAGCTATCCGGGCCCGTCGCTGATCCTGGCCTACTCCCACTGCATCGCCCACGGCATCGACATGGCCAAGGGCATGGGTCACCAGAAGCTGGCGGTCGACACCGGCCGCTGGCTGCTCTACCGCTACGACCCGCGCCGCGTCGAGCGGGGCGAGAACCCCCTGCAGCTCGACAGTCCGGCGCCGCGGCGCAAGCTGGAGGAGGGCATGGCGGCCGAGAACCGTTTCCGCATGCTGCGCTACAGCCAGCCCGAGCGGGCCCGGGAGCTGGGCCGCGCCGCCCAGGCGCAGCTCGACCGCCGCTGGGCCGCCTACCGCGCCCTCGCCGGTCACGGCAGCAACGGCGGCAGCAACGGCGGCAGCGACGGCGGCAGCGAGCCGGGAGGTGCGTCATGAGCGTGAACACCGCCGTGGACCTCAGCACCACCTACCTCGGCCTGCCCCTGCGCACCCCCCTGGTGGTGGGCGCCGCCTGGCCCCTCAGCGAACACGTGGAGCAGCTGCAGGAGCTGGAGCGCCACGGGGCCGCGGCGGTGGTGCTGCACTCGCTGTTCGAGGAGCAGATCGAGCAGGAGCAGCTCGACCTGCACTGGCATGCCAGCCACGGGGCCGAGAGCTACGGCGAGGCCCTCAGCTACCTGCCCGAGTCGGCGGTGATGCACGAGGGGCAGGACCTCTACCTGCGCCTGATCGAGCAGGCCCGCCGCTGGCTGCAGATCCCGGTGATCGCCAGCCTCAACGGCAACCAGCCCGGCCGCTGGGTGGAAACGGCGCGGCGCATCGAGGCGGCCGGCGCCCATGCCCTCGAGCTCAACATCTACGACCTGCCCACCGACCCGGACCTGAGCAGCGAGGCGATCGAAACCCAGGTGGAAGAGATCGTGTGCGAGGTGCGCGCCGAGGTGCGGCTGCCCCTGGCGGTGAAGCTCAGCCCCTATTTCACCAACCTGCGCGCCATGACCCGCCGGCTGGCTCAGGCCGGTGCCGACGGGCTGGTGCTGTTCAACCGCTTCTACCAGCCCGACATCGACATCGAGGAGCTGGAGGTGCGCCCCAACCTGCTGCTCTCCACCCCCCACGATCTGCGCCTGCCGCTGCGCTGGATCGCCCTGCTGCACGGCCGCGAGCCCCTCGACCTGATCGCCAGCGGCGGCGTGTCGCGCGGCACCGATGTGGTGCGGCTGCTGATGGCCGGCGCCTGCGCCACCCAGATGGTGGCGGCTCTGCTGCGCCACGGGCCCGAGCGCCTGAGTGGCATCGAGGACGAGCTCGGCACCTGGCTGATGGAGCACGACTACAGCTCCCTGGCGGAGCTGCGGGGTTGCATGAGCCAGCTGCGCTGCGCCAACCCGGGCGAGTACGAGCGTGCCCAGTACATGCGCGTGCTGCAGAGCTACCGCCCCGGATGACGCCGCCACCCCCGTCGCTGACGCAGGCCCCCTCGCCCGCCGCCCGCCGGGTGGGGGAGCTGGCCACCGAGCTGGCCGCCATCACCACCCGGCCCTGGACCCTGATGGAGGTGTGCGGCGGCCAGACCCACGCGATCGTGCGCTGGGGTCTGGATCAGCTGCTGCCGCCGGGGGTGGAGCTGATCCACGGGCCCGGCTGCCCGGTGTGCGTGACGCCGGCCGCCACCATCGATGCCGCCCTGGAGCTGGGCCGGCGGCCGGAGGTGATCCTCTGCTCCTACGGCGACATGCTGCGGGTGCCGGGCAGCGACCCCGGCGACGACCTGCTCGGGGTGCGGGCCGCCGGTGGCGACGTGCGTCTGCTCACCTCACCGCTGCAAGCCCTGGAGCTGGCCGCCAGCCATCCCGAGCGCCAGGTGGTGTTTCTGGCCGTGGGCTTCGAAACCACCGCCCCCGCCACCGCGCTGCTGGCCCGCCAGGCCCTGGCCCTGGGGCTGGCCAACCTCTCGCTGCTGGTGGCCCACGTGCGCGTGGTGCCGGCCATGGCCACGATCCTGGCCGACCCCGGCAACCGGGTGCAGGGCTTCCTGGCGGCCGGCCATGTGGGCACGGTGATGGGCCTCTCCGAACTCCAGGCGCTGGTGGCGCGGCACCGGCTGCCGGTGGTGATGACGGGCTTCGAGCCGGCCGATGTGATGGCCGGCCTGCTGGCCTGCGTGCGCCAGCTGGAGAGCGGCCGCGCCGAGGTGGTGAACGCCTACGGGCGGGTGGTGCGGCCGGAGGGCAACGCCGCCGCCCAGCGCCAGATGGAGGCGGTGTTCGAGGTGGTGGATCAGCCCTGGCGGGGCCTGGGGGTGCTGGCCGGCGGCGGGCTGGCCCTGCGCGGCGACTACCGGCGCCTCGATGCCCGCGAGCGCTTTGGCGTGGATCGCCCCCTGGCGCAGGGGCCAGCGGAGCCAGGCGGCGACCCATCGCCCTGTATCGCCGGTGCCATCCTGCGCGGCCAGGCCACCCCGCCCGACTGCCCCGCCTTCGGCACCACCTGCACGCCCCTCCATCCCCTGGGGGCGCCGATGGTGTCGAGCGAGGGGGCCTGCGCCGCCTACCACCGCTACCGGCCCGCAGCCCTCCGCCCGGCTCCGAGCGAGCCCGCAGCCCCCAGCTCTGTCTCGACCAGCCCAGCGTCGATCGGGCCCTGACCGGCCGGTTTCCAGGGCATCTTCGCCAGCCCCAGGGGCTGCAGCCGCTCCAGCACCCCCAGCTGCAGACTGCCGATGTGGTCGCGCACCCAGGGCAGGGCCAGGGGGTCGAGGCCGTTCCAGGGCAGGAAGGGATTGCGGCGCAGGGCGGCGTAGAGCTCCACCCGGCAGGTGGGGTGGTCGCTGGCGGTGCGGCCGTGGAAGCCGCGGGTGTCGGCGATCACCAGGGTGTTGGCCTTCACGGCGAAGCGGCGTGGCGGCGGCAGCTTCATGGCGGCCAGATCCTCCGGCCCCACCCGGAACGAGCCGCGGGCGTGGTATGTGATCGGGTGCGCGGCGGCCTCCAGGCTCTGGCGCCGCTCCCAGGCCAGCCGCTGGGGGGTCATGCGCTGGGAGCCGGGCACGTAGGCGAAGGGACCCTCGTCTTCGGCCACGTCGTGCAGGAAGAACCAGGCCTTGGCCAGGGAGTGGAAGGTGTCGGCGTGCAGGGTGGCCTGGGGATCGGGGCGCTCACTGGGCAGGCCGGCCAGGATCGCCTGCAGGGAGAAGATCGGCTCGGCGCCGGTGCCGGCCACGTAGCGGATCAGGTTGGCGATCTCGCGGCTGGCCAGCAGCCGCTCCAGCTGGGGATGGCTGCCGCGCAGCCGGGCGCGGTCGAGGGCGACGCGGCGGGTGATGGCGTTGCCCTGGCGCATCTCCAGCCGCGGCCAGTCGCTGCCGTAGATCTCCTGGCGCAGGGCCTCGAACTGCTCCGGGGGCAGGAGGTTCTCGCGGATCAGGTAGCCCTGTTCGGCGTAGTGCCGCCGGTCGGCGGCGGGGATGCGCCGGCCCAGGCGCCAGCGCCGCTGGGCGGTGAGGGCGTCGGCCAGGCGGATGCGGCCCACATGCAGGCCGAGGCGGTTGAGGCGGCGGCTGCCGATCACCGGGTTGTCGCGGAACGACTTGGCGCCGCTGAGCAGGGCCAGGGGGGCCAGGCCGGTGCGCAGGGCGGAACGCAGGCCTGAACGCAGGGTGGTGCGCGGGGCGCGGGAGGGGGCGGCCTTCGCCATGGCAGCGGATCGCTCTGCGGATCTGCCATTCTCCGCTGATGACCGAGCGGATCCAGCTGGCCCACGGCGGTGGCGGCAGCCTGATGCAGCAGTTGATCCGCAACGAGCTGCTGCCCCTCTACGGCGAGCCGGCGCCGGTGCTGCACGACGCCGCCAGCCTGGCCCTGCCCCCCGGCCGGCTGGCCTTCACCAGCGACGCCTACGTGGTGCAGCCGCTGGAGTTTCCCGGCGGCGACATCGGCAGCCTGGCGGTGACGGGCACCGCCAACGACCTGGCCATGGCCGGGGCCCGGCCGGCGCATCTGAGCGTGGCCCTGATCCTGGAGGAGGGGCTGCCGCTGGCGCTGCTGCGGCGGATGGTGGGCTCGATGCGGGCGGCGGCACGCGCCTGCGGGGTGAGCATCGTGACCGGCGACACCAAGGTGGTGGAGCGGGGCAAGGCCGACCGCCTGTTCATCAGCACCAGCGGCATCGGCGCCATCGAGGCCGCCGAGCCGATCACGCCGGCGGCGATCCGCCCCGGCGATGCCCTGCTGGTGAGCGGTGATCTGGGCCGCCACGGGGTGGCGATCCTGGCCGCCCGCCACAAGCTGCACCTGGAGCCGCCGGTGCTGAGCGACTGCGCCCCCCTCTGGCCCCAGGTGGCGGCCCTGCTGGAGGCCGGCCTCACCCCCCACTGCCTGCGCGACCTCACCCGCGGCGGCCTGGCCAGCGCCCTGGTGGAGCTGGCGGAGGCCTCCGGCCTGGAGTTCGCGGTGCAGGAGGAGCGGCTGCCGGTGATCGAGCCGGTGGCGCGCACCTGCGAGCTGCTGGGTTTCGAGCCCCTGCACCTGGCCAACGAGGGGCGCTTCCTGGCGGTGCTGCCCGGCGAGCAGCTGGAGCGGGCCCTGGCCGTGCTGGCGGCCCTGCCGGAGCCCACCGGCGCGGCCTGGATCGGCACGGTGCGGCAACCGCCCGCGGGGGCGGCGCCCCGGGTGCTGCTGGCCACGGCCCTGGGCACCGAGCGGCTGCTGCTACCCCTGAGTGGCGAGCTGTTGCCCCGGATCTGTTAGCGGGCAGCGCCAGCAGGCCAGGCCGCCGCCGCGGCCCCGGGCCAGCAGCCAGCGGCCCTGGCTGTCGCTGCCGGTGGCGATCAGGGCAAAAAACGGCTGCTTGCGGGGCTCCGCCGGCGGCAGGGGGCGTTGCAGCAGAAGCCGGGGCCCCAGCCGCAGCTCAAGCCGCTCGAAGCCGAACTGCAGCAGGGGTCGCCGCCCCACCAGCCGGCCCCAGCCGCAGAAGCGCAGCTCCAGGGCGCCGGCGCGCACGCTGTTCACGAGCTGCAGCGGTTGGTCGGGGCTGGCTGAGCCGGGGCTGGCCGTGCCGTGGCTGATCGAGAGGCTGGCCCCCAGCAGGCGCAGCAGGGCGGCCTGCTGGGGCTGGGGAGCGGCCTGCTCGCGGCTCCAGAGCCGGCGCAGCTCCCAGGGGCCCACCACCTGAGCGGCACCGATTCCCGAGCCCTCACGGCGCGCCAGCGCTTCCAGCTCCAGCACCCGCGGGCCGTCGAGCTTCTTCTGATCGCTTGATTGCTTCAGATCGCTTGGCTGCTTCATATTCCTTGACCTTTACATCACTTGATCCCGGATTGAGTATCCCTGCTCAACCTGCTTGTGCCCCCAGAGCATTGGTCATACGTTGACAATCATCAGCCACACCCGGGGGAGCCATGGCCGTTCAACAGTCGCCTCTTCAGTCCCATCTTCAGCTGGATCAGGGTCTCAATCAACAGGCGCTGGGCCTGACCGCTGAGAGCCACCAGGGAGACGCCGCCTTCGATCCGGTGGAGGCCTATTTCGAGTGCATCACCACATGCTCCCTCGATGATGGCGAGTGCATCACCGTGTGCACCGAACTGTTGCGGGAGCAGGTGTGATCAGATGAACTCCACGATCAGATGAACTCCACCGTGCCGTCGCGGCGCACGGCCAGGGTGCCGCTCTGATCGATCTCGATGCGGTCGCGGCGTCGGCTGTCGATGGCGCCCACCTCGTTGAAGTCGAACAGCCGCAGCCGGTCATCGCCGCGTTCGACGGTGAACTCGCGGCCGCGGCGGCCGCCACCGCGTCGGCGTACCTCATAGCGGCCGCGCGGCAGCTGCAGGGTGTCGCGGTCGTTTCTGCTGCCGAAGATGGTGTGGTTGCCGAAGCCGATGAAGGTGTCGCGGCCCTGGCCCATGTCGATGAAGCCGCGGCCGCGGATGCCGCCATCGCGCACATCCACCACGTCGTTGCCGTCCTGCATGAAGATGAAACGGCGGTTGCGCATGGCCAGCTTGCCGCCGGAGGCCTCGATGCGGTCGTTGCCCGGGCCCATGAAGATGAAGCCCTGATTGTCGATGCCGATGCCGTTGCGGCTGCTGCCGATCAGCAGGTCGTCGCCCCGGCCCAGCTGCAGATCGGCCCGCTCGTTGAGGAGTCCCGCCCTGTCGTCGTTGCGCCGGCCGATGATCACGTCGTCGCCGCCGCGCGCGTTGATCAGCCTGCGGTCATCGGTGGTCGTGCGCACCCCGCGCTGTTCATCGATCACCCGGTTGGCCCGGCGACTCCAGCGGCCAGAGGTGGTGGGACCGGACCAGCCGTCCGGGCTGAGGATGGTGCTCAAGGTGGCCGGGCTCGGGGTTGGCCGGATCTTCCCACCGCGTTCCTGGCAGGGTCAAGGCGCGCTGTTCAGGTTGCGGGGCCGGTTTGGGGAGCCGGTTTGCGGCCGCCGCAATCCTGCCAGTCCTCCAGCAGGCCGCCCAGGCCGCCCAGTCCGCTCAGCCCCGCTCCACCAGCTCCGGGGTGAGCAGCAGGGCCTCGCCGCCGCCCTCGCTGCTGAGCAGGCCCTGGTGGCGCAGCTGGCTGATCTGGCGGGTCACGGTGGAGCGGGTGCTGCCGATCAGTTCGGCCAGCCGGGCGTGGCCGAGGGCCAGGGGCAGCTGGTAGCCGGCGCTGCAGCGGCGCCCGAAGCGCTGCACCAGCAGCTGCAGCAGCGAGCGCAGGCGCAGATCGGCCCCCACCGGGTGGCGCACCAGGTGCAGTTCCAGCAGCCAGTCGCTGATCAGATCGGGTGTCACCGGTGAGCGGGCCACGGGCTGCAGTTCGCAGCGCAGGGGCGTCTGGGCCTCAAGCAGGCAGCTGCTGGCCGCCGGCAGGCACAGCCACGGACAGTCCCCGTTGGCCGTGAAGGCCAGGGTGACATCACTGCAGCGGCGGCCGCTCGGGTGGCTGAAGCCGGCGGCGATGCGGCCGATGCCCTCCCGCACCGTCAGCTTCAGGCAGTGGGGGAGCTCTCCGTGCTGGGCCAGCAGCAGCGACTGCTGGGCGGCGAGGGTGATGGCACGCGGCGACTCCAGAAGCGCTCAGCCTGCGGGTTCGGCCCGATTGTGCAGTGCCCGCCGGGTGGATTCCCGGCTCCGGAACGCCTGCGGTGCAAAGGAACCTGGCCAGGTGACCTGGGGCACGGGGGCGGGCGTCGTTGGTCACGCTGCGGCCGGCCTTTCGCCAGGGTGGAGCGCGTCTGCTCACTCCGTCGTCCCCCCGACGGCGCCTCCCATGACGCCCCCGATGACGCCCCGATGACGGCCCCGACAACGGCCACCCGGCCCCGCCCCCTGCCCGGCACCGGTGCGGCCAGCGGCGTGCTCGAAACCCTGGCCTTCTTCCGCGATCCCGGCTTCGCCCAGCGGCGCTTCGCCCGCCACGGCAACGTGTTCGAAACGCGGCTGCTGGGCCAGCCGCTGGTGTTCATCCGCGGCGAGCGGGCAATCACCGACCTGCTGGCCGACTCCCGCCGCGTGGAGGGCTGGTGGCCCGCCAGCGTGCGCGACTTGCTGGGCAGCCGCTCGCTGGCCAACCGCAACGGCGCCGACCACCGGGCGCGGCGGCGGGTGGTGGGCCAGCTGTTCGCCGCCGCCGCCCTGCGCCGCTACAGCCCGGTGATCGTGGCCCTGGTGGAGGAGCTGGCGGATGAGCTCGGCCAGGCCCAGGAGCCGGTGGCCCTGGCCGAGCGGCTGCGGCGCTTCGCCTTCTCGGTGATCGCCGCGGTGGTGCTGGGGCTCGACGGCGACGACCGCGAGGCCCTGTTCGCCGACTTCGAGATCTGGACCAAGGGGCTGTTCTCCTTTCCGCTGGCGATCCCGGGCAGTCCCTTCGCCCGCGCCCTGGCGGCCCGCGGCCGGCTGCTGGAGCGGCTGACGGTGGTGCTGCGCCGGGCCCAGGCCCAGGCGGCGGCGGGGGAGCCCCTGGTCGCCGGCGGCCTCGACCTGCTCGCCGGCGGGCTGGATGAGGCGGGCCTGCCCCTGGCCGACGACGACGTGGTGGAGCAGCTGCTGTTGCTGCTGTTCGCCGGCTACGAAACCACCGCCTCCTCGCTCAGCTGCCTGATGCTGGCCCTGCTGCAGCATCCGCCGGTGGAGGGGTGGCTGCGGGAGGAACTGGCGGGCCTGAGCTGGCCGCCGGCCGCCGAGCAGGCCACCACGGCCTACGACCCCGGCCACGCGCCGCGCCTCGATGCGGTGGTGCAGGAGGTGATGCGGCTGACGCCGCCGGTGGGGGGCTTCTTCCGCCGCACCACGGCGCCGCTGGTGCTCGATGGGGTGCAGGTGCCGGCCGGGCGGGTGGTGCAGGTGGCCCTGGCCGCCCACAACCGCCATGGGGAGGCCTTGCCCAGCACTGAGCCCCCCGTTGATGCCGACCTGGAGAGCTTCCGACCCCAGCGCCATCTCGATGGCCCCTGCCCGGTGGCCCTGCTGCCCTTCGGCGGCGGTGAGCGGGTGTGCCTGGGCAAGGCCCTGGCGGAACTGGAGATCCGGCTGCTGGCGGTGGGCCTGCTGAAGCGGGTGGATCTGGAACTGGTGAGCGGCCAGAACCTGGAGCTGCAGGTGATCCCCAGCCCGTCGCCCCGCGATGGCCTGCTGGTGCGCTCCAGGATGGCCCCAGGTGAGGTGGTGGCCTGATGCCCCAGACGGTGCAGCCGGTGATGGAGGTGCTCAGCCCGGCTGAGCGCCGCAAGCTCGATGGCGATGACGATGCCCTCTTCTACGCCGAGCCCCGCTTCGTGCAGCATCTCGACGCTGCATTCCGCGCGCGGCTCACGGCCCTCTACCGCGAGCGCATCCCCCCCTGCGCGGTGGTGCTGGATCTGATGAGCAGCTGGGTGTGTCACCTGCCCGAGGAGGTGAGCTACCAGGAGGTGATCGGCCACGGCCTCAACGAGCGGGAGCTGCAGGCCAATCCGCGCCTCGATCGCCACTGGGTGCAGAACCTCAATGCCGATCAGCGCCTGCCCCTGGCCGACGCCAGCGTGGATGCGGTGCTGATGGTGGCCGGCTGGCAATACCTGCAGTACCCGGAGGCCATCGCCGCCGAGCTGCTCCGGGTGGTGCGCCCCCGGGGCCAGGTGATCGTGGCCTTCTCCAATCGGATGTTTTTCCAGAAGGCGCCGCAGGTGTGGACCGATGGCGGCGACCGCGACCACCTGGCCACCGTGGCCCGCGTGCTGATGGCCCAGGGCTGGCCGCGGCCGGAGCTGATCGCCGAGGACACCCCGGCCCCCGGCCCCCTGGGCTGGTTCGGCGCCAAGGGCGACCCCTTCTTCGCGGTGATCGCCACCCGGCCCGACGGCACCCGCCCGGACGGCGCCTCCCAGGGCTGAAACGCCAGCTGCCGCTAGCGTCCGCTTATCACCCAACCACCTGGCATGTCCTCCCCTGGTCGTTCCCGGAGTCGCCGCCCCTGGCGCTTCGATCTGTCGGGCCGTCAGCTGGGCCGTGTGCTGGGCTCCGGCCTGGTGGGGGCCTCTCTGCTGGCGGCCGCCCCCGCCCGGGCGATCGAGGAGGTGATCATCGAGTTTCCCGTCCTCAACATGGAGGTGCTGGTGCGGGTGCCGGAGCTGGAGGACCCGGCGTTGCTGCGCCAGGGCACCAGCGATCTGGCCGAACTCGACCGCGCCAGCCGCGGCGTGCTCGGCCCCAAGCTGGCCGAGGTGTTCAACCAGCCGGTGCCGGTGGGGCTGGTGCAGCTCGCCGAGGGCTCGGTGGGTTCCCCCCTGCTGGAGCAGGCCCTGCTGGTGCTCTCCTCCCTGGGCACGGTGGAGGGAGCGGATCAGGAGTTCACGGGCCTCGAGCTGCAGCAGGCGCTGCAGGCCGCCTCCGCCAACGGCGACCCCACCCTGTTGTCGCTGATCAAGGCGATTCCGGGCGATCGGGTGCGCTTCAACCTGGGCCGCATCCGCGAGGTGAGTGAGCAGGTGCTGGCTCAGCGCCGCCGCACCGACGCCCTGATCGCCTCCTTGCCCGCCGCGCCCGTGCCGGCGGTGGCCGACGCTGCTGCGCCGGCGGTGCGGCGCAGCGAGCAGACCCTGGTGGTGGCGCACCGCCCCGAGCCCCTGCAGCTGGTGCTGCTGCGGCCGGCCGAGGGGGGCAACGGCCGCCTGGTGCTGATCTCCCATGGCCTCTGGGACGGTCCGCGGTCGTTCGAGGGCTGGGGCCAGCGCCTGGCCCAGGCGGGTTACACGGTGGTGTTGCCCCGCCACCCGGGCAGCGATGAGCAGCAGCAGCAGGAGCTGCTGCGCGGCCAGGTGCCCCCTCCGGCACCGGAGGAACTGGTGTTCCGGCCCAAGGACCTCTCGGCGGTGATCGATGGCGCCTCCGCCGGCCAGCTGGAAGGGGTCACGCTGACCAGCGATCAGGTGGTGGTGATCGGCCACTCCTGGGGGGCCACCACGGCGCTGCAGGTGGCGGGGGTGTCCACCACCAGCACACGGCTGCAGGAGCGCTGCAAGGACCTCAGGGATCCGGATCGCAACCTCAGCTGGACCCTGCAGTGCAGCTGGCTGGACGCCGCCGAGAATGCCAGCCTCGGCGATCGCCGGGTGATCGCGGCGGCGGCCGTGAGCCCGCCTCTCGCCCTGCTGTTTCCGGAAGGGGCGGGGCGTGAGCTCCAGTCGCGCGTGCTGCTGGTGAGCGGCAGCAACGACTGGGTGGTGCCCCCCGATCCGGAGGCCGTGAACCCGATTTCCCAGGGCGGCACCACCGCCCTGGGCCACCGCCTGGTGCTGGCCAACGGAGGCGACCACTTCAACCTGCGCCCGGGGGACGGCACCAGTGGCGGGGTGCTCGGCAACCTGCTCCTGGCCTGGACCGATGGCGCGTTCGCCGCCGGTGCGGGAGTCAAGCCCCGAGAAGGGGCACCGAGCCTGCTGGGCACCACGGACTGGGGACACGCCCAGATCCCCCTGGTGGATGTGAGCGACCACCTTCAGCCCCAGTGAGCCGCTTCAGTTGCGCTCCCAGTGGCAGCGCAGCACCGCCCCCTGCTCGCTGAAGGGCGCCTCGAGCCTGCCGCCGTAGGCGGCCTCGATCGCCTTGCCGATGGCGCGGGTGATGTGGGTGCCTGTGAAGCTGAGTTCCAGGGGGCCAGTCGTCAGGCTTCCGCCCTCGGCGGCGCCGGAACCATCGCCGCCGGTGTCGATGGCGATCAGGCGCTCCAGCGGCCGCTCACTGCGAATGCGCGCCTCGGTGTTGTTCACCAGGCGCAGGATCTCCTCGCAGTGGCTGGCCATGAAGGCCCCGCTGAGGCTGAGCAGCCCGGCGGGCAGGCCGTCGTGGATGCGGGCGCAGGCCGGGCAGCGGTGGGGCGTGGCCTCGGCGGCGGCGGGTTCCCAGGTCCAGCGCCCCTGGCGATAGGAGGCCTGACAGTCGGGGCAGACCGCCGGCTCGGGGAACTTGGCATCTGGACGGTAGGGATCGCCGCGATGGGCCTCGGTGTTCACGCCGTCATGGCGTGGTTGGTGGGTCGCGCCGCGACCGGAGTACAGCTGGGTCATGGTGATGTTCTGAACCCTTCACCTTCTCTCTAGCCACGGCTGTAACCGCGAGCCAGGTCGGATGTACGCCCACCATCACCCCACTGTCGGCAGCTGGGGGAGAGCGCTCAAGAGCAGGCCTTGATCAGCGAGGGCTTGGTGCGTTGATCCATCCGGTCAGCTCTGGGATCATCAATCCCCTCGATCGCTGCATGGACCGCGTGGTCCCAACTGTGCGGAGCAACGCCACGTTCAGCAGGCCATTGGCGGCTGGGGCAACAGCCTCCCGGTTCGCTCTCCCCCCGACTCCCGCCGACTCCCGCGGAGTGCCTGCGCCGGGCAGACCTTCAATCGACGAGTGCCGCTCCGGTGAACGCTGGTGACACGATGATGCTTGGCAAAGCCATGATTTACCTCGACACCAGCGTGGTGGTGGCCCAGCTCACCCCGGGAGAGCACAGCGCCCTGGGCATCAAGCAGAGGCGGCATGGCCTCAGCCATGTTGCTTGCCAGGCCGCGGGAGAGCAGTTCGAGCGCCGGCTGCAGGATCGGGGTCGTGTTCTGCGGCCTGGTGACGGGTCACTCGTGTCATTGACCTGGATCTTCATAACAACCCAGCTTTGAGCCAGACGTCTCAATGTCCATGGGCTCTGGGAAGCTCCCTCTTGCAAGGGAGGAGACCAACCTGATGTTCAACTCTTGGCCCAACTCCTTTGGATCCTGCGCCTAATCCCCGATCGTCTGCCTCCAGATCAGGCCCCATTTTAATAGCAATCCTCTGCCAGATCCGCGATCCAGGTCAGCTGAACCCATGCCCATGGGCACGGCGCTCCTGGTGACCAGCCGCTTCCGTAAGGCCGCCGCCGGGGGATCGACAGATACCGAGCCCGGATCCCGCTCCAGACCAGGACTCAGCGGGTGGCCCTCAGCCCTCGGCAGCAAATCGGCGTTCGCAGGCCCAGCAGCGCCGTCAGGCGGCGAAACACTGCAGGGGGGGCACTTCACAAACGATCCACCGCGGGCTGTCGCCCTGCGGACGCACCAGCCACCAGCCTCCTTGCCTGTGAGCCTCTTCCATCTGCTCCGGCCATACAAGCTGTTTCGGGATGGACTGCCTGCTCGACTCCAAAGGCTGCGCCGCTTGTGCTGTTTCTTGCGACGTCGGATTTTAGGAGAGTCGCAGAGCTGATCGCGCAACTGTTTCATCCGCCATTGCGCTGCACTCGCTCAACTCAATGGTGGCGACGACTCTCGCTCGTTGCGCACCACAGTCCACTGCCCATTAGTTTGCAGTTGCCATTTCGCGCAGAGTTCTCTATCCGTACCGTGCGGGTTGTTGGTTGCACCCAGCGCGTCGCGCCGCCGTGGACTCAGCCAGCGATCCAGCTCGATGGCAAGACGCTGATCCGCTTCGCTGCTGCCGTCGAGCTGCCGCAGCAGCGCTTCGCCGAGCGTGTTCGCGTCAGTGGATTTAAGCGTATTGATGATTTCAGGCATCAGCGTGGAAGAGGCCAAGGGATAAGCTGTCGCCGTCTACTCAGGTGGCATCGGCCAGATGCTGGCGGCGGGTGATTCGCTGGCCTCAGGCTCGCACTGCAGGCGGGTTCGGAGCCGGGGAATTTGCGAAGTGGAGCCTGAGAAGTTCACGCCCGGCACGGCGTTGGCTCTGACGGATCGGCCCCTTTTGACTGGGAGCTCCCTGTTGGCGAGACCCCCCAGTTCGGGCATCGCGGCGGTTTGTCTCATCAATGGTTGCCATCAACACCGGCTCAAGTGCCGAGGCTTTGCACCATTGAATTGATACGTGCGCAATGAGGCGGATCTGAGGGGATCGCCTCGGATCGTGCTAAGGCTGAGAATGGGGGGGGGGGGGGGGGGGGGGGGGGGGGGGGGGGGGGGGGGGGGGGGGTGGGGG
>REEV01000126.1 GCA_007694915.1 Cyanobium sp. PLM2.Bin73 | reverse complement strand
TCGACGCCTGTAGTTCTCTGCCAATCATCCAGCCGAAACTCTTGTTTTAAGAGGCTGAGCACTTGTAGTGGTAGGACGTAGCACCGCTGCACAACGCACAACCTCTTGACCGGACCCCTTGGCGGGGGATCAAAGCTGTTGTCTTGACTGCAATCACCGTACATTGTGAATGCGATCCCAGACACTACAAATCAGTTGTCAGCATATCGTTGCTGTTATTCCGCAGCAGTTCGGCTGCCTGAGTGACCCAAAGGCTCCCGGTGAGCGTCATTGATTCCGCCATGGCGGTCCACTGGAACGGGGCCTTGGTTTAGTTGTAAGCGGCGACGAGCTGCTCGATTCTCTCGATCAGCTGGATGACCGCGGGTGCAGCAGCTCTCGGGAATTTGCGAGGGCCTGTAGCTGTTGAACCGGGCCTCACTGCGCGCCATCGGTGGCATCAGACGATCAAGCGCCGCGGGCCCCTCAGGTGACAACCGCTATTCAAGAAGCTATCATCAGGGGGGTTCATGAGACGGCTTCTGTGAAAAAGGTCTCGCCTGCTTTTTTTCTCCCTCTCTTAGGATGCTCTCATTCCCCGTGCGCTCACACCAGCCCTTGAGTTCGACCAAGGGTCTCACAATTACTTAGTGAGCGTATTGGACCACAGTATCATACTCTGCGGCTCTCTAAACCATGGCTGACATTAAATTCTCGGAAGCTGTTGCGAATGTTCTTGCCGAGCATGGGATCACACATGTATTTGGTATTATTGGATCCGCAAACGCGCACCTTTTTGATTCAGTCTGCCATCATCCAGGCCTGACGCTTGTTTGCTTGCATCATGAGCAGTCGTGCGTTATGGCAGCGCATGGATATTATAAGCAGTCTGGCAGGATGGCAGCAGTTCTTGTTACTGCAGGCGCAGGCGCAGTCAATGCTCTTACCGGCGTAGTTGGCTCCTACGCCGATAGCGTACCCGTGCTCGTGATAACTGGCCAAGAGGCCACCAAGCAGTTCAAGGCCAATAACCTTGCCCGCATGGTTGGCGTTCTAGGGGTCTACACGGAAAGAATCTTTGAATCATGCACCAAGCGTGTCACCACATGCATGTCGGTAGAAAAAGCCTTTTCCGAAATACTGTATGCCTTGAAGCTTTGCACAACTCCCCGCTATGGCCCATGCATTGTTGATATTCCCATTGACGTACAATCTGGGAGCATTGATCTTGAAGTAATTGAACAACTTCGAGCCAAGGCCAGTTCGACGATCATTCCAGTTCCTGGGGGTCTTGCTGAGCACGAACTATCCTCCTTGACGACAGCCATCAAGGATGCGAAAGAACCCCTGTTGTGGCTGGGTGATGGACTCAGGTCCGTGCCCCCCAGCAAGCTCCAAAGCCTTGTATCAGGCCTTGGTATTCCCTACCTCACCTCGTGGGCTGCTACCGACCTATTTGATAACATCCCAAGTCTCTATGCGGGCCATGCTGGAGTGTATGGCAGCCGTGCGGGGAATCTTGCTCTTCAGTCCTGCGACTTGCTTCTTGCCATAGGCACACGACTTTCAGTTCCTCAGAAGGGATATGTCGACAGTGAATTGGCGCGACGTGCTCAGATATATGTCGTTGATTGTGACCCGGTTGAACTTGAAAAACTTGGCCCTAGATTCTCGAGCAAGTTCCTGGCAGACGCTCCCACTGTTCTTGAGCAGCTCCATAAGGCTCTTTCTGCGAGCCCCTGGTTGAACGAAGAGTGGCTTCAACACATTGCTCAGCTGAGGAGCACTTTCCCGCTGGTGGAATCTTGTCACAAGAGCGATACCTGGATTAATTCTTATCCCTTTCTGGCCGATTTGGGTCAACTGGCTCCAAGCAACACAACATTCGTGACAGATGTAGGGACAGCGTTTCTTACCGCAGGCCAGGTTTTGGAGCCCAACGGTGGCCAGCGTCTAATTATGAGTCAAGGCCTTGGCGAGATGGGATACGGGCTGACCGGTGCCATCGGCGCATGGTTTGCGGATAATAGCCGACTGATTGTATGCCTGAACACCGATGGCGGCCTTATGATGAACTTACAGGAACTGCATTCTGTAATAAGCAATAGAATCCCGCTCAAGCTCGTTATCTTTAATAACGACGGCTACCTGATGATGAGGCACACGCAGACGGCCATTGTGGATGGGCGCAGGTCGGGTACAGATCCGCAAAGTGGGCTGTCTATCCCCAATTACGAACCACTCGTTAAGGTGTTTGGCTTTGACTACATATCACTCCGTTCAGGTGACAACCTGACAGAAAAGACTGAAAAGTTCTTAGCGGCTGATGGCGCAGTTGTGTTGGAGGTATTTATGGATCCTGATCAGCTCCTGGTGCCCAAGCTTTCCGTAAGCATCGCTCCTGATGGCAGCTTTGTTTCCCCTCCACTGGAGGACCTCAGCCCACCAATTCCGTTAGATCAGCTGAAGAAATACCTGCTTGCTCCTGTGCTCCCCAATTCTGAAGCCATTGCAAGGCCATCCGCAGACGCATAACATTCTGTGCGGCATCATTCGCGCAAACACCATCATTGACAAGCCGTTCGAATTAGATCCGTCTGAGCGGCTTTAATCGTCCAGCCATCACCAATCCTTTGCAGCGATTTCTCTCCCTGCCTTCTGGCTTGACCCTTTTGAAAGCGGAGTGGTTGCTTGATCAAACAGATTGGTGATGGTGTGCGTACCTGGCATCATCTGCATGACTCTGAATCCTGGTGGAGGGAGAATCAGCCCTTACCGCGGGGCCCACGATCAGCGGCACCGGCGTACACCGCCTGGCTGCCCAGTTCGTCTTCGATGCGCAGCAGCTGGTTGTACTTGGCCACCCGTTCGGAGCGGCTGAGCGATCCGGTCTTGATCTGGCCGGCGCGGGTGGCCACTGCCAGGTCGGCGATGGTGGTGTCCTCGGTTTCGCCGCTGCGGTGGCTGATCACGCTGGTGTAGCCGGAGCGCCCGGCCAGGTCGATCGCCTGAAGGGTCTCGGTGAGGGAGCCGATCTGGTTCACCTTGATCAGGATCGAATTGGCCACCCCCTGCTCGATGCCCCTCTGCAGCCGGGTGGTGTTGGTCACGAACAGGTCGTCCCCCACCAGCTGCACCGTGTCGCCCAGCTTTGCGGTGAGCAGACCCCAGCCCTCCCAGTCGTCCTCCGCCAGGCCATCCTCGATCGAGACGATCGGAAAGCGGCTCACCAGCTTGGCCAGTTCCTCCACCATGCCGGCGCTGTCGTAGCTACCGCCGTCAAAGGCGTAGCGGCCATCGCTGTAGAACTCCGTGCTGGCCACGTCCAGGGCCAGGGAGATCTGGTCGCCGGGACGGTAGCCGGCCTGCTCGATCGCCTGCACCAGCAGTTCGCCGGCCTCTCCGTTGCCCAGGTCCGGCGCGAAGCCGCCCTCATCGCCAACGGAGGTGCTCAGCCCCTTGTCCTTGAGCAGGCCCTTGAGCACATGGAACACCTCGGTGCCCATGCGCAGGGCTTCCTTGAAGCTGGGGGCGCCGTGGGGCACCAGCATGAACTCCTGGAAATCCAGGCTGTTGGCCGCGTGGGCGCCGCCGTTGATCACGTTCATCAGCGGCACCGGCAGCAGGGTGGCCATCGGACCGCCCAGGTAGCGGTAGAGGGGCAGGCCCACGCCGTTGGCGGCGGCCCTGGCGGTGGCCAGGCTCACCGCCAGGATCGCGTTGGCCCCCAGGGCGCTCTTGTTGTCCGAGCCATCCAGCTCGACCATGGCCGCGTCTACAGCGCCCTGGTCGAGGGCGCTGAGGCCGCAGAGGCTGGGAGCGATCTTCTCCTCGATGTTGCTCACCGCCAGCTGCACCCCCTTGCCCATGTAGCGGCTGCCGCCGTCGCGCAGCTCATGGGCCTCATGGGCGCCGGTGCTGGCGCCGCTGGGCACGATCGCCCGGCCGCTGGCGCCGCCCTCCAGCAGCACCTCGGCCTCCACGGTGGGGGTGCCGCGGGAATCGAGCACCTCGCGGGCCACCACGGTGTCGATCACGAGGTCGAGGGAGTCGATCACAGGGCCAAATCGCACGATGTTCGGGGGATCCTATGGGTCATCCCGGGGGCTCCCGCAGTGCCGGAGGGCACCGCATGGGCCAACCGACACCCCAGCCACCCCCACCACAATGGGCTGATCTGCACACCCTTTGCCCATGCGATTGCTGCACACCATGCTCCGGGTGGGTGATCTGGAGCGTTCCCTCGCCTTCTACACCGAGGTGCTGGGCATGCGCCTGCTGCGCCGCAAGGACTACCCCGGCGGCCGCTTCACCCTGGCCTTCGTGGGCTACGGCGACGAGAGCGACCACACCGTGCTGGAGCTCACCCACAACTGGGACACCAGCCGCTACGAGCTGGGCGATGGCTACGGCCACATCGCCCTGGGGGTGGACGACATCCACGGGGTGTGTGAGCAGATCAGCGCCAAGGGCGGCCGGGTGGTGCGCGAACCGGGGCCGATGAAGCACGGCAGCACCGTGATCGCCTTCGTGGAGGACCCCGACGGCTACAAAGTGGAGCTGATCCAGCTCTCTTCCCGCGCCGCCGCCTGAGATGCCCAGCGAGTCCCCCGTTCTGGCCGAGGAGCAGCTGGGCGTTAGCCTCACCCGCGAACCCGAGCGCTTCAGTGAAGACGCCTGGGATCTGCTGCTGGCGGCCCAAGACAGCGCCCGCCGCTGGCGCCATGGCGCCATGGATGTGGAGCACCTGCTCCAGGCCCTGCTGCTGGAGCGCCGCTTCGGGGGCTGGGTGGAGCGCCTGCCGGTTGATGCCGACCGGATGCTTGATGGCCTGGAGAGCTTCTGCCTGGAGCAGCCCCCTGGCCAGGGGCCGGAGCTCTACGTGGGCGATGCCCTCGAAGACCTGCTCGAGCAGGCCGACCGCTGCCGGGCCGCCTGGGGGTCGCGGCTGATCGATCTGCCCCACCTGCTGCTGGCCCTATTGGATGAACCCCGCCTGGGCGCATCGCTGCTGGCGGCCGAGGGGCTGGGGGAGGAGCAGCTGCTGCGCTGCCTGCGGCCGGGGGCGCCCGAGCCCCGCCGCGAAGCCCCGGCCCCGGTGGCCGCGGCGCCCCTCGCCGACGCCTGGATCGACGCTCCCGGCACTGCTGCTCCCGGCACTGCTGCTCCCGCCGCTGCCACTCCCACTCCCACTCCCACTGCCCCGGCCCCGGCCGCCGCCGCTGGCGAGCTGCGCCTCGAGGCCGAGGAGCGTGAACCCGCGGCCCTGGAGCGCTACGGCCGCGACCTCACCGCCGCCGCCCGCGCCGGGGAGCTCGATCCGGTGATCGGCCGCGATGCCGAGATCCGCCGCCTGATGCAGGTGCTCTCGCGCCGCAGCAAGAACAACCCGGTGCTGCTCGGGGAGCCCGGCGTGGGCAAGACCGCCGTGGTGGAGCTGCTGGCCCAGCGCATCGTGGCCGCGGAGGTGCCCGAGGCCCTGCTCGGCCTGCGCCTGGTGGCCCTCGATCTGGGGGCCCTGATCGCCGGGGCCAAGTTCCGCGGCCAGTTCGAGGAGCGCCTGCGCGGGGTGCTGGCGGAGGTGCGCGACGCCGAACCCGGCGTGATCCTGTTCATCGACGAGCTGCACACGGTGGTGAGCGGCGACCGCTCCAACGCCGACGCCGGCAGCATCCTCAAGCCGGCCCTGGCCCGGGGCGAACTGCGCTGCATCGGCGCCACCACCACCGAGGAGTACCGCCGCAGCATCGAGAAGGATCCCGCCCTGGAGCGGCGCTTCCAGCAGCTGGTGGTGCGCGAGCCCGACCTCGACACCAGCGTGGCCATCCTGCGCGGCCTCAAGGAGCGCTACGAGCTGCACCACGGCGTCACCATCAGCGATGGCGCCCTGGTGGCCGCCGCCCGGCTCGCCGACCGCTACATCAGCGACCGCAGCCTGCCCGATTCGGCCATCGACCTGATCGATGAGGCCGCCGCCCAGCTGCGCATGGAGGTGACCTCCAAGCCCCAGCCGGTGGAGGCCGCCGAGGCCGAACTGCGCCGGGTGGAGCTGGCCCTGCTCTCGGCCGAGGCGGCGCCCCAGAGCGAACGGGTGGCCCTGCAGCAGCAGCGCCAGCGGGCCACCGAGGCCCTGCAGCAGGTGGAGGCTCGGTGGCAGCGGGAGCGGCAACAGCTCGCCGAGCTGCGGGACCTGTTTCAGCAGGAGGAGGAGCTGCGCCAGGCCATCGCCGAGGCCGAGCGCGATGGTGCCTGGGAGGAGGCCGCCCGGCTGCAGGTGGACCAGCTGCAGGCGGTGCAGCAGCGCCGGGAGGCCCTCGAGGCCGAGCAGCTGGCCGACCAGCGCAGCGGCGAGTCGATCCTGCGCGAGATGGTGGAGGCGGGCGACATCGCCGATGTGGTGGGCCGCTGGACCGGCATCCCGGTGCAGCGCCTGCTGGCGGGTGAACGCCAGAAGCTGCTGGAGCTGGAGGCCCGGCTGGAGGTGCGGGTGATCGGCCAGGCGGAGGCGGTGACGGCGGTGGCGGCGGCGATCCGCCGGGCCCGGGCCGGCATGCAGGCCCCCACCCGGCCGGTGGGCTCCTTTCTGTTCCTGGGCCCTACCGGCGTGGGCAAGACCGAACTGGCCAAGGCCCTGGCGGCCGCCCTGTTCGACGAGGAGGAGGCCCTGGTGCGGCTGGACATGAGCGAATACATGGAGCGCAACGCCGTGGCCCGCCTGGTGGGAGCGCCCCCCGGCTATGTGGGCTACGAGGAAGGCGGCCAGCTCACAGAGGCGGTGCGCCGCCGTCCCTACGCGGTGCTGCTGCTCGATGAGGTGGAGAAGGCCCACCCCGAGGTGTTCAACCTGCTCCTGCAGGTGCTCGACGACGGCCGCCTCACCGACTCCCAGGGCCGCACGGTGGACTTCCGTCACACGGTGGTGATCATGACCAGCAACCTCGCCAGCCGGGCGATCCTGGAGAACGCCCGCTCCGGCGCCGACGCCGAGATCAGGGAGCGCCAGCTGGAGGCGGCGGTGGAGGCGGCCCTGGCCGGCCACTTCCGGCCCGAGTTCCTCAACCGCATCGACGAGGTGATCCGTTTCCGCCCCCTGGCGGCCGACGATCTGCAGCGCATCGTGCGCCTGCAGCTGGCCGAGCTCGGTGCCCTGCTTGCGGAACAGGGACTGGAGCTGGTGGTGGAGGAGCCGGTGGTGCAGGCCCTGGCGGAACAGGGCTACGAACCCGAATACGGGGCCCGGCCGCTGCGGCGGGTGCTGCGCCGGCGGCTGGAGAACCCCCTGGCCACCGAACTGCTGGCGGAGCACTTCAGCGGTGCCGCCGGCGTTCGGGTGCAACTGGCTGGTGAAGGGACCGCTGAGCTGAGCTTCCAGTCCTTCCAGTCCAGCCCCTCCGGTAGGGTGGGAGATTGCCCTGACGCGTAGACCTCAGCCGCTGCGTCGCGCCCAGCCTGTTCACCCAGCCGAGCCCGCCGTGGAGCCCGACTCCCCCCAATCCGCTACGCCCCGTTCCCCCCAGTCCCGACCGGAGGCCGCAACGGCCACCGAGACGGTACCGGAGAGCGCGGCCGATGGAGCTGCGGGGACTTCCGCGGCAGCCGTTACCGACGGCAGCGCCCCCCTGCCGGCCGGCTTCACGGCCGCCACCATCGATGAGCTGCGCCGGGTGGTGTGGCCGAGCCGTCAGCAGCTGTTCAGCGAATCGGTGGCCGTGATCCTGATGGTCGGTCTGTCGGCCGCCGCCATCGCCGCCATCGACCGCCTGTTCGGCTGGGGCGCCTCCCAGGTGTTCCGCTGAGTTTGCCGATCCATAGCCGCCGCTTGTTGTTCCCGTGAGCCCCGTGACCGAGTCCCTGCCCGAAAGCTCCCTCAGCCCCGCCCTCGCCGACGCCCCCACCCCTGAGCTCTCAGCCGCTGAGGCCAGCGAGTCGGTCGCCGCTGAGCAGGCCGAGAAGCGCCAGGTGGCCCGCTGGTATGCCGTGCAGGTGGCCTCCAGCTGCGAGAAGAAGGTGAAGGCCACCCTGGAGCAGCGGGCCGTGACCCTGGGCGTGGACAACCGCATCCTCGAGATCGAAATCCCCCAGACCCCCGGGGTGAAGATCAAGAAGGACGGCAACCGCACCAGCACCGAGGAGAAGGTGTTTCCCGGCTATGTGCTGGTACGCATGGTGCTCGATGAAGACACCATGATGGCGGTGCGCAGCACCCCCAATGTGATCAATTTCGTGGGGGCCGAGGAGCGCCGCGCCACGGCCCGAGCCCGCGGCCACATCAAGCCCCGCCCCCTGAGCCGCCAGGAAGTGGACCGCATCTTCAAGCGCGCGGCCGAGAAGAAGCCGGTGGTGAAGGTGGATCTGGCCGAAGGCGATCAGATTCTGGTCACCGCCGGTCCGTTCAAGGACTTCCAGGGCGAGGTGATCGAGGTGTCGGGCGACCGCAACAAGCTCAAGGCCCTGCTCTCGATCTTCGGCCGCGAGACGCCGGTGGAACTGGAGTTCTCCCAGATCAGCAAGCAGAGCTGAGGCCCCGGCACCGGCTCAGCGGCCGTCTCCCTGCGGAGGGCGGCCGTCCCCGCAACCCCCGGCGATGGGGGTCATCCGCAGATCCGCCCCTCAGCCCCAGACGATGGCCAAGAAAGTCGTTGCCGTTATCAAGCTGGCCCTCCAGGCCGGCAAAGCCAACCCGGCGCCGCCCGTGGGTCCTGCCCTAGGCCAGCACGGGGTCAACATCATGGCGTTCTGCAAGGAGTACAACGCCCGCACCCAGGACAAGGCCGGCTATGTGATTCCGGTGGAGATCTCGGTCTTTGAAGACCGCAGCTTCACCTTCATCACCAAAACCCCGCCCGCCTCGGTGCTGATCTCCAAGGCCGCCGGCATTGAGAAGGGTGCCGCCACCTCCTCCAAGGGGGCGGTGGGTGCCATCTCCCGCGCCCAGCTCGAGGAGATCGCCAAAACCAAACTGCCCGACCTCAACTGCACCAGCGTGGAGTCGGCCATGCGCATCATCGAAGGCACCGCCCGCAACATGGGAGTCGCCGTCAACGACTGATCTCCTGCCGGCCCCAGGGCCAGCCCGATCCGTCTCCGTTCATCCATCCATCAACCGGGGGAGACCCAACGGTCGCCCGTACCCCATTCCTGCCATGCCCAAGGTTTCCAAGCGCTACACCGAACTGGCCGCCAAGGTGGCCGACCAGGCCTACGCCCCGCTCGAGGCCCTCGAACTGGTGAAGGCCAACGCCACCGCCAAGTTCGACGAGACCATCGAAGCCCACGTGCGTCTGGGCATCGATCCCAAGTACACCGATCAGCAGCTGCGCACCACCGTGGCCCTGCCCCACGGCACGGGCCAGACCATCCGCATCGCCGTGATCGCCCGCGGTGAAGCGGTGGCCGCTGCCGAGGCCGCCGGGGCCGACCTGGCCGGCGACGACGATCTGGTGGAGTCCATCGCTCAGGGGCAGATGGACTTCGACCTGCTCATCGCCACCCCGGACATGATGCCCAAGGTGGCCAAGCTGGGCCGGGTGCTCGGTCCCCGCGGCCTGATGCCCAACCCCAAGGCCGGCACCGTTACCACCAACCTGGCCGGGGCCATCGCCGAATTCAAGGCCGGCAAGCTCGAATTCCGCGCCGACCGCACCGGCATCGTGCACGTGCGCTTCGGCAAGGCCAGCTTCGATGTGGCCAAGCTGCTCGACAACCTCAAGGCCCTGCAGGAAACCATCGACCGCAACAAGCCCAGCGGTGCCAAGGGCCGCTACTGGCGCTCCCTCTACGTCACCTCCACCATGGGCCCCTCGGTGCAGGTCGACTTCGCCGCCCTGCAGGAGATCAAGCAGGAGGGCTGAGCCCCGGCCTGGGGTCGCGGTGTAAGTTATTGAAACGGGCACGCGCCCGACCCCAGACAGCAGGTTGTCTGCTCGATCCGTAGACCGGTTCACGGTTCACGAATCGCTCAGGCGTAAGTCCCGCCGAGGTGAACGCAACAGGTTTCAGCTACCCGTGCACCAGTGGCCTTGAGCTGCGGGTCTGCGGATCGGCGAAGGAACGTGCAGCGGCCTCGAGCCCCCCCAGGGGCCGTCCAGGGCCGCATGCCCCGCTTGTTCCCCCGATTCGTTCAACCCTATGGGCCGCACGCTCGAGAACAAGCAACAGATCGTCGAAGAGCTCAAGGGGCTCCTCGGTGAAGCCGAAATGGCGCTGGTTCTTGATTTCAAGGGCCTCACCATCAAGGAGATGTCTGACCTGCGGACCCGTCTGCAGGCCAGCAACGGCATCTGCAAGGTGACCAAGAACACCTTGATGCGCCGGGCCATTGATGGCGACAGCGCCTGGTCGGAACTCGATTCCCTGCTCACCGGCACCAATGCCTTCGTGCTCGTCAAGGGCGACGTGGGTGGTGCGGTGAAGGCCGTGCAGTCCTTCCAGAAGGACACCAAGAAGTCGGAGGTGAAGGGCGGCCTGTTCGAAGGCAAGCTCCTCTCCCAGAACGACGTCAAGGCCATCGGGGATCTGCCCTCCAAGGAGGTGCTCATGGCCCAGATCGCCGGTGCGATCAATGCCGTGGCCACCAAGCTGGCGGTGGGCATCAACGAAGTTCCCTCCGGTCTCGCCCGGGCCCTCAAGCAGCACGCCGATGGCGAGGGTTCGGCCTCCTGAGGCTCTCCCCCCGCGATCGGATCCCGCCGGGCTCCATCGATCTCTCTGTCTGTCCACAGATCTGTTGCTGATTCCCAACCATGACCGCTACCACTGACCAGATTCTCGACCAGCTCAAAACCCTCTCCCTGCTTGAAGCTTCCGAGCTCGTCAAGCAGATCGAAGAGGCCTTCGGTGTGTCCGCCGCCGCCTCCGCTGGCGTGGTGATGGCCGCCGCTCCCGCCGCCGCCGCCGAGGCTGTTGAGGAGAAGACCGAATTCGACGTGATCCTCGACGGCTTCGACGCCGCCGCCAAGATCAAGGTGCTCAAGGCCGTGCGCGAAGCAACCGGTCTCGGCCTGGGCGACGCCAAGGCCCTCGTGGAAGCCGCTCCCAAGGCGGTGAAGGAAGCCATCTCCAAGGACGATGCCGAAGCCCTCAAGAAGGCCATCGAAGAGGCCGGCGGCAAGGTCACCATCAAGTGATCTGCTGCCCTTGAGGCATTGCCAGAAGCCGGCCCTGCGGGGCCGGCTTTTTCATGACCCACCTTTTCGTGACCCGCCAACGCCCCCCGGTCACCGGCGCAAGCTCGGCCACACGCGCAAAAACGCGCAAAAAAAGCCCCGCCGAAGGCGGGGCTCAGGGTTTGGAACGGATCTCGGGAGTCTGTCCTCGTTTCGACCCCGAAATGGTCGTTCCGCACTCCTCACACCCCAAGAAGTTAAGAAGGCTGTCCGGATGAGGCAAGGCTCGAGGGACACTCGCTGAACTGGGCTCAGGGCCGGTAGGGCACCACCTGCAGGGCCACCACGCCGCCGGCCTCGCTCTCGCTGCTCGGCTGCTGCTCCCAGGAGCGATCGCGAGAGCCGCCCAGGCGCAGGCTCTCCAGCCGCGCCAGCCGTGAACTGGCCGGCTGGCTGCGGGTGTCCTGGCTGGGGCTGGCGGCCAGAGCGGTGGCGGTCTGGACCGGGCTGGGCGGCGGCGGCGGGGTGGCCAGACCCAGCAGTTCTCCGCCACCGGCGTTGGCCCGGGCCAGCAACACCGGCAGGGGCTCGGCGTGGCTCACGTAGAGGTGGTTGAGGCTCTGGCCGCCGAAGCTGCGGCGGCCGAAGCCCCAGCCCTGGGCGAGCTGCAGCTCCACCAGGCCGTTGCCGGCGGACTCGGCGCTGCCCACCAGCAGCGGGGTGGGTTGCTCGGGGCTGGTGGCGAGCAGTTCCAGGCGGTCGCCCCGACTCTCAACCCGCAGCCGCCAGGGGTGGCTGAGATCGTTGTCGGCGAGGCGCAGCGAGTAGGCACTGCTCGAGGAATAGAGCCCGCAGCTGCCGGCGGGCAGGTTCTTCTCGTAGGTGGTCACCGAGCCGTCCTCGAAGCGCCGCCAGCAGGGGGGTGCGGGCTCGAGCTGCTCCAGCACCACCAGGTTCCAGCGGTTGCCACTCAGGGGCTGGGCCAGGGCGATGGCGCGCCCGGCTTCCACCGGGATGCTCTCGAAGGGTGCGGCCGCCTTGGCGAACTGCAGGGGCAGGGCAGCGGCACCGGCCGCCCCCAGGGCCATCGCCCCGGCAACTGCCAGGTAGGTTCGCTTGATCCCGGGCTTGTAGCTGAGGGTCATGGCCGTGCTCCTGGCCCCGAGGGGATGTGGACAGATCAGGGGGGAGTTCTAATCGAGATCGGAGCGTTGTCCAGTGGCGGATGAGCCGGTGAGGGTGGTGGCAGCGGCCTGCGACGGGGCCTGCAGCGGCAATCCCGGTCCCGGGGGCTGGGGCGCCCTGCTGCGCTTCGAGGACGGCACGGTGCGGGAACTGGGCGGCGCCGACGGGGCCACCACCAACAACCGCATGGAGCTCACGGCCGCCCTGGCCCTGATGGAGGCGCTGCGCGCCCTGCCGCGCCACCCCGAGCTGGTGATCCGCACCGACAGCCGCTACCTGATCGATGGACTGCAGCGCTGGATTCAGGGCTGGAAGCGCAAGGGCTGGCGCACGGCCTCCGGCGGCCCGGTGCTCAACCGCGACCTCTGGGAGCAGCTCGACCGGGCCCGGCTGAAGGACGTTCCCCTGCGCCATGTGAAGGGCCACAGCGGCGATCCCGACAACGACCGCTGTGACGCCATCGCCGTGGCCTTTGCCCGAGGTCAGCGGCCGCGGCTGGCCGATCGCTCCAGCCCCGTCCACACCCCTGGCCCCGGCCCAGCTCTCGGCGACCCCGCCGCCCCAGCCGCCACTGATCCAGCCGCCACTGATCCAGCCGCCGATGATCCGGCCCCGCCGGAGCTCCAGCGCCTGCTCAGCCGCCTGGAGCTGGCCGACCGCCTGGCCGCGGGCGGCCACGGCCTCAGCCTGGTGGAGCTGGCCCAGCTGGTGCAGCAGCCCCTCAGCCGCCTCGAGAGCCGCAGCGGCTCCTGGACCTGGCGCGACTGGCAGGTGGAGCCCCTGGCCGATGGCCGCTGGCGCCTGCGCCGTGGGACGTCAGGATTGCCCCAGCAGGAGCAGGCGCAGGCGTGAACGAGGGGACGGCGGCGCAGACAGGTGCAGGGAGCGCGGCCGTCGGCGCCACCGGGCCCCTCTATGAGCGCCTGGTGAGGCCCCTGCTCAGCCGCGATGAGGGGGCCGATGCCGAGCAGCTCAGCCAGCTCACCCTGGCGGCCCTGGGCCAGGCGTCCCTGCGGCGGCAGTGGCCCGTGGTGAGCGGGGTGCTGGCGGGCCTCGGCGCCGAGCTGCGCCATCACGACCCACGCCTGGAGCAGACGCTGTTCGGCTGCCGCTTCGCCAACCCGGTGGGCCTGGCGGCCGGCTTCGACAAGAACGGCGTCGCCGCCGCCATCTGGCACCTGTTCGGCTTCGGGTTCGCCGAACTGGGCACGATCACCGCCCAGGCCCAGAGCGGTAACCCGCGCCCGCGCCTGTTCCGCCTGGCGGCCGAGCGGGCGGCCCTCAACCGCATGGGCTTCAACAACCGCGGCGCCCAGGCCTGCCGCCGGCTGCTGGAGCACCAGCGGCTGGAGGCGCCCGGCCAGCGGCCGGCAGTGCTGGGGATCAACCTGGGCAAGTCGAAGGTCACGCCGCTGGAGCAGGCCCCCGACGACTACGCCGCCTCCCTGGAGCTGCTGGCCCCCCTGGCCGACTACGCCGTGATCAACGTGAGCTCCCCCAACACCCCCGGCCTGCGCGACCTGCAGGACGAGGTGCTGCTGCGCCGGCTGGTGGAGCGTCTGCGGCGGCTGCCGGGCTGTCCGCCGCTGCTGGTGAAGATTGCCCCCGATCTTGAGGACGACGCCATTGACGCCATTGCCCGGCTCGCCTACCAGGAGGGCCTGGCCGGGGTGATCGCGGTCAACACCAGCCTCGACCGTCTGGGGCTGGAGGGGCGGCGTCTGCGCCAGACGGGTCGCCCCCTGGCGGAGGAGCCCGGCGGGCTCAGCGGCGCCCCCCTGCGGCAGCGGGCCCTGGAGGTGCTGCGGCGGCTGCGGGCCACCGCCGGCCCGGCCCTGCCCCTGATCGGCGTGGGTGGCATCGACTCTCCCGAGGCCGCCTGGGAGCGGATCAGCGCCGGCGCCTCGCTGGTGCAGCTGTACACGGGCTGGATCTACCGCGGCCCGGCCCTGGTGCCGCGGATCCTGCAGGGGCTGAGCGCGCAGCTCGACCGCCATAGCTTTGGTCACATTGGTGAAGCGGTGGGCTCCGGGGTGGCCTGGCGCTGAAAGTCAGATAGCTTCATCCCAACTTTCAGGTTGACTCCCCTGGTGCTGGCGGGACTCCAGGAGAAGTGGCTGCCGCTGCGGGCCGAGCTGTACCCGCAGATCGTGCTGCTCGATCTCAGTCACCCCCAGCTGTTGATCGGCCAGACCTTCAAGGGCGGCAAGCCGGTGGAACCGCTCTGGACCGCCCCGGTGCCGGCCCGTACCCTGCGCGATGGCATCCCGATCGTGCGTGATGCCCTTGGCGATTTCATCGGTGATCTGCTGCTGGAGCACAGCCGGCCCTATGCCGGGCTGGTGGTGGCCCTGCCCCGGGTGCTGGGCCACTGGGGGGTGATCGAGTGGCCCGGCGGCCTTGAATCCAGTGACCCGGTGGCGACCCTGCGGGCCCGTGGTGCCGATCTGGGCTGGCCTTTCGGCCTCAACGAGGCCTGCGTCGACGTCCAGCCCCTGCCGGGTGCCGGGCTCTGCTCGCTGGTGGCCGGTGCCTCCCGCCAGGCGGTGGAGGCCTGGATCGATGTGTTCGCCATCGCCGGCGGCACTCTTCGCCATCTGTTCCCATCCCAGGTGGCGCTGATGGCCGCCCTGCAGCCGGAGCTGGAGCAGGCCCAGCCCGGCGAGCTGGTGGCGCTGTTGCAGCCCACCACCAGCGACTGCCAGCTGGTGGTGTGGCGCGACGGCATCCCCGAATACGAACGCATCCTGCCCCTGGCGCTCGACCAGCTGGTGCCTGTGCTGCGCCAGGCCCTGGGCTTCTGCCGCAGCCGTCTTGGGGCTTCGGGGGTGCGCCTGCTGCTGGCCGAACCGCTGGAGGGCAGTGATGCCATTGCCGAGCAGCTGGGTCTGCCGCTGGAACTGGCCGATTGTGCCGAGTACGGTTCGCTGCATCTGCGGGGCCTGGGGCTGCTGGAGCTGGTGACATGAGCGGCACACCCTTCGACCTGCTGCGGGAGAAGCGAGAAGAGCTCGGCCTGCTGGAGCCGGCTGAGGCCTCAGCCCTCACCCGCGCAACCCTGATCAAAGGTGTGTTGATCGGAGCGGCGCTGCTCGGCGTCAGCCTCGGGGTTGCCGCCCTGCTGGCCCTGCGCTCGTCCATGCAGGCCTACAGGCTGGAGAAGTTGCAAACGGTGGAGGCTGAGGTGGAGCAGTTCGAAACCCGCCTGCAGGGCGAGCGTGCCAAGCTCACCCAGCTCAACAGCGCCAACCAGGAGTTGGTGAAGGGCCTGATCGGTGCCCGTTCCGGCTCGGCCCTGATGCGCGACCTGCAGCTGCGGGTGCCCCAGGGCATCCAGCTCACCGAGGCCACCGAGCAGGGCAAGGCCCTCACGATCAAGGGCAAGGCCCGTGATCCCCAGGCCTTCGAGCGCATCAATGCCCTGCAGCTCGACCTCAAGCGCTCGCCCCTGGTGGATCCCAACAAGGTGCGCCTGGTGAAGGGTTCCCGCCAGCTGCAGGCGGCCCGTTCCGGGGGTGGGGACAGCTCCGCCGACACGGTGGACTTCGAGCTGGTGGTGGGCTTCCGGCCCGACATCCCCCCGGCCGCTGAGAAGGTGATCCTCGAGGAACTGGGGTCTGACGGACTGGCCCGGCGCTTGTCTCTGCTGGAGCAGGAGGGGGTGCTGCAATGACCAACTTCCAGCAGGCCGCCAACCGCGAGCAGCAGTTGCTGCAGCAGCGCCTGCTGCTGGGCATCCCCATCGGCATCGGTGCGGTGCTGGCAGCGCTGGTGTTCGGGGCGGCCGTGGTACCCCAGTGGCTCACCTTGCGGGCCAATCGCGAGCGCATCGATCAGATCGAAGACCTGGAGCAGCGTCTGCCGCTGCTGCGCGACCAGCTGGCCAGAACGTCCGCCGATCAGGAGCAGGCCAGCCGCCGCCGCCAGCAGATCCTCACCCTGATCCAGGGGAGCGGCGAGTTCAACACCTTCCTGGCCCAGCTCGATCGGGAGGCCCGCACCCACCGGGTGCAGCTCGATTTGTTTGAACCGGTGGCGGCGCCGGCCCCTGAGCAGACCGCTGAGGCCCCGGGGAACGCTGAATCCAGCGCTGATGCCGCACCCCCCAAGCCGCCCCTGGAGGCCGCGGGCCTGTCTAAGGAAACGGTGTTGCTCACGGCCCAGGGGCAGTACCCCAACCTGCTGGCCTTCGTGCGGGCGGTGGAGCGCCTCAGCCTGCTGGTGGTGCCGAGCAACTTCGCCATTTCCCTGGTGGAGCTGCCTACCCAGGCCGGCGCCCCAGAGCCGGCCACGGATGCGCCCAAGCGCACCTCACCTCAACTCAAGTTGCTGCTCACCTACTACACCGCGCCCCCGGTCAATGCGGCCTCAGAGGGTGATCGTCAACCCGCCACCTGAACACACAAGCCACCGCTGCCATCGAACCCATGAACTCTCGGTACAGTCCCCCTCACGATGCGGAATCAGGCTGTGGCGCGGGCACGGTGTAAGAGGTTCCTGGCGACGGCCCTGGCTGCCGGTGCGGCCGCTCTGCCCCTGGCTGGTGCTCCGGTTCAGGCCGAGAGCGTCCAGCTCGGTGAGGGCTTTGAACGCCTCACCGCCGCGCCAGCGGCGGATTGGGTAGCCCAGGCCTTCAGGCGGGGTGAGCAGGGATCATCCCGCGCTGCCGACGATCTTCCCCCCTCCGGCGGCCCGCTTCAGCTGAGGGTGCGCCGGATGCCGGATGCGGTGGAGCTGGTGATTGAGGGAACGGGCCCGGGCCCACAGCTTCGGCAATCCTTGTCCGGCTCCAGTTGGCAGGGCCAGCTGTTTACTGCTGCCCCCTCCGGATTGAGCCAGGGGCCCCAGCGCGTCTCCTTGCCAGAAGCCGGTTTCCAGTCCATCTCTTTTGATGGCTCCGGCAGTACTTACACGATCTCTGTGACGCCTGCCCCTGGTGTCAATCTGGGTCGTCCGGTGGTGAGTGCCGATGGCCGCGATCTGATCCTCACCTTCGCTGCCCCGGTTCCCCAGGCCCGGTTGCAGGTGAACCGCCTGAACATGGCCCAACCCGGCGCGGTGCCGCTTCCCACCTACGCCCCGCCGCTGCAGCCCCGGGCCGTTGCTCCTCCGCTGGGGGACATGGCCGTCGGGACGATGACCATGCGCAGCCCGGGCTTGCTCAATGTCTCCGGCCCGCCGGTGACCATGACCCTAAGGAATGCGCCGGCTAAAGATGCTCTGATGGCCTTGGCTCAGCTTGGTGGCTATGGATTTGCCTATGTGGAGGATCCCAATGTGGCACCGGAAGCTTCCCGAGGTTCCCGCCCCATCTCCTTGGCGTTTCGCAATGAGAGTTACTCCACTGCCCTCAACACCGCTCTGATTTCAGCAGGTTTGCAAGGTAAGCGTGAAGGCAATGTGATCTTTGCTGGCACCAATGCCCTCGGCAGTGGTATCGGTGCCCAGGTGTCCAAGGTCTATCGACTCAACCAGGTTGGACCTAATGCTGCCGCTGATTACCTCGCCAATCTTGGCGCCACGGTCACGAAAACAGACACCATCATCACATCGGTGACATCGGGTGTCGCTGAAGCGGAATTGGTGGCACGAGGTTTGGCCAGTCAGACCACACAAAGCCAGGCGATTACTGAAGTCCGAGAGTTTGGCGCTTCCCGGGGTCCTCTGGTCGGTCTGCGTGCCACAACAGATACCCGGCTGGGAACGATCACCATGATCGGTGCGCCGGAAATGGTTGCCATCGGTGAGCAGTATTTGAAGCAGCTTGATCTGAGGCAGCGTCAAGTTGCACTCAGAGTGCAAATACTTGATGTCAATCTGGACAATGCTTCTGAGATTGACAATTCTTTTGCGTTTCGGTTTGGCAATAATTTCATTGTCAATGACAGTGGCAGGCTTCTTGGTGCGTTTGGTCGAAATCTTCCTCCTGCTCAGGATTCGTTCCAGCGCCGCGCGCCTGACTCCATAGAACTGGACATCGGTCCGGACGGTGCTAGATTTAGCACGGAAAATGCACCTCCAAATATTCGTCTGTTCGGGGAAGGAGCTGACAGCCGTGTTAGAAGCCTTAGGACAGGAAGTAACGTTCCCAATCCTGGTATTGATTACCCCGATGGATTCTTTAACTTTATCCGCGCCCAGATTGTCTCTGGCTCTACAAAGCTTTTGGCCAGTCCAACGCTGATTCTCCAAGAAAATCCTTCACTCCTTCGAGAAGGCGCTGATGCTTCAGGTTTACGACGAGGATCAGGCAGTGCCAATGTTAATAGCGGTCTTGCGGAATTTGATATTGATTCGCCCATTGGTCGACGCCGTGCCAACGAAGGAGCAGTTCGTGTTGGCACCAACGTTGTTACTGGTTTCGACACTGAGTCGCCTGCTCAAGGTGGTAATATTGTTTGTACTCCACAGTTAGCTACTGCCGGCCTGATCCTGGGCGCTCGAGTGGAAAAGATTGATGATAATGGGTTTGTCACTTTCACGCTTTCGCCTAGTGTTTCTGCCATCACCGGGCAAGAGCCTGCTCCAGCTGGATGTGGATCAAATCTCAACATCCTCAGTGTTCGGACTCTCGATACTGGGGCGCTACGAGTCCGAGATGGTCAAACCCTGATCATGACCGGCGTGATCTCTGAGTTCGACCGCGAAGAAGTTCGCAAGTGGCCAATCCTTGGCGATATTCCGCTTATTGGTCAATTCTTCAGGGCTAGCGGCCGCAGTAGAGAAAAACGCGAGCTTGTTATCATGGTTACCCCACGAATCATCAGAGATGATGATGGCGGCGTCTTCGGATACGGCTACTTGCCTGGAACAGATCAGGTCAGGGATTTCTTTGGAACGCAACTCCAAAATGGCAATGGATTCTGACGTATCCCTGAATTGCCTGCACGTACGCATGCTTGGTTGTTTGCTTCCCAGCTCTAACGCTTTTGCTTCCAGCTTCGTTGTTGCTGGATGACGCGTCCACCCGAGAACGACGCTCCCCTGGACGACGTTGAGCAGGAACTCGATCGCGTCAAGGCTGAGCTGGAGGAGTACCAGGGGCTGATCGAGGAGCTGCCCTCGATCTACGAGGGCAAGTTTCAGCACCAGCTCCGCGATGTGGCCCAGGACATCCGCCGCCTGCTTGATGAGCGCCAGGCTCTGCAGCAGCAGATCGACCGTGCCCTGCAGGGCACCCCAATAGGGGACCACGAGCTTCCAGGGTCTGAACCTGTGCCCTCCGGCCGGTACTCCCCATCTGGCAGGAGCCCTGCGCTGCTGGTGCTGCTGTCTTCACTCACGGCCCTGGCGGTGGCCGGTGGCGTGGCGGCTTTCGGGATGTGGAACCGCGGCCGTGCTCCCCAGATTGTCGCTCCAGACCTCCCGGACGCGGAGGCTTTGGTGTCTGCTCCAGAGCCCGATCCAGAGCCCGCTGCCGATGCCGATGGGTCGCAGAGCCAAGCCGCTGAAGCTCCTCTCGGACCCGACAGCCTCCGCCTGTGGGCCCAGGGTGAGTGCTGGGTGGAGGTGCAGACCCTCGACGGCCGGCGGGTGTTCATGGCCACCCTGCAGGAGGGGGAGCAGCGCCGCCTGGCCCTGGGCGAGGGTCTGCGCCTGCTGGCCGGCCGTCCCGACCTGCTCGAGCTAGCTATCGGTACGGAGCCCTTCAGCACCTTGGGTTCCATCGAGGAGATCGACTGGATAACCCTGCGCCCCCCTGCCGAAACTGATCCCGCGTCGTAACGTCCCGCGGTTTCCAGCGGACTTCTGTGAGCGGAACGAGCAGCCCAGTCATGGCAACCCGGCCTGAATGACGCCACCGGTCCTGATCACCGGCGCCGCCGGCTTCATCGGAGCAGCCGTTTGCCAGCGCCTGCTGGAGCAGGGTGAGCGGGTGATCGGCGTGGATAACCTCAGCCCCTACTACGACCCCGCCCTCAAGCGGGCCCGGCTGGAGGGCCTCGCCGCCGCCGGAGCGCACTGGCGGTTTCACGCCCTCGACATCACCGCCGGCGCGGCCGTGGCGGACCTGTTCGCGTGCGAGCGGCCGGGCCGCGTGATCCACCTGGCGGCCCAGGCCGGCGTGCGCCACTCGATCGACAACCCTGCCGCCTACATCCAGGCCAACCTGGTGGGCTTCGCCTCCATCCTCGAGGCCTGCC
>REEV01000077.1 GCA_007694915.1 Cyanobium sp. PLM2.Bin73 | reverse complement strand
CCACCACCATCGTCCAGGCGAAGGCGGCGCCGATGCCGATCCAGATCCCGGCCAGCAGCTGACGGCCGTTGTCCTGCACGGCGGCCAGAAGCCTCCGCGAGCCGGCGGTGACCAGCAGCAGCAGCGCGCCCTGGCTGATCAGCAGGCCCAGGATGTACGCGAGCAGCGGGGTGGGTTCGGCGCCCACCACGGTGCCGCCGAGCAGATAGCCATGCAGCCCCATCGCCGGCACCAGTGCCGCCGGGCTCACCTTGCCCAGGGCCACCACCCCCGCCAGCACCAGCGTGAGGGCCACCAGGGCCTCGGCCCAGGGAGCCACGGCCTCAGCCAATGGCAGGCCCTGGGCGATGGCACTGCCCAGCAGCCCGGCGGCCAGCAGGGGCAGCACCCAGGCCATGGGGCGTTGCAGGCCCACAAAGCCGATGGCCAGCAGGAACAGCAGATGGTCGGGGCCGAGCAGGGGATGGCCGATCCCGCTCACCAGCCCCATCCAAGGGGAGAGCTCCAGGCCCTCCGCCATGGCGAAGGGATGGTGGGCCAGGGCCGCTGCGGGCGCCAGCGCGCTCAGCAGCACGGCGCCCAGGGCGGTGAACAGCAGCGGCGCCAGGCCGAACGTTCCGGTGGCATCCGCCACACGGGAAAGGCGGTGGTTCAAGGGTCGATCCTCGTCGTGGGGAGTCTCTGGCGGGCGTTCTGACTTCCCCCGGCGGGGGTCACAGCTGCGGGACAGCGCCGGAATCGCACCGGACTTTCCCCGTTTCCTTCAGCAGCTGATCCCTGCTGAAACCAGAGGCCGAACCTTACAGCGCCTGCACGGGATCGAGTTTCAGCGGCCCGTCCCTTCGGAGCAGCTGGGGGCCGGTGCTGGGCTTGAGGGCAGCGGGAAGGCTGCCGGGCCGCACCAGCTGCAGGCCATTGAGCTCCACGGTGGTGGTCACCACCTCGCCCCGCTGCTCGAACAGGTCGAGCAGCGTGAGCGTCTGCTCCGGAGGGCTGGAATCGTTGAGGCGCCGGCGGGGGCCGCTGCCCATCGCCCCCAGGCTGAGCAGGTTCATGCCGCCGCTCGTGCTCGGGAAGTAGGCATGGTGATGGCCGCTCACATAGAGGTGGCTGGCCGTGGCAGCCAGCAGCTGGCGCAGCTCCTGCGGCTGGTGGAGCACCTCCCCGGGGCGGTCGCGTCCCAGCCCCACGCCATGGGGCGGCAGGTGCCCCATCACCAGCCTCAGCCGGGCCTGGCGGGCCGGGGGCGCGCTGAGCTGGGCCCGCGCCCAGGCCCAGTCGGCGGCCGTGACCGTGGCGGAGGAAGCATCGAGCACCACGACGAAGACTGGGCCCCGGCGCAGGCTGTAGCGGAAGGGGAACTGGCTGGCCTCCACGAACTCCAGGCCCAGCTGGCCCTGACGGGCCAGCCAGTAGCGGGCCGCCCGCTCCCGGTCGAGGGCGAAGGTGAAGCCAGCAGCGCCGCGGCTGCTGGAGGCGTCGTGGTTGCCCATGGCCGGGGCGAAGCCGCCACTGCTGCGCAGCAGCGGCTGGAGCACATCCCGATCGAAGCCGGCCCACATGGCATCGAGCTGGCCGCTGCTCAGGCCCAGTTTCTGGCCCGCCACCATGTCACCGGCGCAGAGCACCAGATCGGGCTTCAGGGTTGCGAGCAGCTCCACCCCGCGATGCACCTGGGCGATGTAGGTGGTGGAGCCGTAGCTGGCGTTGAGGTCGCTGATCAGGGCCAGGCGCAGGTCGCCCCGTGGGGGCAGCTGGGCCGCGGCCGCGCTGCGCCACCAGCCGCTGCCCACCAGAGCGGCCGTGCCGGCGCCCGCCAGGGTCAGAAAATGCCTGCGGGAGAGGAACATGGCTGGCTCAGGGGGTGGTCAGATGGCCTGCAGCTGACGCAGCTGGGCTTCCAGGCGCTGCTTCAGCCGTGACTGCACCAGGGCGCAGAGATCATGCACCAGCTCGTCGTCGGCCGCGTAGATCATGCGCACACCCTCGCGCCGACAGCTCACCAGCCCAGCGCGCTGCAGCTGGCCCAGTTGGCGGCTGATGTGCGACTGGGAAAAGCCGGTGGCCTCGATCAGTGCGGCCACATCCAGGGGGCCCTGCTTGAGAAGGCAGAGCAGCTGCAGCCGGGCCGGCTCACTGAGTAGACGGAAGAACTGGCTCAACTCCACCAGCAGCTCGGGGCTGGGATCGGCACCGGCTTCCGCACCGGCTGCTGGGCCGGCTGTTGGGCTGGGGACCGGGATGGGATGTGACGAGTTGGGATCTGACGGGCTGGCGAGCGCGCCCATGGCAGCGGGAGACCTTAACTATGTCGGTTCACGCATTATGGCCCATGGGCGCAGGTTCGGGTCAGAGCACGCTCAGGACGATGCCGAGACCCACCACCATCGCCGCGATCACCGCCACGGCCCAGGCGGCATGGGCCCTGGCATCGGCGGGGGTTTCGCCGATCACGGCCGCCACCTCATCGGCGTAGAGGTTGTCGTGATTTTCCAGATCGTGGGTGTGCATGGCCGCTCCTCCTGGGGTTCTGAACTGCTGTTTGCAACCTAGGCAGCACCTCCAGGGCTGCCTAGGTTGTCGCCATCAGGCTTCACGAGCGGCCGCCCACCCTGCCGCCTGCCCGTCGTTCAGTTGCCCCTGGGTCCCTTGCCCCATCCGCCACCGCCCTGCCGGCCCATGGGCGCGGTGATGCCGTTGCGTTCGTAGATCTCGCGCATGGCCTCGCGGTGCTTCTGGCGCTGGGCCTGGTGGCTCTGGCGCTCCTCCCGCATGCAGTTGCTCAGGGCGGTGCTGTCGCCGGCGCCGCTGATGCAGCGCTCACCCTTCTGCAGCGCCTCGATCCGATGGCGCTGATGGCGCAGCAGCGCGGCCTTGCGCTCGGGAAACACCTGGACCTCCTGGGCGGGGGTGAGGCGTTGGGGGCTGGGATCATCGGCCCGGCCCGGGAGGGCGGCGGCCAGGCTGAGGGCGGCCATGGTGAGGGCGCCGGCCAGCAGGGGGCCGGTGCGGAGTCGGGAATGGGGCGTCATGGTGGGCATGGGAACAGGGCTCAGGGAGAGGGCAACGGCGGGCCGGTGCTGAACACCGTCATGCCGTTGCCCCTGGCTTCAATCCTCAGGGCGAGGTTCGTTGCCGGTGCGACCGTCCGCCGCGCAGATGTGACCGGATCTTTCCGGACCCCTCAGCGGCCGCTTCAACCCGGCAGCACCGCCGGGGCCAGGCCGCGCTCGTCGAAGACCCCCTCGAACAGCACCGAGCTCAGGTAGCGCTCGCCGGAATCGGGCAGCACCACCACGATCGTCTTGCCGGCGTACTCCGGCTCGGCGGCCAGACGCAGGGCGGCGGTGGTGGCGGCGCCGCAGGAGATCCCGGCCAGGATGCCCTCCTCCTTCATCAGCCGGCGGGCCATGGCCACGGCCTCTGCATCGCTCACGGTTTCCACCCGGTCCACCAGCTCGAGATCGAGGTTGGCGGGCACGAAGCCGGCGCCGATGCCCTGGATCTTGTGGGGGCCGGGGCGCAGCTCCTCCCCGGCCCGGGTCTGGCTGATCACAGGGCTGTTGGTGGGCTCCACCGCCACCGATTCCAGGGGCTTGCCGAGGGTGTGCTTGATGTAGCGGCTCACCCCGGTGATCGTGCCGCCGGTGCCCACGCCCGCCACCAGCACGTCGATCCTGCCCTCGGTGTCGGTCCAGATCTCAGGCCCGGTGGTGTCATGGTGGATCTGGGGATTGGCGGGATTGGCGAACTGCTGCAGCAGCACGTAGCGGTCCGGGTCGGAGGTGGCCAGTTCCCGGGCGGCGCCGATGGCACCGGCCATGCCGAAACGCCCTTCGGTGAGCACCAGGCGGGCGCCGTAGGCGGTGAGCAGTTTGCGCCGCTCCAGGCTCATTGTTTCCGGCATCGTGAGCGTCAGCGGGATGCCCCGCGAGGCGGCCACGAAGGCCAGGGCAATCCCGGTGTTGCCGCTGGTGGGCTCGATCAGCTCCTTTCCTGGCCCCAGCAGGCCGTCCTGCTCGGCGCGCCAGATCATGGCCGCGCCGATGCGGCACTTCACCGAATAGGCGGGATTGCGGCCCTCGATCTTGGCCAGCACCCGGGCACCACAGCCTTCGGTGACCCGCTGCAGGCACACCAGGGGGGTGCGGCCGATGCTGAGGCTGTTGTCGGCGTAGATGGTCATTGCGGTGCGCCGGGCGTTGCTCCAGCCTAAGGACGCTCCCTGAGGCGCTCAGGACCGGGCCGGCTCCCACTCGATCTTGACCACGTCCACCGGCCCGCGGCCGCTCTGGTTGAGCTCCTGGGCCGCGCGCAGGGCCGCCTCATGGGTGTGGAACAGGAAGGCCTGCTCGGGACTGCTCACGTCACTGAGGTGCTCGTCGCTGCCCTGCAGGGCCAGATAGGCGGAATTGTCCAGCCGCTGGATGGCGTAGCGCTCCGCCTGGGTGCAGTCCATCGGATGGGACGGGTCGATCTCCGGTGCCCAGAAATGCATGGTTGATCTGTGGGTGTTGATCTGGAGGGTTGAGCGGATAGCGGCTGAGTGTTTCTACTGAATCTTCAGACGTGTCTGTTCTTCAGGCGTTTCTGTGCTCAGAGCGCTATGGCCCAACGTTAGCCGTGCCGCTTGCCTGCCCGGCTCCTTTACGCCTCTTCATGGAAAGCGAAACGTTCAATGAAACCTGGTTGGAGGCTTGCTGAGTCGGCCCTTAGCTTCGCCAGGCGGTCGATCGGCCGCCCCCTGCCCGACCCCCTGCCCTCCACCCACCACAGCCCATGGCCCTGGTTAAAGCCCCCGTGCTCGGCATTGAGCGTTACGCCAACGATCGCGACAAGGAAAACTGGGCCCACGCCTCCAGCGAGGATCGCAACACCATCATCCGCGCCGTGTATCAGCAGGTGCTGGGCCATCAGTATCTGATGAAGAGTGAGCGGCTCGATGGGCTGGAGTCGTTGTTCCGCAACGGTGATCTGAGCGTGCGGGAGTTCGTGCGCCAGGTGGCCAAGAGCGGGCTCTACAAAGAGCGCTTCTTCGAGAACTGCAATCCCTACCGCTTCATTGAGCTCAACTTCAAGCATCTGCTCGGCCGGGCGCCCCAGAACAAGGCCGAGATGCTGCACCACTTCACGATTCTGCAGGAGCAGGGCTACGACGCCGAGATCGATTCCTATCTGGACAGCGACGAATATCAGGAGCGCTTCGGCCAGGATGTGGTGCCCTACATCCACGGCTGGGACTACTCCAAAGGCCATGAGGGCCGCCAGTTCTCCTGGCTGATGCAGCTGGCCCGCGGCGCCGCCGCCTCGGTGAAGGGAGATGCCCTGGGGGTGCAGTCGCGCCTGAACAAGGTGGTGCACACCAACCGGCCCGTTGCCGTGAATCCGCCCAGCTCCGGCCCGGCCTTTTTCCGCTCCGCCATCGGCACCGGTGTCTACGACGGGGAGCTGGGCACCAGCGTGGCGGTGTTCAACAGCGACCGCCGCGACCGGGTGGGCGGGCTGCCGGTGATGGCCGGCACCCGCAGCAGTGATGGCCGCAGTGGCCGCCTGGTCACCATTCTCGTCACCGGCGTGGCCGACAACGCCTATGTGCGCTCGGCGGAAACCGTGATCCGGGTGCCCTTCACCCGCATGAATGAAGCCCTGCAACGGGTGGGACGCCTGGGCGGCCGCGTGGTGGAAGTACGGGTCAGCTGAGATCCACACTGGAGGGAGAACCCCTCAGGAGGGTCCGCCATGTTTCTGAAAATCCGCCACGACGACGATTCCAGCCTGGTGGAGGTGCTTGATCTCAAGCAGCTGTTCGATCCCTTTGCCACCGAGGTGCAGGCGAGGTTGCACGCCGGCGAGGAGCTGCAGGATCCCCAGGCCCTCACCAAGGCCAGCCTGTTCTTCCCCTCGGGTGAAGAGCTCCCGCGCTGCTGGCTTGACCCGCACTACGCCGGCTGACCATGCCGGCTGAGCGCTAGACGCCGAGGCCCTCGGTGGGCAACAGCAGATCCATGCGCGCGCCACCTTCGGGATGGTTGCTGGCCTGGATCCGCCCGCCGTGGGTCACGGCGATCTGCTGCACGATCGACAAGCCCAGCCCGCTGCCGGTGCGCTGGCCCCGGGCCCGGGCCGGATCGCCCCGGTAGAAGCGCTCGAACATGTGTGCGAGATCGTCCCGGCTGAGGCCGGGGCCGTGATCACGCACACTCAGCTGACACCAGCTCCCCAGCCTGGAGAGCCTCACCTCCAGGGGCCTGTCGTCGGGGCTGTAGCGCACAGCATTGTCGAACAGGTTGAGCAGGGCCCGGTGCAGGCGGGAGGCGTCGGCCTGCACGGTGATCTCCTGCGGCTGCTGCAGCTGCAGCTGCAGCTGCACGCCCCGCTGCTCCGCCAGGGGGCGCACACCCGCCCACACCTGCTCCACCAGTGCCCCCAGCTCCACCGGCGCCAGCTTCAGGCCCCGGCCCGGCACCGTGTTCTCCAGCCGCGACAGCTCCAGCAGATCGTTCACCAGCTCCTGCAGGCGCAACAGTTCGCGCTGCAGGCGCTCCACCAGCCGGGCGTTCTGGTCGGTCACCTGGGCGGCCAGGCTGTCGCCCACCAGCAGCAGGGCGGTGAGTGGGGTCTTGAGCTCGTGGGCCACATCACTCACCCAGCGCTCCTGCTGCTCCAGCTGGGCCTCCAGTGAGCGGCGGCTGTGCAATTGCACGCCGATCCAGCCGCCGATGGCGGGCACCACCATCACGTCGAGGTCCTGGTGGTTGAACTGCCACTCCAGCCGCTGGGGCCGCTCGTGACGCCGGGCCATGGTCACGCAGTTGAGCAGGTTGGGGTCGGGGCAGAGCTCGGCCAGGGGCCGGCCCTCGAGGTGTTGCCCCGCCTTGAACCCCAGGATCCGTTCGGCCCTTGGATTCAGGTGGTGCACCCCACCGCCCGGAGCCAGCAGCACCCAGCCCACCGGGGAGGAATCGATCCAGCTGAGCAGCTGCACGGCGCCGGGAGGCGCAACCTCCCCGCGCTGGTCGCCTCGCTGCCAGGGGGCCCAGCGGCGCGGGGAGGGTTGGCGCAGGTCAGCCAAACCGGTAGCCGAAGCCGCGCACGGTGATCAGGTGCTCCGGGGCCGACGGGTTGACCTCCAGCTTCTCCCGCAGCCAGCGGATGTGCACGTCCACGGTCTTGCTGTCACCGAAGTAGTCGGTGCCCCACACCTGCTCGATCAGCTTCTCGCGACTCCACACCCTGCGGGGGTGCTGCATGAACAGCTCCAGCAGCCGGTATTCCTTGGGGGAGAGGTTCACCTCGGAGCCGTCGCGGGTGACCCGGCACTCATCCTGAAACAGCCGCAGGTTGGCGTGCTCCAGCACCTTGCTGGCGGCGGTGGGGTTGCTGGTGCGGCGCAGCAGGGCCCGGCAGCGGGCCACCAGCTCGCGCATGCCGAAAGGCTTGATCAGGTAGTCGTCGGCCCCCACCTCCAGGCCCAGCACCCTGTCGGTCTCATTGTCCCGGGCGCTCACCACCAGGATCGGGGTGTGGTTTTCCGCCGCCCGCAGCTGCCGGCACACGTCCAGGCCCCCGAGCCCCGGCAGCATCAGATCGAGCACCACCAGGGAAAAGCCCTCCCCGTCGGGGGCGCGCTGGATCGACTGCAGGGCATCGCGGCCGTTGCCGCAGGCGGTCACCGTGAACCCCTCCAGCGCGAGGGCGTCGCTGATGGTCTCGCGGATCGTGTCGTCGTCTTCGACGACCAGCAGCCTGGGTTCCATGGGGCCATTCTGTCGCCCCAGCGACGCTCCCCAGAACAGCGGATCAGCCAAGGCGATACCCCCGGCCGCGCACGGTGCTGATCAGGAGGGGATTGCTGGGGTCCTCCTCGAGTTTGAGCCGCAGCCAGTGGATGTGCACGTCCACGGTCTTGGGATCGAGGGAGGGGCCCTCCAGCTCTCCCCACACCTGGGCCAGCAGCACGTCACGGGGCCAGGTGCGGCGCTGGTTCTCGAGCAGGAATCGCAGCAGGCGGAATTCCCGTGGAGAGAGTGCGATGCGCTCACTGTTGCGGCGCACCTCGTGTTCCTCCACCACCATCTCGATCGGTCCGCAGCGCAGCACGGTGCGCGCCGGCATCGCCAGCTGGCGGCGGCGCACGAGGGCCCGGCAGCGGGCCAGCAGCTCCGCCAGCCCGAACGGGCGGCGCAGCACGTCATCGGCGCCGGCATCGAGGGCCCGCTCCGGCGCGCGGCTGCCCAGCAGCAGCAGGGGCACCGACTGGGCCGGGCTGCCCGCCGCGGCGGCGGCGCGTAACCGCTCCAGGCGGTCATCGCTGAGATCGCCGCACACCACCACCAGATCGATCCCGCCATCTGCGGCCCCCAGCGCCGCCACCGCCTCCGCCTCGCTGCAGCACCGCACCTCAAAACCTCCCTCCTCCAAGGCCTTGGCCACGGAGGAGTCGGCGGGGGGGTGGGGATCGATCAGCAGCAGCCGCGCGGGCTGCTGCTGGCTCATCGGCGCTTGAGCGGCTGGTGGGCGATCACCAGCCGGCGCTGGGAATCGATGTGCAGCCAGCCCTCCTCGCGCAGGGCGCCGAGCACCCGGGTGACGGTGACGCGGGTGGTGCTGAGGGCGCTGGCCAGTTCCTGATGGGTCAGTTTCACGTTCAGCCGCAGCCCCTGGTCGCAGGGCTGGCCATAGTCGTTGGCGAGCAGCTCCAGAAAGCCGCGCACCCGCTCCTCGATCCTCCGCAGGCCCAGCAGCGCCAGCATCGCTTCGCTCTGGCGGTACCGCGCCGCCATGCCCTGCAGCAGGGCGATGGCCAGATCGGGGGAGGCGGCCAGGTCTTCGCAGCTCAGGCAGAGGAGATCGCTGTCGTTGAGCGTGCGGGCCTCGTAGGCCTGCACGTTGCTGAGGGGTTCGCCGAAGGGTTCGTTCGGGCCCGCCAGACCGAGCAGCAACTCATCGCCCTGCAGCGAGATGGCGCTCAGCTTCACCATGCCCCGGATCACCATCCACACGCTGCGCTTGAGCAGGGGCACGCTGCTGCCGGCGCTGAGATGCACAAGGCTGCGTTTCTCGAAGCTGGTCTCCAGCAGATCGCGGAAGCTGTCGCGGTAGGACGCTTCCAGGGACGGTGTGAACACCATGACGATCTGAGTCTGGGTTGGCGCTCAACCTATGGGCGTTGAGCGGGCCCCAGGCAAAGGCGCGGTAGCGGGCTGTTTAAGAGTTGGTTAGGCCCTGGTCCGGAAGCGCCGGGAAGCACTGCTACGCTCGCGCGCATGCAAGTGACTCCACCCTGATCGGTTCTGGCACGTCGCACCCGGCAGGTCGCCCCAGAGACGGCGTCTCCCCCGGCCTGGCTTCTGTACCGAGCCCGTCTCTGTACCGATCCCGTCGTATCAATTCCCGTCGTATCAATCCCGTCCCGGCTCCGTCGCCGCGTAGCCCCTGCTCAGGCGTGTGGATCATCTTCGCGCCCTCCATCTCTCTGTTTCCAGGGATCTGGGTCGCGGAGGTGTTCAGCCAGGGTCGTTGATTCCTGTTGGGTGGTTTCTGCGGCGTGCATTTCCCATCAGGCTGCAGTGCCGATGAGCTGGGTTGGGTGTCCGTTCTCGCCAGCCCCCGCTTCTGGTCCAACCGCCATTTCCATCTGTGTTTCAAGGCTTGCAACTGGTGCCCAGGCGCAGTGCGATTCCCGCTGAGCTGCTCGCGGGGATCGTGGTGGCCCTCGGCATCATCCCCGAGGCCATCGCCTTTTCGATCGTGGCCGGTGTCGACCCCCAGGTGGGGCTGTTCGGCTCGATCTGCATCCTGATCGTGGTCGCCCTGCTGGGAGGCCGGCCCGGCATGGTGTCAGCCTGCACCGCGGGTGTGGCCCTGCTGATGGGCGGCCTGGTGCAGTCCCATGGCCTCACCCATCTTCTTGCCGCCTGCATTCTCGCCGGCATCTTCCAGATCGCCTGGGGTCTGCTGCGCCTGGCCAAGCAGATGCGTTTCGTGCCCAGGGCGGTGACCGTGGGTTTCGTGAATTCGATCGGGGTGCTGATCTTCCAGGCCCAGCTCCCCCAGATGGGCTTCGGACGCCTGGGCAGCGACACCCCATCGAAGCTGGTGGGGGTGGAGGCGGTGAGCTGGCCGCTGGTGTGGGCACTGGTGGCTCTGGGGCTGTTGATCATCTACGGCCTGCCCCGGCTCACCAGGCTGGTGCCCGCCACCCTGGTGGCGATCGTGACGATCAGCGTGATCGCCGAGGTGTGGCAGCTGCCGGTGCCACGGGTGGGGGATCTGGGTGATCTGCCCAGCCGCCTGCCGGTGTTCGCGATCCCCGCCGTGTTCGGCTCCTTCGACACCCTCGGCATCATCCTGCCCACGGCCCTGGCGATTTCCCTGGTGGGGCTGCTGCAGTCGTTCCTCACCGCGAACGTGGTGGAAGACCTCGTGGATGAGGATGCCGACTACGAGGCCGAGGCTCGGGCCCAGGGCATCGCCAATATCACCGCCGGCCTGTTCGGCGGCATGGCCGGTGCCGGCATGATCGGTCAGACAGTGATCAACATCGAGTCCGGTGGACGCCACCGCCTCTCCACCCTCACCGCCGGGGTGGGACTGCTGATCCTGGTGATCTCCCTGAGCGGCTGGCTGGCCCGCATTCCCATGGCGGCCCTGGTGGCAGTGATGATCATGGTGTCGATCAGCACCGTGAACTGGGATTCGTTCCTCAAGGTGCGCAAGATTCCCAAGAGCGACACCTCGGTGATGCTGCTCACACTGCTGTTGGCCGTGCTCACCCGCAACCTGGCCATCGCCGTGTTGGTGGGGGTGGCTCTGGCAGGCATCCTGTTCAGCCGCAAGGTGGCCAAGGTGATTTCGGTGGATGCCACCTGGCTGGAGGATGATTACCTCTATTACACCGTTCGCGGCCAGCTGTTCTTCGTGAGCACGGTGTATTTCCTGGCTGGCTTCAAGAAGCACGTCCATCCCGCCCGCGTCAGCATCGACATGGCCAATGCCCATGTCTGGGACCAGACGGGCATGCGTGCTCTTGATCAGGTGATCCGAAAACTGACCAGGGCCGGCTCCAGCGTGGAGGTGTTGAACCTCAATCAGGAAAGCCGGGATCTGTTCGATCGCATCAGCGAAACACCCGAGTTCGTGCTCGGCGCCCGTTGTGCGGTTCCCGCCTCCCCAGAGGTTCAGGCGTGACGTTCCTCACCTCCCTGCGGCCCGCCACGCTGCTCAGCAACTGGAAGGGTGACCTCACCGGAGGCTTCACGGCCGCGGTTGTGGCGCTGCCCCTGGCCCTGGCCTTCGGCGTGGCCTCCGGCGCTGGTGCCATCGCCGGCCTCTACGGGGCCGTCACCCTTGGGTTCTTCGCGGCTCTGTTCGGCGGCACACCCACCCAGGTGAGCGGTCCCACCGGACCGATGACCGTGATCATGACGGCCGTGGTGACCCTGCTGGTGGGGCGGTACGGGCCCGAGGGGGGCCTGGCGATGGCCTTCACCGTGGTGGTGCTGGCCGGTGGCTTCCAGGTGCTGTTCGGCCTGATGAAGCTGGGGCAGTACATCACGATGATGCCCTACACGGTGATCTCCGGCTTCATGAGCGGGATCGGCGTGATCATCATCGTGCTGCAGATCCCCACCCTGTTCGGGGTGACCCTGAGCGGGTCGATTCCCACGATCGTGGCCGGGATTCCGGGGGCGTTCGCCCAGCTCAATCCCACCGCCCTGGCCCTGGGGGTGGTCACCTTCGCCCTGGTGATGCTCTATCCCAGGCGCTGGAACACGCTGCTGCCGGCGCCCCTGGTGGCCCTCGTGCTGGTCACGGTGGTTTCCGTGCTGGCGATACCCGAGGACGCCATTCCGCGCCTGGGCGCCATGCCCGCCGGTCTGCCCAGCCTGGTGCTTCCCCGCCTGGGCCTGGCCGACCTGCGCACCCTGGCCGGTTTCGCCCTCACCCTGGCGGTGCTGGGGGCGATCGATTCGCTGCTCACCTCCCTGGTGGCCGACAACATCACCCGCACCCACCACGATTCCGACAAGGAGCTGATCGGTCAGGGCATCGGCAACATCGCCGCCGGTCTGGTGGGTGGTCTGCCTGGTGCAGGCGCCACCATGCGCACCGTCACCAACGTGCAGGCGGGGGGCCGCACGCCCCTCTCCGGCATGATCCATGCCCTGGTGCTGCTGGTGATCACGCTCGGGGCGGGTCCCCTGGCCAGCCCCATCCCCCAGGCGGTGCTCGCCGGCATCCTGCTGCGGGTGGGGCTGGACATCATCGACTGGAATTTCATCTTCCGGGCGCCGCTGCTGTCGTGGAAGACCACGGGCCTGATGTGGCTGGTGCTGATCCTCACGGTGTTCTGGGATCTGGTCACCGCCGTGGTGGTGGGGGTGTTTCTGGCCAATATCCTCACGATCAAGCGCCAGAACGACCTGCAGCAGGAGGAGATGCGGCGGCTGCAGGGCGCGGCCGATCTGGCCGCCGCCGGCCACGACCTGAGCCCTCAGGAGCGCCAGCTGCTGCGCCGCTGCGGCAAGCAGGTGCTGGTGCTGGAGCTGTCGGGCCCGCTGAGTTTCGGCGCCGGCAAGTTCCTGTCCCAGCAGCTCACCAGCGTGGATGACTTCCACACCCTGGTGCTCGATCTCAGCGCGGTGCCCCTGCTGGGGGTCACGGCCGCCCTGGCGATCGAGACGATCTGCTTTGACTGCCGCGACCAGCAGCGTCAGGTGATCATCGTGACCGACCGCAGCCAGCCGGTGGAGCGCCTCAACCGCCTCGGGGTGGACCGGATCCGGGGCGTGGTGTTCATGGTGGATCGGCTCTCAGCCCTGCAGGCCTGCTCCAGGCAGCTCGCCGAGGCCGCCTGAAGCCATGGGCTGGTTCGGACTGGCGGAGCTGCTGATCCTGGCCTTGCTGGCCGATGGCCTGTTCCGGCGGCTGGGCGTGCCGGGCCTGATCGGGATGCTGCTGGTGGGGGTGGCGCTGGGCCAGTCGGGCCTGGGCCTGCTCGATCCCCGGCTACTGGCCCTCAGCGGCGATCTGCGCCAGATGGCCCTGGTGGTGATCCTGCTGCGGGTGGGCTTCGGGCTCAACCTCGACACCCTCAGGACGGTGGGCAGGCGGGTGCTGCTGCTGGCCTGGATCCCGGCCACCTGTGAAGGCCTGATGATCACCCTGGTGGCCCAGCCGCTGCTGGGGCTGAGCCTGCTGGAGGCCGCCCTGCTCGGCAGCGTGATCGCGGCCGTGTCGCCGGCGGTGGTGGTGCCGCTGATGCTGCGCCTGATCGAGGAAAGGCGCGGCACCGAACGGGCCATCCCCCAGATGGTGATGGCCGCCGCCTCCCTTGACGACATCGTGGTGATCGTGGTGAATGGCGCCTTGCTGGCGCTGCTGGTGCAGCAGGGTGTGGGGGTGCCTGCGGCGCTGATCCGCCTGCCGGTGGGGCTGGCCCTGGGGGCCGCCGCCGGTGCGGGCCTGGGCTGGCTGCTGATCCGCTGGATCGCCCGCTTCCGGCCCCAGGCCAACCGCCAGGTGCTGCTGATCCTGGCCCTGTCGCTGCTGCTGCTACGCCTGCAGGAGCGCATCAATGGCCTGGTGCCGTTCACCGGCCTGGTGGCGGCGATCGCCCTGGGGGTGGTGATCCTGGAGCTGCGTGACGACCTGGCCCATCCGATCGCCGCCAAGCTGGCCTCGATCTGGGTGTTCGCCGAGCTGGTGCTGTTCACCCTGGTGGGGGCCCAGCTGAATGTGGCAGTGGCCTGGCGCAGCGGCCTGGCGGGCCTGGCGGTGCTGGCCATGGGCCTGCTGGCGCGCTCGATCGGCACTCTGCTCTGCCTGGCCCGCAGCGGCTTCAGCCCCGGCGAGCGCCTGTTCGTCACCGTGGCCTACATCCCCAAGGCCACCGTGCAGGCGGCCATCGGCGCCGTGCCGCTGATGACCATGCAGGCCGCCGGGCTGCCCACCGGCCCCGGCGAGCTGATCCTGGCGGTGGCGGTGCTGAGCATCATCACCACCGCTCCTCTGGGAGCCTGGCTGAGCGCCGTGATCGCCGAGCGGGTGCTCGAGCCGGAGCCGGGGGCGGCTGCCAGTTGACGCGCTGCTGGCGTCAGCCCACGGCGTTGCGGTAGGGAAACAGCCAGCGGCTGCGGTTGGCGATGGCCACCAGGGCCAGCATCACCGGCACTTCCACCAGCACCCCCACCACCGTGGCCAGGGCGGCGCCGGAGCGCACGCCGAACAGGCTGATGGCCACCGCCACGGCCAGCTCGAAGAAGTTGGAAGCGCCGATCAGGGCGCCGGGAGCGGCCACGTCGTGCTGCTGGTGGCAGGCGCGCATACCCAGGGCGGTGAGCAGGAAGATCAGCACCGTCTGCAGGATCAGTGGGATCGCCACCAGCACGATCAGGGCAGGGTTCTCGGCGATCCGGCCGGCCTGGAAGCCGAACAGCAGCACCACCGTGCCCAGCAGCCCCACGATCGTCCAGGGTTTGAGCACCCGCTCCAGGTGTTCGATCGCCCGCTCGCTGGCCAGGAAGCGGCGGGTGAGCCAGCCCGCGGTGAGGGGGATGACCACGAACAGTCCCACTGAGAGCTGCAGGGTGTTCCAGGGCACCACCACCTGGCTCACCCCCAGCAGCAGGGCGGCGATGGGGGCGAAGGCCACCACCATGATCAGGTTGTTCACCGCCACCTGCACCAGGGTGTAGGTGGCGTTGCCGCGGCAGAGCTGGCTCCACACGAACACCATGGCCGTGCAGGGGGCCACCCCCAGCAGGATCATGCCGGCGATCAGCTCATCGCCCAGCTCGGCGGGAATCCAGGCGCCGTAGAGGCCGCGGATGAACCACCAGGCCAGCAGGGCCATGGTGAACGGCTTCACCAACCAGTTCATCCCCACCGTCACCAGCAGCGGCTGGGGATTGCGGCCGATCCGGCGCACGGCGCTGAAATCCACGGCCAGCATCATCGGGTAGATCATCAGCCAGATCAGCACCGCGATCACCAGGTTGATCTGGGCCACCTCGATGGCGCCCAGCAGGGTGAACAGGCCGGGGAAGGCCTGGCCGGCGGCGATGCCGGCGGCGATGGCCAATGCCACCCAGAGGCTCAGCCAGCGTTCGAAGATGCCCATGGTCAGTCGCAGCAGGGGGTGGCCGGAGCGGTGCACTGGCGGGCCAGGCCCGCCAGCCAGCCCTGCAGGGCCTCGAGAGCCTCCGGGCACAGGCGGTAGTACACCCAGCGGCCACTGTGGCGGTCGTTCAGCAGTCCGGCATCGCGCAGCACCTTGAGGTGAAACGACAGGCGCGACTGAGCCAGGCCTAGCGCACCGGTGAGATCGCACACGCAGCGCTCGCCGCCGGCAAGGGCTTCGAGCACCTGCAGCCGGCAGGGATCGGCCAGGGCCTTGAGCAGGGCCCGCGCCTGCTCGCTGTCCAGGGGCAGCGGGGTGCCAGCTGCTGGGGCGGTGGCTGGCGGGGCATCTCTTAACCCGTTCATAAAACCCATCAAGCGCTGTTGATGTGAGAGTACCGCCAACCGCTCCTGGCTTGTGCGCATCGGCATCAATGGGTTTGGCCGCATCGGCCGCCTGGTGTTCCGGGCCCTCTGGGGCCGCCCCGGCATCGAGCTCGTGCACGTCAACGACTGCGCGGGGGATGCCGCCACGGCCGCCCACCTGCTGGAGTTCGACTCGGTGCACGGCCGCTGGTCGCAGCCGGTGATCGCCGCCGACGATGGCTTCGTGGTGGAGGGTGCCTCTGTGGGCTACTCCCAGCTCAGCCATCCGGCGGTGGTGCCCTGGGTGGATGCCGGGGTGCAGCTGGTGCTGGAGTGCAGCGGCAAGGTGAAAACCCCCGAAGCCCTGGGCGCCTACTTCTACGAGGGCGACATCCGCAAGGTGATCGTGGCCTGTCCGGTGAAGGGAGATCTGGATGGCGTGGAGATTCCCAACATCGTGTATGGCATCAACCACGGCGAGTACAAGCCGGAGCGCCACCGCCTGCTCACCGCCGCCTCCTGCACCACCAACTGCCTGGCGCCGGTGGTGAAGGTGGTGCACGAGAGCTTCGGCATCCGCCACGGCTCGATCACCACCCTGCACGATGTGACCAACACCCAGGTGGTGATCGACAGCTTCAAGAGCGACCTGCGCCGGGCCCGCTCCTGCTTGCAGAACCTGATCCCCACCACCACCGGCTCGGCCAAGGCGATCGGCCTGATCTTTCCGGATCTGCAGGGCCGCCTCAACGGCCACGCCATCCGCGTGCCGCTGCTCAATGCCTCGATCACCGACGCGGTGTTCGAGCTGGAGCGCAGCGTCAGCGCCGAGGAGGTGAACGGCGCCTTCGAGGCCGCCGCCAACGGCCCGCTGCAGGGGATCCTGGGCTACGAAACCCGCCCGCTGGTGTCGAGCGATTTCCTCAACGACAGCCGCAGCTCGATCGTGGATGCCCTCTCCACCCTGGTGGTGAACGGCACCCAGCTCAAGGTGTTCGCCTGGTACGACAACGAGTGGGGCTACAGCTGCCGCATGGCCGATCTGGCCTGTCACGTGATCGCTCAGGAGGCCCGCTGATGCGCACCCTCTCACCGGTTCAGCAGTACAGCATCATCACGGCCAACAACTGGGCGTTCACCATCACCGATGGGGCGCTGCGGATGCTGGTGGTGTTCCACTTTCTGCAGCTGGGATTCACCACCCTGGAGGTGGCCTTTCTATTTCTCTTTTATGAGTTTTTTGGTATTCTCACCAACCTCTACGGCGGCTGGCTGGGGGCCCGTTTCGGCCTCAAACTCACGCTCTGGATCGGCACGGTGCTGCAGATCGTGGCCCTGTTGCTGCTGGTGCCGGTGGCGGACACCTGGCCCAGGCTGCTCTCGGTGGTGTGGGTGATGGCGGCCCAGGCCCTCAGCGGCATCGCCAAGGATCTCGAGAAGATGAGCGCCAAGAGCGCCATTCGCGTGGTGGTTCCTGAAACCCCCGACGATCACAGCCGAGGCGAGGGGCAGTTGTTTCGCTGGGTGGCCATCCTCACCGGCGCCAAGAATGCCCTCAAGGGCCTGGGCTTTTTTGTGGGCGGTGTGCTGCTCACCACCGTTGGCTTCAACGCCGGCGTGGTCGTCCTGGCTGGCTGGCTGGCCCTGGCCTTTCTGGTCACCCTGCTGCTGCCACGGGACATCGGCAAGATGAAGACCAAGCCCGCTTTCAAGTCCCTGCTCTCCAAGAGTGAGGGCATCAATGTGCTGTCGCTGGCCCGTTTCTTCCTGTTCGGTGCCCGCGATGTGTGGTTTGTGGTGGCCCTGCCGGTGTTCCTGGAGAGCAGCCTGGGCTGGCAGTTCTGGGAGGTGGGCGGCTTCATGGGCCTGTGGGTGATCGGCTACGGGATCATCCAGGGCTCGGCCCCCAGCCTGCGCCGGGCCTGGGGCAGCGACCGGCCGCCCGGTCCGCCCGCCGTGCAGTTCTGGGCGGCCGTGCTGACGGCGATTCCGGCGCTGATCGCCATCAGCCTGTGGCGTGAGGTGGGCAACCCAGGTATCGCCGTGGTGGTGGGACTGATGGTGTTCGGGGTGGTGTTTGCCATGAATTCCTCGATTCACAGCTACATGATTCTCGCCTACACCGAAGCGGAGGATGTGAGCCTGAACGTGGGCTTCTACTACATGGCCAACGCCGCCGGCCGCCTGCTGGGCACCTTGCTCTCCGGGGCCCTGTTCCTGGTGGGCGGGCTGCAGGCCTGTCTGTGGGCCTCCTGCCTGCTGGTGGGGCTGGCCTTCCTCTCTGGCAGGCGACTGCCCACCCCACCGCGGCAACTGCAGCCCGCCGGTGCCTGATCAGCGGTAGCCCTCCTTGCGGGTCTCATCGAAGCTCTTGCGCAGGGCTTCACCGATGGTGAGGCCGATCGGCAGATCGCCGCCGAAGGAGGTGCCGAGGATGTGGCGGTAGAGCTTGGTTTCCACCAGCCGGTAGGTGTCGGCCGGCAGGGGGATGTAGCCGGCCTCCTCCACGAAGCGCAGGCCGTTGCCCACCGTGAAGCCCACGAAGCTGCGGATCGTGTCATCGTCCCGCATCTGCTTGTCGTTCACATACATGAACAGGGGCCGCGACAGGGGTTTGTAGCTGCCGTCCTGGGCTGATTCCACCGAAGGGGCCACGGCGATGCCGTCGGCGCCGGCGATCGCCAGGGCATTGAGCCGATCCTGATTGGCCTGGTAGTAGGCAAAGCCGAAATAGCCCATGGCATTGGGGTCACTGCCCACGCACTCCACGATCACGTTGTCGTCTTCGCTGCCCTCGAAATCGCTGCGGGAGTTGGCCTTGTCGCCGTTGATGGCTTCGTTGAAGTAATCGAAGGTGCCGGAGTCGTCACCAGGGCCGCAGAGGCGCAGGGGCCGATCGGGCCAGTCGATGTTGATCTGCTGCCAATTCTTGATCTTGCCCTCGGCCTCCTTCGACCAGGTGCGTGAGAGTTCCTTGGTGGTGATGGCGGAGGCCCAGTCGTTGTTGCCGTGCACCACCACGGTGAGGGCATCGAAGGCCAGGGGCAGTTCGATGAAGGTGATGCCCTTGTCGGCGCAGGCCTTGAGCTCGGCGCTGCTGATCGGCCGGGAGGCGTTGGCGATCGGGATGGCGCCCTGGCAGAACTCGCGCATGCCGCCCGTGGTGCCCACCTCGGAGAGCTTCACACGCACGTCTCGGCCGCGTTCGGTTTTGGCAAAGCCCTCAATGGCCTTCTCGATCACCGGGAACACCGTGCTGGAGCCGCTGATGGTGAGGCTGGCGCTACCGCCTGAATCGGTGCTGTCGGCAACGCGATCGCCACAGCCGCTCAGCAGGGCCAGGGAAGCAGTGAGCAGGAGGGCGGAGCACTGGCGGTGGCGAGCCATGGGGAGGAGATCACGCAGATCAAGCCTGATTGATCAAGGTTTTTTGTTGGTTAAGGCCAGGTCATGGTTGACCGTTCGCAAGAAAAAAGGGGCTGCGAGCAGCCCCTTGGATGTTGCGTTTGGATCTGGCGTTGAGAGTGCAGCCAGCTGCTGGGTTTGGCCGCAGCCAACGCACAGCCGTTTACTCCTTGATCTTCTCGATCTCGGCCAGCGCGCGCTTGCGCAGATCACCGGTGATGGGCACGTAACCCAGTTCGGCGGCTGTGGCCTGGGGGCCATCCTGCAGTGCCCAGGTGAGGAAGGTGCGCACCGCCTCGGCCTTTTCGGCGCCCTGACCACTCTTGTAGCCCAGGATCCAGGTGAAGGCCACGATCGGGAAGCTCTCGGCACCGGCGGGGTTGCAGTCTTCACCACCGAGGCGCTCGTCGAGCACCACCTGGTTGAGGGCGGCGGCGCCGCTCTCGCCACTGGCCATCACGAAGTTGCCGTCCTTGTTCTGGAGAGCAGCCGCCTTGATGTTGCCGCGCACGTAGGCCTGGTTCACGTAGCCGATGGCACCGGGGGTGTTTCCGATCACGCCGGCCACGCCCTCGTTGCCTTTGCCGCCCACGCCCACGGGCCAGTTCACGGCCTTGCCCACGCCCACCTTGTCCTTCCACTCCTCGGAGAAGCAGGCCAGGGAGTTGGTGAAGGCGAAGGTGGTGCCGGAGCCATCACTGCGGTGGGCCACCGTGATCTCGGCAGCTGGGCAGCCGAGATCACTCCAGTTGGTGATCTTGCCCAGGAAGATGTCGGCCACCTGGGCCTGGGTGAGCTGGAGGTCGGGGCAGTCGGGGTTGTTGTAAGCAACCGGGATGGTGCCGCCCAGCATCGGGATCTGCACGGCGCCGCGTTCGCCAGCTGCACCTGAGTTGAAATCCTCGTCGCTGAGTTCTTCGTCGGTGGCGCCGAAGTCCACCGAGCCTGCCAGGAACTGGCGCACGCCGGCGCCGGAGCCCACCGACTGGTAGTTCACCTGGTTGCCGGTTTCGGTCGCATAGTCCCCTGCCCAGCGCTGGTAGGCCGCAGCCGGAAAGGAAGCCCCGGCACCGTTGATGCTGGGCAGGGATTTGATCTCACCGCCGCCACCACAGGCGGTGGCCAGAAGGGAGAGCGACACCACGCCCCCGGTGATGGCGAGGGAGGAGCGGCGAACACGCCGGGGCTGCCTCGGCTTGGCGGAGAAGCGGATGGGTTGCATGAACTGGAAGTTGTCTGACCGCTGCCTAGGTCTACTGGAGGAAGGCGACGAAGGCCTTAAGAGCCGTTTATGGCCCGGTTAAGTGGAACTTGATTTGCTCGAATCCGCACAACAAAACAGACCTGCCAGCAGCGTGCTGCGGGTGCCACCTTCCGGCCATGAAAAAAGGCCCTCCACAGGGAGGGCCGGGGATACCGATGAGACGGTGTCTGATCAGAAGCGGAAGGTGGTCTGGATCACGCCGCCCCAGGCGTCGTTGAAGCTGTTGCTGCGGGGTTCGTCGGCGTAGAACAGGGCCGGGGTGATGGTGATGTTGTCGGTTACGCGGAAGCGGTAGAACAGCTCATAGA